>NZ_AP019536.1:1286301-1607876 GCF_018324385.1 Ferrigenium kumadai | reverse complement strand
CCGTCGAGCCGATCTACGGCCTCGTGGCACTGGGCATCGTCCATCCCGATAAGTTGAAGAAGAACAGCGGCGCGCAGGCCGGCGACATGCTCATCCTCGGCAAGGGCATCGGCGTAGGCGTGCTGGCGGCGGCGTTGAAGAAGGACATGCTCTCCGCCGAAGGCTATGCGCAGATGGTTGCGACCACCACCAAGCTCAATGTAGTGGGCAGCGCGCTGTCCGCGATGGACGGTGTACATGCGCTTACCGACGTCACCGGCTTCGGCCTGCTCGGCCACCTGCTGGAGATCTGCCGAGGCTCGGCGCTGGGCGGGGAAGTGAAGTTCAACCATGTGCCGGTGTTGTCCGAAGCCCTGCCGCTGGCACAACAGGGCATCGGCCCCGGCGCCATCGACCGCAACCTCGCGAGCTATGGGCATGACGTGGACTTCGCCCCGCAAGTGGAGACCTGGAAACAGCGCTTGCTGGCCGATGCGCAGACCAGCGGCGGTCTGCTGGTGAGTGTCGCGCCCGAGGCAGCGGACGAAGTGCTGCGCCGTTTCAGGGAAGCCGGGTTCGAGCAGGCGGCGGTGGTCGGGACGATGCGGCAGGGGGCGGCGAGGGTGGCAGTGAGTTGAGTGTACCGAGGGGCGGGAATGAATAACTGATTTGAGCCTGGCCCCTTTAATTTTTAAAAGACACTCAGGCTTGGTTGCCCGTGTTTAACACGGGAGATGGTTCGTTGTATTGGGTCGCGAGGTTGTTCATCAGCGTTTCAAGCGATGAAACGCCGGGGGTGATGTTCAAGCGGTTCGACTGCCAGGTATTGCTTGAACCGGTTCCCATGCCAACGGGAAATGACATTCCAGATGTTTTCTCCGGAGCCCGGTTGGTCTGAGGCGAAACGCCTTGCATGAACTGATTTACGATGTCCGTAACGATCATCATCGCCAGTTGCTGCGCATACTGGTGTGCGGAAGACTGCAGGTCCTGGATAGAGTTATATTCAATGCTGCTCTCCATTTGCTGGTTATCCTGGATCTTCGTCAACAGCTGATCGATGGTTGATGAGATGCCGCCGCTCGGTTGAAGGACGTTCTGGAGCTGTTTTGAGATCTGGTCGGCGAGGCCGGTTCCATTGTCGGTGAAGAGACGGGCGACGCCTGCCGGATCCTGGGCGTAAACATCCTGAAATACCTTGGCATCGAATGCCAGGGCTCCATCCTGATTGCGCGTGATGCCAATTTGCTCAAGCGAGCCAGTTGATGGGTTCGATCCTGATTTCAGGTCATCTGAAAGCTGATTGCTGAGCGCCGGCAACGTCCGGTCGCCCGACAGTTCCCCTGTCTGGTATGTGGCCAGATCGCTTTGCACACGGTTGTAGGTGTCCACGAATGATTGCACTGCGCTGGTGATTTGCACCATGTCGGTGGCAACGGTGATGGCCGCATCGCCCGTCTTGCCCAGATTGAGCGTAAGTCCTCCCGCTATACCCTTAACCACGTTGCTATAGCCGGTGAACGGTGTGCCGTTTATGCTTCCCAGTGAATCCTGGGCCGCCATGGTTTGTGTCATCGCATTGTTTGTGGCGCCGTTCGAATAGGACAGAAGATGAGTGACGGCTTCATCTCCGCTCCCCCCGATGTTGAAGGCATTCGAGCTGCCACTGGGGCCGTTGAGCACAAGCTGAAAGGCCGAGCCATTGAATGCAACCGAGGCAGAGATGCCGATGTCCGCCTGGTTGATGCTGGCGGCGATCCCCGGCAAGGTATTGTTGCTTTTGTCGATCGTGACACTTTGACTGGCGCCGTTCACGAACTGGAAATTGATCGTCGAAGGAGAGCCGCTGCCAATGGCTGCAGACGGGTTCTGTCGGGCGGCGGATACCAGCGTTTCGCCTTGAGCCAACTGGCTAACCCTGATGTTATATGTACCTGGGGGTGCATTTTTTTGCGCAGATGCGGTGAGGATCGCCGAATCCGTAGATTTTGCACTGTAGAGGGAAAATGCATCGATCCCACTGATTTTTTGTGCCGCCGATTGCAGATTGGACAGATCGCTCTGAATCATTCCGTAATCCGATATCTTGACTTCATAACTTGCCGAGAGCCGGTGCAGTTCATCAATGGAGCGCTGCGCGGCGGCCGACTGGGAATCCAGCTGACTGGTGATTTTCTCTATGTAAGGCTGGTAAACAGAAACACTGGAAACGTTCACGACGGCCTCCAATTTGTTGCCGGTCCTGTGCCTTAGCCAGGAACCGATTGATCAGGGCATGCTTTGGGAAGATATGAACAAATCTCAGTTGCCAGGAATGATGCGAGAATACGGCGTCGTCAGACCCAATGACATTAAGCCAATTGCGTAATTTGTCCTGGGGTAGGTATTAGGACAGGTAGGGGGCTGCTCTACGGCTGGCAGAGAGGGAAAGGCAGCCGCTAATGCGTGATGAAGCCCGTTACGTCTGGGCGACGCCGGCTCGAAATGGCTGGTTATGCGGAAGTCGAGGTGCCGTTTGCTGCAACACCCCACCCCGTGCGTGAGGATTATCTCTTCTTCGCGCTGCCGCGCACCTGCTCCGCGGGGTACTTCGTCGCGTTCTTCTCCAGCTTGTGCAGTGCCGCCTCGCGCAGGTCCACGCCCAGCCGGTCGGACAGGCGCACCAGATAGAGCAGGCAGTCGGCCAGTTCCTCGCTGACGGCCTGCTGCGTTTCCGGCGTCAGATCGGCCGACTGCGCTTCAGTCAGCCACTGGAAGTGTTCCATCAGTTCGGCGACCTCGACCATCAGCGCCATGCTCAGGTTCTTGGGCGAGTGGAATTGCTCCCAGTCGCGTTCCGCGGCGAAGGCGCGCAGCCTGTCGCGCAGCAACAGCAGGTCGGACTCGCCGGTCACCATGCGCCGCTGCGGTATTTACGCAGAATGGTCCAGATCTCCTGCGCATTGCCGTCCTTGAAATGTTCCTGCTCGCCGGCGAAATAGTAGTTCGTGCCGTCGCCATTCTTGATGTGCAGCAACGAGTCTGCCGCAGCGGGCGGCTCCTTCAGCGCGGCGGGCGAGCGGACCGCCTTGGGCGCGAGTTCGACGATGCGGAAGAAATCCTGGGGCGAAATCTTTTCACGGGCGGACGTGCCTTGCGTGCTGTCGCCGCTGAGGTTGCCCTGCTGGTCCAGCATGCGGTAGGCGTGGGGCACCGCAGGCATGCGGATGTCCACTTCGGCCCAGTTCGCCGGCGGCTTATTCAGCCCGCCGGCAAGCCCAGCCACGAGAGCCGCACCAATGAGGGTTGCATTCGATGCCATAAAGTCATTCTCCTGATTCAGCCGCGCGTTTCCATCCAGCGCAGCAGGTAGGCCCATTGTTCCAGTTCGCGCTCGGCCAGGTGCGCGGGCAGGTCGAACAGCGTCTTTCCCTCGAACGCCGCGTTGACGTATACCTGCGCCTCGCGCAGGTAGGCCAGCACCGGCAGCCCCAGCCCCTGGAGGAATTGCTCCAGCGTCAGCGCCGCGCGAGTGCGCGGGTCCATGCGCATGCCCACGACGCCGACGAAGGTCTTGCCCTTGCGCACCGACTTGTCCTCGCTCAGTAGTTGCAGGAAGTCGCGGCTGGCCTGGATGTCGAACAGCGATGGCGCGATGGGCACGATCACCTTGTCGACCAGGTGCAGCGCGTGCTCGAGGTTCTTGCCGTGCAGGCCCGCCGGAGAATCTATCACCAGCCAGTCCGCCCGCTTGTCCGATGCCGCGTGCTCATGCAGCATGGAAATGGGGGGGAGGTTGGCCGGACGGCTGGCGAGCCATTGCGTGGACGATTTCTGCCGGTCGAGGTCGAGCATCGCGACCCGCTTGCCCTGCGAAGCCAGATAGCCGGCGATGTTGGTCGACAGCGTGGACTTGCCGCTTCCGCCTTTCGGGTTGGCGATCAGGATGGATTGCATGGCGTTTCCCTGGAGTGTCTGAGCGGGTCGAACTATAGCAGGAAAGGAAAAAACGGCGTACCGGCGGGGCAACGCAGCGGGATGTGGGTGCTATGGCAGGGGGGACAAATAGGTCTCAGGGATATCGCTTATGCGGCGGTCGTGTTTTTTTACTGCCGGCGCCGGCACATAGTTCTTGATGAAGTACAACGGACGCCGCTTGCTTTCATCGAACATGCGGCCAAGGTACTCGCCTATTATTCCGAGGGTGATCAGTTGTATCCCGCCCAGAAACAGCATGGTCACGATCAGCGAAGGGTAGCCCGCAACCGCGTTGCCGTGCGCCAGCTTGTCATACGCCATGTAAAGGGCATAGACAAAAGCACAAAAGGCGACAAAGAAGCCCAGATAGGAAGCCAGGCGGAGCGGGGCGGTGGAGTGCGAGGTGATGCCTTCCAGAGCGAAATTCCACAAGCGCCAGTAATTCCACTTTGACTTTCCTGCGCTGCGCGGATCGCGCTTGTAGAGAACCTCCTTGCGCTCGAAGCCCACCCAGTTGAACAACCCCTTCATGAACCGGTGCTGCTCCTTCAGTTGCTTCAGGGAATCCACCGCGCGGCGGCTCAACAGGCGGTAGTCGCCGGTGTCGGGCGGGATATCGACATTGCTCAAGGCGTGAAGCAGCCGATAGAACAGGTGCGCCGTCGCCCGCTTCATGAGGCTCTCGCCATCGCGCGACGCCCTTTTGGCATAGACATCGTCGTAGCCGTCCCGCCAATGCCTGACGAGTTCATGGATCAATTCTGGCGGGTCTTGCAGGTCGGCATCGATGACCACCACGGCATCGCCAGAAGCGTGATCGATCCCCGCCGTCATGGCGATCTCCTTGCCGAAATTCCGGCTCAGGTCGACGATGGTCACCCGGGGATCGTTTCTTTGCAGGGCATGCAGGATGACGACGGTGGCGTCCCTGCTGCCGTCGTTGACGTAGATGATCTCGCTGTCGAGATCCAGCCCGCTCAGGGTCTGCGATAGTCTCCGGTGGAACTCAGGCAGGACTTCGGCCTCGTTGTAAGCAGGAACGATCACCGAAATGAGTGCAGTCGAAGGGACTGACGTCTCGAGCGAAAAAAAGGCGGGATCAGGCGTTTCCTGTTTCATCGGCGAATGTCCAGAAACGGTTTCCGAGGAAATTCCAGAACAGGACGATGCCGGTTGCGGCAACCTGCGCCAGGAAGTAATGCATGCCTGCAATCGTGACCAGTACGTACATGATCGCTGCATTCAGCATCATGCCCAGTCCTCCTATGGTGAGGAATTTAGACAGGGTCTCCGAATGCCTGCGCTGGCTGTGGAACACCCAGTGATGGCTGAGCAGGTAATTGACCAGGGCGCCGGCCACAGATCCGATAATCGAGGCGGCGACCGGATACATCGAAAGCGCTTCTACGAGAATGAACAGCAGCGCGTACTGGATGAGCGTGCCTGTAGCCCCGGCGGATGCGAATGAAATGAACTGAACAAGGAACCGTTCAGTTCGTGCGGCATAGATTCCATTTGCGTTATCCCTCATGTCAGGAAATGCTGCCCTCGGTTGGATTCGTGCCGATGGTAACGAGTCGAAAATGGGAAGGCTATTGGGGGAATACTGTAGTCTGAAGATGGATCATTCGGGGCGCGAGGTACGCGAGTTGACCTGAACGCGAGCTTGTTCCGGCCAGTACCGGTCCGGGAATTTTATTACTTAGGGCAGGTTTTCAATGCGGCAATGTACTCATCCGCATTTATTCTCCATTCTTGCCGGAGCCGCAGGAGCTTCAATTCAATTTCACGCCGCACCGTGGCGTCCATCATGGCGTTGCGCGAAAAGACCAGCCATGGATCCTCCCACAGTGCTACTTTGAAATCCTCACGGGAAAGCAGGCATTCGATCGAGGCGAGGTACTCTGCCGGCCGCATTTGCAGATGCGATGCAAGGGTGGCTGTTTCTCCGGGATCGGATGAGGAAATCTCTCTTGTAGGGCTCTCCAGCCTGAGGACGATCGCCTCTACTCCCTCCGGTTTTTTCGGGTAAGTATTAATTTGGCTGCGCTGGGAAAAATGCGCGCCGACGTTGCCTTGGACGGAAGCGGAAGCGTTGCCCAGTGCCGCCCGGATTGCGGCGGGTGCCGGATCGGGAACAACCGGGAAGCGGGCGGGGGCCCAGAAGTTGACCGCGCCTGCGATGGGCAGGGGAGCCAGAGCATAGCCCATGACCAGGCTGGAGACGAGAGCCAGCCCGCTGATCTGTGCGTTGGACAGCCATTCCCACTGCCGCGAGATGCACCGGGCGCTATAGGCCGCAGCTATGGTGAGTACGGGCACCAGCGTTACGCTGTGGTAGGCGAACACGCTCCTGGGCATCGGGTTGGACGAAAGCAGGTTGGCCGCGAGATCCGGAAGCGCAGGCAGCAGGTAAACAGTTGCCGCGAGGGGGAACCCGAAAAAGGGCAAGAGCAACAAGGTCAGGTAAGTCCAGCCCAATCGATCGAACAATACCGCCTGAGCGATCGACCAGGGATGGTGCAGCAAATTGGACGTCATATCGCCAGCAGATTTTCCCAGCCATCCATAGCGGCTGAGGTGTCCCAATTCGCTGGCAAACATCACATGGGAGCCGGTGGGTGAGAGCGCTGGCATGATCACTCCCAGCACCAGCGCGGTATGCGTTATGCCCACCAGAACAAGGCCGACAGCAATTTTCCACTGTCGGTTGCGCAACCACCAGAGAAGTCCAAAGGCGGTAACCGTCAGTCCAAACTGCTCCTGAATCAACAACAGCGGCAGGCAAGAAACGAACAACAGGCGGCGATCCATTTTTTCGACGGACAGCAAGGCAAGTGCAATGAGGGGCACGGCCAGAGAGACGGGGTGAAAATCCCATGCCGCTGCGTTCAATAAGAACGGGTTGGCCAGATAGGCGACTACCCATAACAGCCCCGCCGTTTCGGACCGGCAGATGCGGCTTGCGAGCAGAAAGATCGGCCACGCCGCAAGTGAAAGCGCGAGCGCTTGGGCGAGCGTGAACCATTCTGGATAGGGGGCGATGGCATAGAGAGGGACAAACAGCAGGATCACGGGATTGAAATGAAAACCGAGCCAGTTGATCGGTTGATCGAGCTGGCTGGTGTTAAGCAGGAACTGGCCGTGCATCGTTCCCCACACCGCCTGGTCGAATACCCCGAGGTCGTTGATGGATGTGATGTAGCCCCAGTGGCGGGACAGGCCGAGAAATAGTGCGAGCAGGAAATATAGCGATATGACAGCCAGGGCCAGCCACTGCCGGCGGGTCGCGGGCAAACGGCTCAAGGCATTTCTTCCTTTTTACGCGCCGTATTCCTGACGTGGACCACGACGACTTTGTCTGCATGCAGGCGGCTCCATTCCGGCAGCTGATCCAGCAAAGCCACCGCGGCAGTATCTGGAGGCAGAAGCGTCCATTCGATGCGGTACTTCTGCAGTAGTTTTTGCAGGCCGTCCGAGGTCGTCAGGTTGATAGATTCGAAATACGTCTTCATGAACTCGTCGCCATACATATCCGCACGTCCGTCAATGAAGGGCGGGATGCCGGCATAGATGAGATATCCGCCAAAACTATATTCGTTCAGCACAGGCCCGGTCAGGTTCGCGTTTCGCACTGCCTGAAGTGCACCGGCAGGCGAGATGTCTTCTTTCGGAATCGCCGCACTCTGTTGTACGGACAATGGCGTGATCAGCAGCAGTCCCATCATCGTCAGAGTCGTTGCGCGGCGGCTCGCTACTTTGGCCAATTCATGGAACATTCGATCCACGTTCGCGAGCTGACGTCCCGTGGCGGCCCGTTCCTGCCATTGCCTGGCGAACGGTGCCGACACAAATAATGGGACCAGCAAGCCGATCAGCTCGACATTGCGCATGTGTTTCAGTGCAAGGTGAACCAGCGCCAGCAACAGCAACAGCCGGAGGGCCGGCAACCGGAGGCCTTGGTGGAAAGCCACGGCAAGACCGGCCAGCAGCCAGATCTCCAGGGGCTGGACACGGTGAAAGCTCGGCGATTGCCATTCAGAAATGTGATCGAGGGCATAGCTTCCGCTCAGAAGCTGTCCAGTGAACAGGATGCCCTTGATTCCGTGGGGCGTGAGCAGCGCGCTTATCAGGGAAAGACCGACAAAGAGAGACCAGGATTTTGCAGCCTTGAAGGTTTCATTCTTCTGCCGCGCATTGAGGACACCCTCCACCGCGAAGAACAGTGCAAGTGCAAGCCCGAGGGTGAACCCGCCGTGGAGATTGGCCCACAGGGTCATGACGGGCAGCAGCCAGAGGCTGGGTGCGCGTCCTTGTTCTGCGCCGCGTACCAGTTGGGCTGCCCACAGGACCAGTAGCGGCATGGCGAGCGCATGGGGGCGGGCCAGCAAGTGCGGCGCCGTCATCATCACGGCCAGGGCCGCGAATATCAATGCGTGAACGGGTTCAAAGTCCTTCAGCAGGAAGCGCGTCAGGATCGCCATGGTGCCAGCAAAGGCGGCGGCCGTCAACGCGATCACTCCCGCCCAACTGAAGGCTTGATAGGCGAGGGCCATGATCACTTCGGAAAGCCATTCGTGCGCCGTCCATGGCGCCCCCCGCATGGTGTGGGAGAAAGGGTCGTAAGCGGGTATGACCGCATGCTCGATGATCCATCGGCCGGCGCCGATGTGCCAATAGGAGTCCCCATCTCCCAGCAGCAGGTTTCCATAGGCCAATAAGCCCAGATAGGTCAACGCGCCGATGATGAGCGGCCATGACAGGCCTGAGTATCTGCTGGTGCAGGGAATTGCGGAGGAAGCTGGAGATGCCATCTGTATTGACAATTGTGATAGCTGCTGGACGACTCGAATCTACTCCAGGCTTTGTACGTCGAGCCATACGGTCAATTACTGATTTTCTTCGCGCTCCCCGGTGCTCAGTTCAAGGCCGCCTTGAATTACGTATTTGACAGTATTGTCCCGGCCGCACCTGAAGCCTAAATTCCACACCGAAGTCTGCAGCACAGGGGTTGTGGTGACGTGTAGTTCGGACAGCTGCTCAAGGTGTCATGTGTCACAGCACACGATGTCGTTGAGGGCGGCGGTCAGGGGTGACTTTAACAGGTACTTAACTAAGGAGATCGTGATGAAGAATTTTTTCTCGCCGTTGACAAATTTTATCCGTGAAGAAGAAGGCGCGACTGCCGTGGAATACGGCATCTTGGTGGCGGCCATTGCCGCGGTGATCGTTATCGTCACTCTGATTGTCGGTGCCCAGGTTGAGAACGCGTTCAACAGGGTCTGCCAGGCACTTGGCGGCATTAACGGCGCAAAAGCTTGCTCGTAGCTGCAAGACAGTGCTGTATCTGTTTCGCGAGCGGGCCACATTCGGCCTGCTTGCGCAACAGTCAGAGTGCGCGGACAAGCGATGCGGATGATTTTCGCTATAGGGCTTAATCTGGTGAGGGACCTGTGATGAAAAACTTTCTATCGTCTGTGGCGAATTTTGTAGCTGAAGAAGAAGCCGCGACTGCAGTGGAGTATGCCATCCTGGTAGCAGCCATCGCTACGGTGATCGTTGTCATCACTCTGATTGTCGGCGCTCAGGTGGAGAACTCCTTCAATCGGCTTTGTAAGTTGCTGGGCGGTATCAATGGCGCAAAAGCCTGCTGAACACGGATGTTTCATGAATTCACGATGATCATCGCGCAGGATTTTGTTTCGGGATTGACCGGTTACTTTGAAGAGGTGTGATCGCTTATGACTCCTCGCATGGCTGCGCTTATTGCCTTGTTGCCGATGGCATTGCTGTTGCTCGCAGCGGTCCGTGAGGATGTGCGGAGTCACCGTATCCCCAATCCCATCGTTTTCTGGGGGGCGGGTCTGGGCCTCCTGCTGAACGTCTTTATGCCTGAGGGTTCCGGTTTCGCTGCGACGCATATTCCGGGCGGGGCGGGGATCCTGAATGCCATTGAGGGCGGCGCGATCGGACTGGCGGCTCTGCTGCCGATGTACCTGCTCCGTGCGATGGGGGCGGGTGACGTCAAGCTGATGGCCATGGTGGGCTTGTTTCTGGGGCCGGTGGACGCGCTTGGTGCCACCCTCGCCACTTTTCTCGCGGGCGGGGTCTTGTCGCTTGGCTATGCGTGGAAAGTCGGGGTGTTGCGGCGAACGCTGCAAAACGTTCGCGTAGTTTTATGTTCCGGCGCGGTGAGGATAGCCGGGGGCAGTGTCCCCACGCTTGAAGACGCGCCGGTAACGGCAGGCAAATTCCCTTACGCCGTGGCGATTGCTGCGGGAACCTTGGGGTATCTCGCCTGGAAGGCTGCATGGAAGAGCGGTTGGACATGAGTGTTGGCGAGAGACATGGAGTTTAGCCGGGCATAGTTTTCAGTGAGACGACCACCTACGTTAAAGGGGAAGGCAGATGAAAAATCCTAGAGCCATAGTGATGATTGTGATCTCCGTGATCATCGGGTTGGCCGCTGTGATCCTGGCATCGCGCTGGGTTGCGCAGCAGGCGGAAGTGTCGACCAGCCAGGTGGTGGTCGCGAAGACGGACATCGAGCTGGGGGCACGACTGACCCCCGACATGCTGTCGGTGCAGAATTGGCCGGAGGGCAGCATCCCGCAGGGGACGATCCTGGCCAAGGACAGGGACTCGCTGCTCAAGGATCCCAAAACGAATGAGGGTCGTGTCGTCAGGGGGAGCATCCTCAAGGGCGAACCGATCATGGAATCCAAGCTCGCTCCCGCCGGTGCGCAGCCGGGGCTGTCATTCGCCATCAAGGAAGGCAAACGAGCCATCACGGTGCGCGTCAATGACGTGGTCGGCGTGGCGGGGTTCGCTCTGCCCGGCAACTATGTGGATATTCTGGTCAACACCACGGACGAGTCCGCCCGTGCGATGGGCGAGAACAAGAGCATATCCAAGATCGTACTCGAACACATTCTTCTTCTGGCAGTGGCGCAGGAAACAGGTCAGGGCGAGGGTAAACCCAAAGTCGTGAATGCCGTCACTCTCGAGGTCACTCCGGAACAGGCGGAAAAAATCGACCTGGCTCGCAGTGTGGGCAGCCTTTCCCTGGTGCTGAGGAACCAGCTCGATAACACGCAAATATCAACCGCGGGCGTTTACAAGAAGGACCTGCTGAAGAGCGCCCCCGAGTCCGAGGTCAAGCCCGTTGAGACCAAGCCAGCCGAGACCAAGCCCTCTGTCAAGACAGCGACGACCTCCCGCAAACCGCGGGTGAAATCGGGACCGCCCAAGGCAAAGGTCGAGGTCATCCGGGGAGATACCAAGAGTGTCGAGGAATTCGATATTCCGGCGGGAGAGAAGTGATGCCGGCAGCCGAGTATTCCGGTGTCGCAGTGGCATGGCAGCGGAGCCGGGTGGAATGGGGCGAATGTTGTTCAGCATTTCGTGGTTGGGCCCATGCAGCAATCGCTAATGCATCGGGGGTGACAATGATTACGCGCAATGACAGAGAGGAAACGATGATGAACGAGCACAAGATCATGTGGCGATATGGTGGCAAGCTTCTTGCCGCGGCTCTGGGGATTGCGCTGATTGCCGCGCCTTTGCAGGCCGCGGAAGTCCCCAGGACTGCGCCGGCCAAGGTGACTCCCAATCCTGTTCCTCAGGCGACGGAGATCGCGCCCTATCTGGAACTTGCCGTGGGCCAATCCCACCTGATCCGGCTGCCTGAAAAAACCAGGCTGGATAAGGTGTCGGTAGACGACCCGAAAGTGGTGCAGGTCAGGGTGACCAGTCTCAGGGAGCTTGTGCTGAATGGCAGGTCGCCCGGTTCGACGGTCGTGATGCTAAAGGACAAATCCGGACAGACTACCGTGATGGACGTGACCGTGGTGGGCGGGGCGGTTGGGAAAGCCACCGGTGGGTTGCAGGGAAAATTGCAGCAACTGCTACCCGGTGAGCGGAACATCCGCGTGGCCTCGGCGGCCGACACGGTGGTGTTGACCGGTACCGCATCCGATGCGGTCAAGGTGGACCGGGCCGTTGCGCTGGCCGAAGCCTATAGCGGCAAGAAGGTCCTTAATTTTCTCCAGGTCGGGGCTCCCCAGCAGGTGATGCTGGAGGTGAAAGTGGCGGAAGTGGACAAGACGCTGACGGATGCATTGGGTTCCAGGTTCACCGGGGCATTGGGCGGATTTAACGGCAACATGACCTATTCTCTCCTGGCGAACTTTTTGACAGGAACAACCAACGCCACACCCAACGCCGCCTCCATCACTCTCGGCAATGCCCAGAAATCGCTGACCCTGGACGGCGCAAAACAGGACGGATTGGTGAAGATATTGGCCGAGCCGAACATCATGGCTATGAGCGGGCAGGAAGGTTCGTTTCTTGCCGGCGGCAGCATTTACATCCCGGTGCCGCAGGTCGGCGTAGGGGGATCCACCATTACCCTCGAGCAAAAAGACTTCGGGGTCGCGCTCAAATTCACGCCGACGGTGCTGGAAGACGGACGCATCAATCTCAAGGTGGCGCCGGAAGTCTCCGAGCTGGGGAGAAATATCACTGTCGGCACGCAGCTCCTGCCCACGATCACAACCCGTCGCTCCGCCACTACCGTGCAGTTGAATGACGGCCAGAGCTTTGCCATCGGCGGCCTGATCAAGAGCAATGTCACGGCAACCGTCACGGCATTCCCGGGCCTGGGCGAACTGCCGGTGATCGGCGCATTGTTCCGCAGCACCAGTTTCGTGCACGACCGTAGCGAACTGGTGTTCGTCATTACGCCGCGCTTGGTGAAACCGTTGCCGCCTGATTATGTCCTGCCGACGGATAACTATATCCAGCCCTCGCGTGCCGAGTACCTGCTGGAGGGCAAGCTCGAAGGCTCGCCAAAGGCTGAGTCTCAGTCTCAGGCTGCTCCCGCTGCACCCGCGGAACAGGCTCCTGCCTCCGGTGGCTTTCAGATGAAATAACGTCTGCCGCTGAGATAACCAGGGCTTGTCCGGTTACGGACACAGGAGTTGCATCAGGGGCTGCCCCTTGCCTCTCTCTCGCTGCGTGATGGCTAGGGGGGACGGACCAGAGGTTTCACGAATAAGGAGACGATCATGAAAAGCGAATGGATCAAAGGAATGAGCGCCGGGTTGCTGGCAGTGGCTGTTTTGGCCGGCTGCACCGCCACAACCACCCCTCGCCTGGACGAAAAATTCGGCGAGGCCGCGAACATGGCCAAGGCCCAGCAGGTCATCAATCCCGACGCATCCCAGAACAGAAATCCGGTGACGGGCATCGACGGCCAAGCGGCAAACTCCAGCATAGACAATTACCACAAGGCCTACGAAACGCCTGCTGCGGCGCCGAGCGGCGGCATCGGCATAATGAACGTCGGAACGACCCTGAAGTAAGCACAGGCTGAGCCGAAAGGGAAGCCAATGAAAATCGGAGCCAACTTGAAAAAACGGCAGAGCGGCGCAGTCGCCGTCGTCGTTGGCATCGGTTTGGCATTGTTCATCGGCTTCCTCGCCCTGGTGATCGACCTGGGGCATCTCTATCTCGCCAGGACTGGGCAGCAGAACGCGGCGGATGCGGCGGCGCTGAGCGGGGCGAAAGAGCTGAACGGGACCGAGGGCGGTATCGACAGGGCGGTAGTCTGGGCACAGAAACTGACGGCCAATGGCAACGATAACTCCATTCAGCGCAACAGGTTCATGGGCGCTCTCGGCTGGGAAGAGGTCGCCTTGCCGTCCGGCAACATCCACTTCAGCGCGGCTCCTTACTCATCGGTCTGGAAGACGGTGGCTGAAGCGAAGGTGCAGCCCGCTGGGCTGTATTTCATCAAGGTGGATACCGAAACCGGCGCCATGGGAACCTGGTTCGCAGGGATCTGGAACCTCCTTAACGTCAGCACTTATGGCAGTGCCGTGGCGGGACGATTCATGAACAACATCGCTCCCCTTGGACTCTGTGCCTTGGATCCGCAACATCCTGAAAAATGGGTTCAGTTCGAAACTGGCGGGGGCAAATACGAGACAGAATACGGTTACATGCGGGGCGTCAATTATAATTTCGGGGTCATCAACGGGACTCTGGCCGGGCTGGGGCCGGGAACCGAGTTATATCTGCACCCCACGGCGAGTACCCAAGAAGGCTGCGAAGAGAACGAGGGGAGCGCGGACTTTGCTGCGCCTTTCCTGTGCACGGGAAAATCCATTATCTCGGGAACGACGGGGAGCACGGTGTGGACCAATACGGGGCTGGCAGCTGGAAAATCTCTTGGAGCGCTGAACACGCGCTTCGATCAATATGGTTCTCCCCTCGATAGTTCCCTGGACCGTGACACCTGCCCGCCGGATGCAAACATCAGGCAGTACACTCCGGGTTCCGGGAATGGGGGCTCCAACAACTGGATGGGGCCCCTGCCGAAGCAAGCATCGGCTTTTCTGCTGGATGGTTGGCTGTCGGGACCGTCCGGAACCAATGTCACACGGGTTGCCCCGCTGCCAACCAGCGTACTCAACACTAATTTGAGCGGCGGCGGTTGCGCCGGGAACTGTGACGACAATTACGGCGTGCTCTGGTCTTATAACAGGACTGCCGTCAGCGGTGTTCCCCCTGCGAGCAGCGTTCCTGAGACCTGGTCGCAACTCTATCCTTCCGGGGTCTCATCCGTTCCCGCAACACCCGGACCGACCTATACGGGGGATGCGAATCTATGGGCGGCGGGGAAGTCTCCCTATTCCTATGGACTGCAGAGTCTTGACGCCAAATATTACAGAGAGCCGGTACAAAATGGCCAGGAAGGCAGGCGCCTTCTGAACGTGGTGTTGGTGGATTGCACTACTCCAGCGGCCGGAGGGATTTGCCGTCCCATGACGGTACTCAGGGTAGGCAAGTTTTTCATGCAACGGACGGCTACCAACGCAGATGGCATCACCGGTGAATTTGCCGGCCTGCTTTCAGATGCAGAGTTGTCACCAACCATACGCCTTTATCGCTGAGCAGAAAACATGAACAAGACCAAGCTTACAAGATGGGGAAGATCGGAGCGCGGTGCGGCGGCAGTGGAGTTCGCACTCGTATTGCCTGTCCTGCTGCTGGTCGTCGGTGGCGCCATCGAGTTCGGGCGCGCCTTCTGGTTTTACGACAGCCTTGCCAAGGTCACGCGCGATGCGGCCAGGTACCTGACGATGGTGAAATGCAATGCCGGTGAATCAGCAAGCGATTGCAATGTCAGGCTGGTTAACGTGGTTGCCAATGCCAAGGGTATGGTGACAACGGCTGCTACGGCAGCAGGCTTGTCGGATTTTGATGACACGAAAGTCGAGGTGCGTTGTGACGGCTCGCTTTGCTCGGCCCCTGCTGCGGTGTTGGGTTCGACCTATGTGACCGTCGCTGTCGTCGATTACGGCATCAGGCTGGGCGAATGGTTGCCGATCGGCTATCTCGGCGAGGCTGCTGGCTACAATCTCGGCATCCAGCCCTACACCACCATGCGTTACATGGGGGGCTGACCGTGAGCATTTTCGTGAGAGCTTCCGGAAGAAAACAGCGCGGTGCGGCCGCGGTCGAGTTCGCGCTCATCGCCGTGTTCTTCTTCGCAGTGCTGTTCGGGATCGTGGAATTCGGCCGCGGACTCTATCTGTGGAACTCAGTCCAGGAAGTGACCCGCTATGTCGCCAGGGAGGCGGTGGTCTGCTGGCGGGAGGATTGGAACACCATGAGGGATGCACGGGGGATGATGGGCTTGCCGGTGCTGCCGGCAGCTCCTGAATTCACCAGCGCCAACATCACCATAGAGCCATTGCGCCGGGCAGACATGGCGGTACTGACTGGTGCGAATCTGCCGGACAACGTAGATGAAAATGCGAGCAACTGCATCATACCTGATGCCGTTGGCACGCCTCGGAATTGCATCGGTTATGTCCGGGTGAGGGTCAATGCCAGTTTCACTCCCCTGATCGGAACGCTGGTCTGGTTCCCCTTGCCGAGCATCCCGCTTCCGCTCTCGACCGTGGTCATGCCGGCCGAAAGCCTGGGCTTCATGCGAGGTGGGTGTGCGGCATGAGTGCCGTACAAAACTTGATGCGCAGAGAAACCGATAAAGGAAGACAAGGAAAATCGTGAAAATCGCCGCCATATCGCCGAACAAAAAACATATGGAGAGCATTCTCCATATCCTTCAGGAAGCGGGGCACCCCCATGCTGTTCTATTGTTCGAGGGTGGCAAGGAGCAACTTGGGGCGGTCGCCGACCAGGAGCAGCCCGACCTGATCGTCATCGAAAGCTCGGGCGACGGGCAGGATGCAATCACGGCTTTGGAAAGCGTCAGTCAGCGTCATCCCGGCATGAGATTCATCATGCTGTGCGAGAAGGTTTCGGCGGAGAACGTGATCCAGGCGATGCGCCTGGGGGTGCGCGATGTGTTGCCGCTCCCGGTTGCTCCCCAGGCGCTGATAGACGCGGTGGCGCGTATCGAACAGAAGCTGGTGCGCGCGGAGAAGCCGCAGCACAAAGGCAAGGTGCTGGCCTTCCTTGCCTGCAAAGGCGGCAGCGGCGCCACTTTTCTGGCCTCCAATCTGGGCTATGTGCTGGCTGCCGAGTACGGCAAGCGGGTGGTGCTGATCGATCTGAACCTGCAATTCGGCGATGCCTCGCTGTTCGTTTCCGATCGTGCTCCGGTCACCACTCTGGCGGATGTGTCCCATGAGATTTTGCGTCTCGATGCGTCCCTTCTCGCATCCAGCCTGATGCAGGTGTTGCCGAATTATGGCGTGCTGGCGGCCCCGGAAAACCCCGCCAAGGCGGCGGATGTGGTACCGGCGCATATCGAAGTGCTGCTGCGTCTGGCGGTGGGTGAATACGACTACGTGATTCTGGACGTAGGGCGCAATCTGGATGCGGTGAGCATCAAGGCTCTGGATTATGCGGACATGATCTTCCCGGTGATGCAGGAAACGCTGCCATTCATCCGGGACGCCAAGCGTTTGATCTCCACCCTGCAATCCCTGGATTACGGTATGGACAAGATCCATCTGATCCTCAACCGTTACGAAAAGGGAGGCGATGTCCAGTTGGGGGATGTGGAGCGCACCCTGAATATGAAGGTGATGATCATTTTTCCCAACAGCTATGCGTCAGTCTCGGCATCGGTCAATCAGGGCGTGCCGATCCTGAAAATGGACAAAAGCGATCCGGTTACAAAAAACCTGCTCAAGCTCGGGCATGACCTTGAGCATGGCGAAACCCGGGAACACGGTTGGTTGGGCCATTTGCTTGGCCGTGCATGAGAGGTTGGTTTACCGGGCAAGTGCATTTGTAGTGCAGACGGCGAATAAATGAGGCGTTGCCGGGACTTTGAGTGATGGAATTAACCGCCGCAGGCCGGATCGATGCGTCGGAAATTACACTGGGAGCTGAATCATGTCATTACGAGACAGGCTGGAAAACATTAAACATGACGTTACGCAGTCGCCGGTGGCGACGCCACAGGCGATAGCAGCTGAAAACCGCTCCTACCAGGAACTGAAATCCCGCATCCATCAGAAACTGCTGGACCGCGTCGATCTGGCGCTCATGGAAAGCTTGCCGCGGGAGCTGCTTCAGGAAGAGCTCAAGGTGCTGGTGGAGCGTCTGCTCTCGGAAGAGACCTTGGCGATCAACGAAGCCGAGCGCAAGAGCCTGGTGCGGGACATCCAGCATGAGGTGCTGGGATTGGGGCCGATCGAGACCTTGCTGGCGGACTCGACCCTTTCCGACATTCTCGTCAACACCCATCGTCAGGTGTATGTGGAGCGTGCGGGCAAGCTGGAACTGACCGACGTGCGCTTCGAGAGCGATGCCCACCTGATGAAGATCATCGACAAGATCGTGTCGGGCATCGGCCGGCGCGTCGACGAATCCAGCCCGATGGTGGATGCGCGGCTGCCGGACGGCTCGCGGGTGAATGCGATCATCCCGCCGCTGGCGATAGACGGGCCTATCCTGTCTATCCGCCGCTTTGCCGTCACGCCGCTGGCTATGGACGACATCATCCGCGGCAAGAGCCTGACGCCGGAGATGGCGCAAATCATCGGGGGCCTGATCAAGGCGAAAGTGAACGTATTGATTTCCGGCGGCACGGGAACCGGCAAGACTACCCTGCTGAACATCCTATCCGGTTTTATCCCCCATTCCGAACGCATCATCACCATCGAGGACGCGGCAGAACTGCAGTTGCAGCAGCCCCATGTAGTGCGTCTGGAGACGCGGCCACCCAACATCGAGGGCAAGGGCGAGGTACCCCAGCGGTTGCTGGTGATAAACAGCCTGCGCATGCGCCCGGATCGCATCATCCTCGGGGAGGTGCGCGGCGCCGAGGCCTTTGACATGCTCCAGGCGATGAATACCGGTCACGAAGGTTCGCTGACTACGGTCCATGCCAACACTCCGCGCGATGCGCTGACCCGCCTGGAGAACATGATCGGGATGACAGGATTGAATCTGCCGCCCAAGGCCATGCGCCAGCAGATCAGTTCGGCGCTTACCGCGGTGATCCATGTGTCCCGCCTGACCGATGGCAAGCGCAAGGTCACCAGCATCGAGGAGATCACCGGGATGGAGGGCGAAATCATCACCATGCAGCAGATATTCGCCTTCGAGCAAACCGGCGTGGCCGAGGATGGGACGGTGCTGGGGCATTTCCGCGCCACCGGCATCCGTCCCAAGTTCACCGATCGTTTGATCACTCGCGGCATCAAGATCTCAGACGAGATCTTCGATCCCACCAAGCTGTACGAATAGGAGCGTAGCGTGGACTATATCTACTATCTGTTTGTCGTCCTCGCCTTCATCGCGGTGGTGCTGTTCCTGGAAGGGGCCTATCTTGCCTGGAACGCCTACAAAGGACCCGAGGCGAAGCGGATCGAGCGGCGCTTGCGCGCCATGTCTGCCGAAGCTCATGAAGGTGAGAACCTGTCCATCGTCAAGAAACGCCTGCTTGCCGAAACGCCGGAACTGGATCGCCTGCTGCTGGAGATCCCGCGCATCCACCATCTGGACCGGCTGTTGCTGCAATCCGGTTTGACGCTGAACGTGGCCGGTTTTTTGCGCTTCACCTTCATGGGGGCGCTGGCGGGTTTCATTCTGGCAACCGTTTTTGGCTTGCCGCTGCTCGCGGTTATCGCGGCGACAGTGGCGGCGGGCGGCTTGCCCCTGTATTACGTGCTGAAGGCGAAGCACAAGCGTTTGGCTACCTTTGAGCAACAGCTGCCGGACGCGCTGGATCTGATGGGCCGCGCTTTGCGGGCCGGGCATGCCTTTCCAAGCGCGTTGAAGATGGTGGGCGACGAGATGCCGGAGCCCGTGGCGGGGGAATTCCGCACCACCTTCGACGAACTCAATTACGGCATCGGCCTCCAGGATGCGTTGCAGAATCTCGCCGTTCGCGCGCCCAGCGACGATCTGCGCTACTTCGTCATCGCGGTGCTGATCCAGCGCGAAACCGGGGGCAATCTGACGGAACTGCTGGATAGCATCAGCAAGCTGATCCGTGCGCGCCTGAATCTGATGGGAACCATTCAAGTGCTCTCCGCCGAGGGCCGTTTGTCCGCATGGATATTGGGAATATTACCGTTCGTGATGGCCTTTTACATGAACATGGCCAATCCCAAATTGATGAGCTTGTTGTGGACCGATCCGGTCGGTCTGAAATTGGTGTGGGGCATGCTGGTGATCATGCTCATCGGGGCTTATTGGATGCGGCGCGTAATCAGGATCCACGTATGAACTCGGTTCATTTTCAGGTGAATAACAAATGACTACTACACAGACCATCTATCTGATCGTTATTTTCCTGGTGGTGACAGGAGGGGTCTTGGCCATCCTGTGGCAATTCGGCACCCGCCCGATACAGAAACGGCTGGAGGGCATCGCGGAGGAGGGGCACGCATTGACGCCCGAGTTGTCGACCGAGTTTGCGCCGCCGCAAGAGGCGCCGGCCTGGGTCAAGCGGGTCGTCAAGCTGAGCGGCCCGCTCGCCAGGATCGCCTTGCCGCAGGAGGGGTGGGAGAACTCCAATCTGCGCATTCGTTTCATGAATGCAGGCTATCGTTTCTCCTCGGCGCCGGTAGTGTTTTTCGCCGCAAAGACCCTGCTGGCGTTGGTTTTGCCGGCGCTACTGGCCCTTTATTTCGGCATGGGCGCGACAGACAAGATCAAGCCGGCGACAGTGCTTTCCTTGCTGGTCGGTGCTGCGGCACTGGGTTACTTCGCGCCGAATGCATGGTTGATGTGGCGCATCAAGAATCGGCAGCGGGAACTGTTCGAGAGTTTTCCCGATGCCCTGGACCTGATGACGGTATGTGTGGAAGCAGGGTTGGCATTGGATGCCGCACTTGCCAGAGTGGGCGAGGAGATGCGGCTGAAAAGCATAACCCTGGCGGAGGAGTTGCATCTGGTCAGCCTGGAAATGCGCGCCGGCAGTAGCCGGGAACGGGCATTGCGCAATCTGGCATTGCGCACGGGGCTGGCAGAAATAGACTCGCTGGTGGCTTTGCTGGTGCAGTCCGATCGTTTCGGCACCAGCGTGGCGGACTCCTTACGTGTCCATTCCGAAGGTCTGCGCACCAAGCGCAGGCTGCGGGCGGAAGAGGCGGCCGCAAAGATCGCGGTCAAGCTTTTGTTCCCACTGATCTTCTGTATTTTTCCGGCATTGATGCTGGTGCTTATCGGGCCGTCGTTCCTGACCATGACCCGGGTGCTGTTCCCTGCGTTGACAGGGACGACGATGCCGTAGATTTCCCAAAGGAGATGAGCCATGAAAACCTGTCATATGATTTTGTCGGCGGCTTCCGTCATTCCCTTGCTGAGCAGTTGCGCGTCTCATCAACAGACCTCCGACAACAAGGCATGGAGCGTCAAGCCAATTTACAGCGTCAGGCATTCCACAGAGACGCCTGAAAGCTATTACCAGTTGGGGCGTTATTACCAGGGGCAGAGTCGCTATGAGCAGGCGCTGGCCGCCTACCAGAAGGCACTTGCCATCGACGGGAATTTTGCCGAGGCCCGCAACGGCATGGGGGTGGTCTATGCCATGCAGGGCCGGCAGCAGGAGGCGATCGAGCAGTTCAGGCTGGCAGTGAAGAATGCGCCGAATGCATCCCATATCCAGAACAATCTGGGCTATGCCCTGTATCTGAGCAAGTCTTACGCCGAGGCGGTAAGCGTGCTGGATCGGGCGGTCGCCCTGAATCCTGCCAACCACTCGGCGCATACCAACTTGGCGCTGGCGCTGGACAAGGCGGGCGACAGGGAGAAAGCCGTGCAGGTCATGGCCGAGGTAGCCAAGCCGCAAATGGCCGAGAATGTGCCGCCGAAGGCTGAAGAAGTGCGGCAGGCACCAACAGCCCCGGCTCCTGTACAGGCCGTGGCGGCGACAAAGCCTTCCCCAGCATCGCAGCAGGCACTGGCCTTGCCCAAGGACTGGGGCGTGATTAAACAGGCAGAACCTTCTGCCGAACCACGCCAGCAGGCATCCGCGCAGGCGAAGGAGCCGAAGATGGTTGTGGCACAGGCTGCACCCAAGACGGCCCCCCAAGTAGAAAGCCGCATCCAGGTCGCACAGGCAAAATCCGATGCATATGAACTGCGCAAGCAGACGGAAGTGCATGTGCAGGCAGTGCCCGCTGCCAAGCCGCTTCAGCAGGCATCGGTGCCGCCAAAGGAGCAGGGCACGGCGGCAGCTCAGGCCGCATTGAAACTGGTTCCTGCGGCTGAACTTCATGCCAGGACTACACTGCAGGCACCCAGAGCGGCTGAGCCTCTGGCACAGGCGACAGTCCCGGCCGCCAAGTCACTTCAACTGGCATCGGTGAAGTCCAACGAGCAGACCAAGGTTGTAACTCAAGCTGCTCAGAAGCCGGTGCCGGCGACGGAACTTCATGTCCGGACTACTCTGCAGGCATCCAGCGTGGCTGAGCAGCGGGTAGCAGCTCAGGCTGCGAAGCCCTACAGGATCGAAGTTACAAATGGCAACGGCGTGACGGGCATGGCAAGAAAAGTTGCGGGCTTCCTCCATAAGGAAGGAGATCCAAACGCCCGCCTGACCAATCAGAAACCTTTCCAGGTGACCTCGTCACAGGTGCAATATCGCACTGGCTACCGGGAGCAGGCGCAGTCGCTGGCTTCGGCCTTGCCCGGGAAACCCGGCATTGCCCAATCCAGTAACCTGCGCGGGGATATCAGCGTCAGAGTCCTGCTGGGCAAGGACCAGGCCGGCAACGTGGCGTATTACGATAAAAATCAGGAGAAAGTTCGCCTCGTACGCAACGGGTCGGATTTCTGAGGCGGATATTGCAGATAAGGCTTTAAACAAAACCACCGGCGATCGGTGGTTTTTGCTTTGTACTCGTGCCCTTGGAAAAGACGCTATTCATCCTGGAGGGCTTACGCATCCATGTCGACAAAGTAATTTGCGGAAGCGGCATCGATGGTCTCAGGCGTCAATTCCGGGTGCACTTTCATGAACCTGGCACGGTCTATGATCTGTTCCACCAGATCGCGGGGATGACTACCCACCATCGCGCGTTTGACTTTCCGGTAATAGGTATCCACCAGGTAGCGTGCGGCAGCGTCGGTGTAGGTTATTCCCTGTTGGTTGCAAACGCGCTTGAGGATCTCATAGAACTGTTCTTCGGTCTGGTAGTTGATTCGCACCTTGTGCCGGATACGGCGCAGGAATGCCTCGTCCACCAGTTCACTCGGTTTCAGGTTGGTGCAGAAGACCGTGACCTGGTCGAAGGGGATCTCGAATTTTTTGCCGGTGTGCAGTGATAGGAAGTCGGTGCCGCGCTCCAGCGGAACGATCCAGCGGTTCAGCAATTGGCGTGGCGGTACCTGTTGCCGGCCGAAGTCGTCCAGGATAAAAAAACCATTCGCGGCTTTCATGTGGATGGGGGCTTCGTAAAATTTGTTTACCGGGTCGAAGTCCAGGTCCAGCGATTCCAGCGTCAACTCTCCGCCCACCATGGCTACCGGACGACGGCACAGTCGCCAGCGCGGGTCGTGCTTGTGACCTGCTTCCAGGTCCAGCAGAGAACTTTCTTCCGCCGGTTCATCGGCGGGAATGTGTATCGCCGGATCGAACAGGCGGATGACCTGGCCGCCGACCTCGACCGCATAGGGTATGTAGACGGTGCTGGTCAGCGCCCGGGCCAGGCTCTCCGAAATGCTGGATTTCCCGGTTCCGGGAGGGCCGTACATGAATATCGAACGGCCGGAGTTAAAGGCGGGGCCGAGCCGGTGGAGGAGATCGTCATCCACCACCAGATGGCTGAGCGCTTGCCGTATCCAGGCCTCGTCTATCTCGATCTGGCGCACGGTCTGGTGCGCGGTCATGATGCTGTAGAACTTGATCGGGACGGGCGCAGCCCCGGCATATTGAGACTGTTCCAGTGCTTCGTTCGCGCGCTTCCGCCCCTGGCTGGTCAATTCGAAGACATGCGTCGCACGGTTGTATCCGGCGGCGCTTTTGATGGCGACAAGGCTATCGTTTCGTGCCAACTCCGTCAGCTCGTCCACAACGCCCATGGGCAGGCACATATTCTTGCTCATGGGCCCCAGGGAAAAGGTGCCCCCATCGAAATAGGCGGTCTTCAGCAACAGGTCTGTCAACAGTGTCGTGCTCAAGCCGGTCTGATTGATTTTGAGCGGAACAGGCGGGACCGTATTGAAGAACTGCTTCAGTTCGACAGGGGAGATGTATCCCAATGCCACCAGCGAATCGCCCAGGCGTCCGCCGTGCTGCTTCTGGTGGGAGAGCGCTTCATTGAGTTGCGCCATGGAGATGACGCTTTCGCGAACCAGCAGTTCACCGATGGTAGAAAACATGGCCCACCTCACTTGGATTAAGTTTAGTTGACCACCTTACTTAAAACTGTCGAATAGTCGATAGGCGGAAATACCTAGGGGCATCTCATCATCAGGATCGAGCGCTCACACGACGAGAGCCGAAGGAAGCGCTCGGCGCAGGATAGCGCGGCCGGTCTCCATCGTATCCTCGCTTGGAGCCTCGACTCCCGCCAAGGGATCTTCCATGCCTACAGATGCCCATTTGAAGGAGCCCATGGCATGGAACGGCAGCAGGTCCACACGCGTAAGCGCCGGGATATCCTGCAGCAGTCCCGCGAGGCACTCGAAGTGGTCCCCGGAATCGGTTATGCCGGGGACGATGACATGCCGCACCCAGATCACCTTGCCCAACTCGGATGCGCGGCGGGCGCAGTCGAGAACCGGCGCGAGGTCGCGGCCGGTGAGCTCCTTGTGCGCCGCCGGGTCCGAGTGCTTGATGTCCAGCAGGAACAGGTCGATGGGATCGAAGAACGAATCGGGAAGGCCCTCGTGCAGCTCGCCGTTGGTGTCCAGTGCGACATGCAGGCCCATGGCTTTGGCGCCGCGCGCCAGCGCATGGCAGAACTCGGGTTGCAGCAAGGGCTCGCCGCCGGAGAGGGTGAGGCCGCCGCCGTTGCGGTAGAAACTCGAAAGGCCAGCGACCTTGGCTAGCACCTCGCTCGCCTTCACCCAAGCCCCGTGCCCGGCCCGCCACGACTCGGGGTTGTGGCAGTAGTGGCAGCGCATCTGGCAGCCGGAGAGGAAGATGACGTGGCGCAGTCCGGGGCCGTCCAGCGCCCCGGCGCTCTCATGCGAGAGCACGAAGCCGCGCGGGTCGTCCTGCTGTTCTTGCATCAGCGCGCGTGGAAGGTGCGGCTGATCACGTCCTGGCGCTGTGCCGGTGTTAGGCGGTGGAACAGCACGCAGTAGCCCGACACGCGCACACACAGGTTGGGATACTTCTCCGGATGCTTGTCCGCGTCGATGAGCGTTTCACGGTCGATTACGTTGAGGTTGGCGTGGTAGCCGCCCATGCCCATATAGCCGTCGCAGAAGCTGGCGAGGTTGTCCACGCGCTCCTCCGGCGTCCTGCCCAGCGAGGACGGGGCGAACGAGACGGTCCACGAGATGCCGTCCGCGCAATCGCTGAACGGAATCCGGGCTACCGACGCGCCCGCGGCCACGAAGCCGTTGAGCTCGGCGCCGTTGGAAGGATTGGCGCCCGGCGCGAACGGCGTGCCGCCGACGCGACCGTCGGGGCTGGAGCCGGTGTGTTGGCCGTACACGACGTTGGAGGTGATGGTGAGCGCGCTCTGCGTCACCACCGCATTGCGCCGCGCCTTGAGCTTGCGCAGTTCGGCCATGAAGGTCTGCGCGGCCCACACCGCCAGGTCGTCGGCTCGCGCGTCGTTGTTGCCGTAGCGCGGGAAGGCGCCGCCCTCGTTCACATAGCCGGTGATGAGTCCGCTCGCATCGCGGATCACGCGCACCTTGCCGTATTTGATGGCGGAGAGGGAATCGGCGACATGCGACAGGCCGGCGATGCCGCAGGCCATGGTGCGATGCAGGTCGGTGTCGTGCAGCGCGAACTGGATGGCCTCGTAGGCATGCAGGTCGTGCGACTGGTGGATGATGTTGAGCGCCTTCATGTACACCTTGGCGGTCCTCTTCATCATCGCCTCGAAGCGCGCCTTCACGTCCTCGAATTCCAGATAGTCGCCGGCAACAGGCTCGAACCCCGGAGCGCACACGTCGCCGCTCAATTCATCGCGCCCGCCGTTGATGGCATGCAGCAGCGTCTTCAGCAGGTTGCAGCGCGCGCCGAAATACTGCATCGACTTGCCCACCGCCATCGGCGAGACGCAGCAGGAGATCGCCGCGTCGGAGCCATGCTCGGGGCGGATCAGGTCGTCGTTCTCGACCTGGATGGCGCGCGACGCGATGGACATCTTGGTCACGAACTTCTTGAAGCCGTCGGGCAGGCCCTGCGACCAGAGCACGGTCAGGTTGGGTTCCGGCGACGGCCCCAGCGTGGAGAGGCAATGCAGCACGCGGAAATCGGACTTGGAGCACAGAGGCCTGCCGTCCGATCCCATGCCGCCCAGGCTGATGGTGACCCACGTCGGGTCGCCCGAGAATAGCTCGTCGAAGGCCTTGGTGCGCATGAAGCGGATGAGGCGCAGCTTGATGGTCAGCTGGTCCCACAGTTCCTGCGCGCCGGCCTCGTCCAGCAGGCCGCGCTCCATGTCGCGCTCGATGTAGATGTCGAGGAAGCCGCCGATGCGGCCGATGGAAGTGGCCGCGCCATCGCTCTGCTTGGCTGCCGCGAGGTAGGCGAGATAGAGCCACTGGAAGGCCTCTTTCGCGTTCAGGGCGGGTCGGGAGAGGTCGGCTCCATGAGCCAGCCCGAGCGCCTTGAGCTCTTCAAAAGCGCGGATCTGTTCGCCGAGTTCGCCCAGCGCCTCGATGTCCTCCGCACTCAATTCGTCCTTGGCGCCGAGGGCGGCCTTGTCGGCCCGTTTGGCGCGCTCCAGCACATCGACCCCGTAGAGGGCGACGCGGCGGAAATCGCCGATGAGGCGGCCGCGGCCGTAGGCGTCCGGCAGGCCGGTGATGATCATGGCCTTGCGCGCGGCCAGCACGTCAGCAGGGTAGGCGTCGAAGACGGCCTGGTTGTGGGTCTTCGCCCAGCTGCTGAACGCCTTCTCGACCTGGGCGGGCAACGCCTCCAGGTCATGCTCGGCCAAGGCCTGCTTGACCACGCGCAATCCGCCGCGCGGATGAATGCCACGCTTGAGCGGCGCTTCCGTCTGCAGGCCGAAGATGGTCTCGTTCTCTCTGTCGATGAAGCCGGGTGCATGCGAAAGGATCGCGCTCGGCTCGAGGCTGGCCCCCAGCACGCCGCCGGCATCGCGCTCGGCGCGCAGCACTTCTTCCACCTTGACCATAAGGCGCTTGGTCTTGTCGGTAGCGTCGGCCAGGAAGGAAGCGTCGCCCGTCCAGGGGCGGATGTTCCTGGCGATGAAGTCCTGGGTGTCGATCGCCGACTGCCACGGGCCTTCGGCAAAGCCTTCCCATGCGCTCTCGCGGGAGCTTGTCGATTGATTGATCGCACTTAATTCGTTCATGTGAGACATGCCGGCCTTCTTTGTTTTAGTTTTGGTTATCGGTTGAGATTATCTCATGCCTATTCAGGCTGTCCGCTGCTGAAACAACATGGAATCTCGGACGCCACGGCGAGGGAGATGTTAATCCTTGAAATTTCGCTATTTTTCATTGGGATAGCGGACATATTCAGGGGCTCAGCCTGCATCGCCAGTGGCGGCGGGGCGCGATACTGCCAAAGTAGAGTGAAATGGTCAATCATCAAATGCGGACGGTGGCGGAGAGGGCGGGATTGTTCTGATTTCGCATTGCCTCTGTGAAATCCTCATCCCTTGTTACACTCGGGATCGCCCTGCGCGTTTCGTCCACACACCCACGTCGCCAAATAAAAAACCGCCCACAAGGGGCGGTTTTGTATTTGGCGGAGAGGGCGGGATTCGAACCCGCGGTGGGGTATTACCCCACACACGCTTTCCAGGCGTGCGACTTAAACCGCTCATCCACCTCTCCGAAAGGGCGCGAAGAATAAACTAGAACGGCTTTTGCTGCAATCAAAAATGATTGCGCCACTCTCGCAGGGCGGTGAAAACGGCGATTTCGCTGGTGTCGGCGAGGCCTTGCCGTTCCAGTGTCCGGACGATTCCGGTGGCATTGCAGCGCAGGAATGGGTTGGTGGCCTTTTCCTGTGCAATGGTGGAAGGCAGGCTGGGCTGGCTTGCGGCGCGCAGGCGTTGGGTGTCGGCGATGCGCCGGTGCACATCCGGGTTGTCCGGCTCGCAGGCCAGGGCGAAGCGCAGGTTGGCCTCGGTATATTCGTGTGCGCAGTAGACCCGGGTGGTGTCGGGCAGGGCGGCAAGACGTTGCAGGGAATGGTGCAGTTGCGCTGGCGTGCCTTCGAAGTTCCTGCCGCAGCCCGCGCCGAACATCACGTCCCCGCAGAATAATATGTCCGGACCGACGAAGGCGATGTGATCGTCGAGGTGGCCGGGGATTTCGATGATGTCGAAGGCGATGGTGGGGGCGTCGAATTCCAGCCGGTCGCCTTCGTGCAGGTCGTGGGTGATGTGCGGGTTGTTCGGATGCCGCCGTCCATACACCGGCACGTTGTATACTCCGTGCAGTTCCGCGATGCCTCCGGTATGGTCGGCGTGGCGGTGAGTGCACAGGATGGCTCGAGGTCGCAGGCCATGTGCGGCAAGGAATTCGAGCGCGGGCGCAGCTTCGCCGGGATCGACTACCAAGGCATGACGCCCGTCGTGGATGATCCAGATGTAGTTGTCCCGCAGGGCGGGGATGGCAGCGATGTCGAGCATGATGAGGGTGGGAGTTTGATGCCGGATTGTAAGTCAACTGCACAGAGTCTGAGCGAATGGTTCGCCACCCCGCAGGGCGGTTATGTGCTGGCGCGCGAGCAGGCGTATTTCGACCGCACGGTGAGCGACATCTTCGGCTTCAATGCGCTGCAACTGGGGCTGCCGGAGCATGATTTCCTGCGTGCCAGCCGCATGCCGCTGCGTTTCAACGGCGCAAGCCAGGCGGGCGCCGACGTGCAGTTGTGCTGCTCCGAGTTGCCGTTCGATTGCGACTGTCTGGACCTGGTCCTGCTGCCACATATCCTCGAGTTCGCCGACCAGCCGCACCAGATCCTGCGCGAGGTGGAGCGGGTGCTGATGCCGGAGGGCAGCCTCATCATCAGCGGCTTCAATCCGTTCAGCCTGTGGGGCATGCGCCGCATGATGGGCTGCAAGCAGGGCTATCCGTGGAACGGGCATTTCATCAACCTGCTGCGACTGAAGGACTGGCTGGCGCTGCTGGGATTCGAGGTGGCGGGCGGGCGTTTTGCGGCTTACGCGCCGCCCCTCCACACAAGCAAATGGCTGGATCGCTATGCCTTCATGGAAAAGGCGGGCGACCGCTGGTGGGCGGTAGGCGGCGGCGTGTACTTATTACATGCGGTGAAGCGCGTGCCGGGCATGAGGCTGATCAAGCCGCAATGGAACGACGGGCTGGTGAGCAAGCTGCTGCCGGTCGCGCCCAAGGTGAACAACAAGATTACCCAGAAGACGAAAACAGAATGAGCAACGAAGTAGTAGAGATTTTTACCGACGGCGCATGCAAGGGGAATCCCGGCGTCGGCGGCTGGGGTGCGTTGTTGCGCACCAAGGGCAAGGAGCGCGAGCTGTTCGGCGGCGAGGCGCACACCACCAACAACCGCATGGAACTGCTGGGGGCGATCTCCGCGCTGGAGGCGCTGAAGCGTCATTGCAAAGTCAGGTTGCACACCGATTCCAAGTACGTGCAGCAGGGCATCAGCACCTGGATACACGGCTGGAAGCAGCGCGGCTGGAAGACGGCGGACAAGAAGCCTGTGAAGAACGAAGACCTGTGGCGCCGGCTGGATGCCGTGTCCGCGCAGCATGAGATCGAGTGGGTGTGGGTCAAGGGCCATGCCGGCCACGACGGCAACGAGCGCGCCGACGAACTGGCGAACCGCGGCGTCGAATCGGTACAAGGGGGCGGCAATGCGTAAGATCGTACTGGATACCGAGACTACCGGCCTCAGTCCCGCCGGCGGACACCGCATCATCGAAGTGGCGGCTATCGTGCTGGAGGGACGCAAAGTATCGACGAGCCATTTCCATCATTACCTCGACCCCGAGCGCGAGGTGGACGAGGACGCGGCGCGGGTGCACGGTTTCACCTGGGACATGCTGCGCGGCCGGGCGAAGTTCGCCGACATCGCGCCCAGCTTTCTCGAATTTATCGGCGACTCGGAGCTGATCATCCACAATGCCCCGTTCGATATCGGCTTCCTGAATCACGAACTCAACCTGCTCGGATTGCCGCCGCTGACCAACCCGGTGACCGACACGCTCAAGGTTGCGCGCGAGATGCATCCGGGCAAGAAGAACAGCCTCGATGCGCTGTGCTCCCGCTACGAGATCGACAACGCGCACCGTACCCTGCACGGCGCGTTGCTGGATACCGAGTTGCTGGCCGAGGTGTATTTCGCTATGACGCGCGGGCAGGACAGCCTGCTCGGCGACGACCATGCTCCCGTGGCACGCCAGCCCGCGGTGCTGGCCTTGGACGGCTCGCGTCCCAAGCTGCGCGTCTTGCCGGCGACCGAAGAAGAACTGGCGGCGCATGCCCAGCAGCTCACCGACATCGACAAGGCCAGCAAGGGCGCCTGCCTGTGGAAGAAACTGGAACAGGAAACTCAGCCGGAGGGCACGGCATGAGCGTGTTCCTGAAGCGCCTCGCGGCGCTCCTGGCCGCGGCCGTCGCCGTTTCGTATATGGGCGCCTGCGGCTACATGCAGACGACGCAGCTCGAGAAGGTGTTCGAGCCATCGCCGGCATTGCAGACCACGCCGGAACGGATGGGCATGCCGTTCGAGGAACTGCGCATCCCCGTGGGCAGCGGCGCGGAGCGCGGCGAGCTGTACGCATGGTGGGTGCCTTCCGGCAAGGCGGATGCGCCGACCGTGATGTATTTGCACGGTAACTTCGGCAACATCGGCCACAACCTCGATCACACGAAGCGCCTGCATGACATGGGCTACAACGTGCTGCTCCCGGATTACCGGGGCTACGGCAAGAGCAGCGACGGACAGCCCACCGAGGCACGGGTGTATGAAGATGCAGAGGCGGCCTGGCAGTACCTGCTCAAGGTGCGCGGTGTGCCGCCGCAGCGCGCCTTCATCTACGGCCACTCGCTGGGCGGTGCCATCGCCATCGACCTTGCGGTGCACCATCCCGAAGCAGCCGGCCTGATCACCGAAGGCACCTTCACCTCGATGCAGGCGATGGGTGAGTTGAAATACGATTATCTGCCGCTCGGCCTGCTGTTGAACCAGCGATTCGAATCCTTGCAGAAGGTGCCCAAGCTGAAGATTCCGGTGCTGCTGATCCACGGATCCTGGGACGAGAAGGTGCCGGTGGCGATGGCGAAGCAGCTGTATGATGCCGCGCCTCAGCCCAAGCAGCTGCTGCTGATCGAAGGCGGCGAGCACAGCAACAGCGGCACGATAGGCTGGGTCGAGTACCGCGACGCGGTTTCGGCTTTCATCAGACAATACACCCACTAACATCGCCCGTCGCGGGCGAAACGGAACCATTATGAAGACAGATGTGATCATTATCGGCGCGGGCGCTGCCGGCCTGATGTGTGCCATGCAGGCGGCGCAGCGCGGGCGTGCCGTGGTGCTGCTCGACCACTCCAAGAAACTCGCCGAGAAGATCCGCATCTCCGGCGGCGGGAATTGCAACTTCACCAACCTTGACGTCCGGCCGGAGAACTTCATTTCCAGCAACCCGGACTTCTGCCGCTCGGCGCTGGCGCGATACAAGCCGCAGGACTTCATCGCGCTGCTGTACAAGCACAACATCGCTTTCCACGAAAAAGACCTCGGCCAGTTGTTCTGCGACGACGGATCGGAAGCGATCATCGCCATGTTGCGCGGCGAATGCGACGAGGCGGGCGCGAAGCGCTTCATGAACTGCGAGATCGAAGAGATCACGTACGACGCGCCGAAGGAAGAGGGCGCCAAGGGCAAGTTCAACGTTTCCACCTCGCGTGGCGAATTCACTGCAGCATCGCTGGTCGTCGCGACCGGCGGCCTGTCCATACCCAAGACCGGCGCTACGCCGTTCGGCTACCACGTCGCCGAGCAGTTCGGCATCCCCATCGCCAAGCTCAGGCCCGGCCTGGTGCCGCTGAGCGTGGCCCCCGACGACTGGAAGCCCTATGCCGACCTGACCGGCGTATCGCTCGATGTGACGGTGAGTTTCGGCAAGCAGTCGTTCCGCGAGAACATGCTGGTCACCCATCGCGGCCTCAGCGGCCCGGCGATCCTGCAGATATCGTCGTACTGGCAGCACGGCCAGCCGCTGCACATCGACCTGTTGCCGGCTCTCGATATGGCGGTGCAGCTCGACGAGCAGAAGGGCAGCAAGAAACTGCTGAGCAACTACCTGACGCAGTGGTGGCCGAAAAGCTTCGCCGAAGCTTGGTGCGAGCAACTGCCCGGCATCGAAAACCTGCCGCTCAACCAGTACAACGACAAGCAGCGCAAGCTGATCGCCGCGAGCATCCACGACTGGCAGGTCACCCCCAGCGGCACGCTGGGCTACACCAAGGCCGAGGTCACCTGTGGCGGCGTGGACACGCGCGCGCTGTCGTCCAAGACCATGGAGTGCAACGAAGTGCCGGGCCTGTATTTCATCGGCGAGGTGGTAGATGTCACCGGCCAGCTCGGCGGCTACAACTTCCAGTGGGCGTGGGCCTCGGGCCATGCGGCCGGGCAGGCGGTCTAACCGGTAAGCCATGGGCGGATTCTTCGCCGGTCTGCTCGGGTGGGGAAAGGACGTTCCCGTCCTTGACGATGAAGCGTGGCAGGCGGCCATGGGGCTGCCCGTGTTCGACGGGCTGAATCCGGAAGAGATCGACCGCCTGCGGGAACTGGCGGGCAAGCTGCTCGCCGACAAGGCATTCAACGGTGCGGGAGATGCCGAGGTGGATACCGGCATGGCGACCGTCATCGCCGCATTCGCGGCCCTGCCGGTGCTGAACCTCGGTTACGGCTGGTACGAAGGCTGGAACGAGATCGTGGTCTATCCGGGCGAATTCCTCTACGACGGCGAACAGATGGACGAAGCCGGCGTCGTCCACCACGTGCGCCATGCCCGCAGCGGCGAGTCCTGGGAGGGCGGCCCCATGGTGCTGTCCTGGCAGGATGTGCAGCATTCCGGGCTGGGCGAGGGCTACAACGTCGTGATCCACGAATTCGCCCACAAGCTGGACATGAGGAACGGCAACGCGAACGGCCGCCCGCCGCTGCACTCCGGCATGAGCCCGGAGGAGTGGGCGCACGACTGGCAGACCGCTTACGACGACTTCTGCCGCCGCGTGGACGGCGGCGAAGAGACCCTGATCGATCCCTATGCCGCGGAGAGCCCCGCGGAATTCTTCGCTGTCCTTTCCGAATGTTTCTTCGAGGCGCCCGATGTGCTGCATCAGGTCTATCCGGCGGTGTACGGGCAATTGCAGCGTTTCTATCTGCAGGACCCGCTGGCTCGTCATTTCTCGGGAGACCAATGAATCGGGAGCGAGAAAACGCGGAGAGGACCAGCATCGCTCCCGACCCTGCGCCGGATAGCCCGCTGGTGTTGACCGAGGCGGACGAAGCCCCGGAATCCCTTTTGAACGAATGGCCTGAAGACGGTGCGTTCTACCGGGCGACCCGGCATGCCATGCCGGGCTTCTCTCTCGGCTATCTGGTTGCGCACCGTGCAGGTGTGCGCGTCGCGGTCATTCCCTATTTCATCACCGAATTCAGACTCAACACCATGCTCGATGTGGGCTGGATGAAGCGCGTGCTCGGCGGATTGAGCTTGCGTGTCGCCTGTGTCGGGCACCCCACGGTCTCATTCGGGCGCATCGACGGACAGATCAGCAGCCAGCTGCTCGACCAGGTCTCTGCCGTATTGAGCAGGAAGGCGCCCATCGTCGCCTTCAAGGGCTTCGGGCCTGACCTGCCGGCGCACGGTTTCGTCCGCGTGAAAGGACTGCCGGTGGCCGTGCTGAACCTCGAGGGGGACTTCTGGAGCACCTTGCACAACCACAAGCAGCGCAACGATTTCACTCGCAAGCTCAGGGCTTCATCTGCGCTGCGCTTCGAGGAGCACGCCGGCCTGCCCGCCGAATATCTGGAACGGATTCATCATCTCTACCTGGGTACCCGCAGCCGCGCTGCCATCCAGTTCGAGTGCCTGTCCCCCGAGTATTTTTCCGCCACTTCCGATCGCAGTATCTACGTCCTCGCCTTCCTGCATGAACAGCTGGTCGGTTTCGCGCAGATGCTGCCCAAGGGCGAGAGGGTGGTGGGCAAGTATCTGGGCATGGATTACACGGCCAATCGCGAGCATGGCGTGTATTTCGCCTTGTGCCTGCATGCGCTGGAGGTCTGCGCCCGCCGGGGATACACGGAAATCGAGTTGGGCGAGACCGGCTACAGCTTCAAGCAGGCCTTGGGCTGCGGCATGGTCGATATCTGGCACTACTATCGCCACTGCAACCCTGTCGTTCACTCGCTGCTGGCACGTCTTGCTTTTCTCCTCGAGCCGTCCGGAAAAGACCTGCCGGGATAGCAGCCGCCTGCCAAGACGTTTAGTGCTATAGTTTCCGCGCGTTTTTCTATCTACAGGAGTCGACGATGCGTGCCTTATGGATGGTTTTGCTGACGGTGCTGTTGAGTGGTTGCGGCTACAACACTTTTCAATCGACCGACGAGCAGATCAAGGCGAGCTGGGCGGAGGTGCTGAACCAGTACCAGCGGCGCGCCGACCTGATCCCCAATCTGGTGAACACCGTCAAAGGTTATGCGTCGCAGGAGAAGAGCGTGCTGCTGGGTGTCACCGAGGCGCGCGCCAAGGTCGGCAGCATCCAGGCCACGCCTGAGCTGATCAACGACCCGCAGGCGTTCGCCAAATTCCAGGCCGCGCAGGGCGAGCTGACTTCGGCGCTGAGCCGTTTGCTGGTGGTTTCCGAGAATTACCCGCAACTGAAATCCGACCAGAACTTCCGTGACCTGCAGGCCCAGCTCGAAGGCACGGAGAACCGCATCACCGTGGCACGCAACCGCTACATCAAGGCGGTGCAGGAATACAACGTCGCGGTACGCTCCTTCCCGACCAACCTGACGGCGATGCTGTTCGGATACGGCGTCAAGCCGTCGTTCACGGTGGAGGACGAGAAAGAGATCTCGCGTCCGCCGACAGTGGACTTCAACGCGCCCCAGCCGGCACCGGCAAAATAAATGAACATCCTGGCGCGAGTCTTCCTGCTTGCGCTGCTGCTGTGCGGAGCGGCGCGGGCCGAGGTGGCCGTGCCGCCGCTTTCCGCGCGCGTCACCGACCTCACCGCCACGCTGGATGCTCAGCAGATCCTGACGCTGGAGTCCCGTCTCGCCGAATTCGAAAAGAACAAGGGCGCGCAGCTCGCCGTGCTGATCGTGCCGACCACCCAGCCGGAAACCATCGAGCAATACGGCATCCGCGTCGCCGAGGCATGGAAGCTGGGGCGCAAGGGCGTGGACGACGGCGCGCTGCTGCTCGTCGCCAAGGACGACCGCGCGCTGCGCATCGAAGTGGGCTACGGCCTCGAAGGCGTGCTGAACGATGCCACCGCGCACCGCATCGTCGACGAGATCATCGTGCCGTACTTCAAGCGTGGTGAGTTCTATCCGGGCATCGAATCGGGGCTGGCGGCGATGATGAAGGTCGTCAACGGAGAACCCTTGCCGCCGCCGCAGCGCGGCGCCGCCAGCGGGAAATTCGACATCGAGTCCATGCTATTCGCCGCCTTCGGGCTGGTGGTGGTCGTGGGCGGGATATTGCGCGCGCTGCTCGGGCGCTTCCCTGCCGCATTGCTGACGGGTGGAGGGCTGGGACTGGTGGCATGGCTGACGGTCGCGCCGTTGTTCGTGGCGCTGCTGGTCGGGGTGATGGCATTCGTGTTCGTGCTGCTGGGCGGCACGCGGCGCGGTTTCGGCGGTTATGGCAGCGGCGGCTTCGGGGGCGGGAGTCATGGCGGCGGCTTCGGCGGGGGAGGCTTCAGCGGCGGGGGCGGCGGCTTCGGCGGTGGCGGAGCCTCGGGACGATGGTAGGGGCGCGATTCATCGCGCCCTTTCGGGTACGGCAATTAATCAGGGCGCGATGAATCGCGCCCCTACGGTCAGGGTGAAATGGATATAAAACGCATCATGCGGCATCTATCCACGGGACGTGCGGCGGTTCGGCGGGCCTTTTCGCAGAGCACGCTGGACGCGATCGAGCACGCGATCCGCGAGATCGAGGCGCAGCACAGCGGACAGATCCGTTTCGCGGTCGAGGCCGCGCTCGACCTCTCGCCGCTGCTGGCGGATCAGACGGCGCGCGAACGGGCCATCGAGGTGTTCTCGCTGTTGCGCGTGTGGGATACCGAACACAACAACGGCGTGCTGATCTATTTGCTGTTGGCCGACCGTGACGTGGAGATCGTCGCCGACCGCGGTGTTCACGCCAGGCTGGGGCCGTCGGCGTGGGAAGCGATCTGCGTGGAAATGGAAGCGGCATTCCGCGAGGGCCGGTTCGAGGAAGGTGTGCTCGCCGGTATCCGCAGCGTCGGAAATCACCTCATACAGCATTACCCGCATGCGGGTGAGAAATTGAACGAATTGCCGGATCGTCCTGTGTTGCTATAGTGGGTCAAGCGGGATGCAGCGGTCTTGAGGCGCTGCCATCTCTTGTCTTTGCCACCTCACAGGAGAGGAATCATGATCCGCAATCCGATCGACATCTCTACCCGCGTCAGCCCCGAGCTGTCCAAGCTCATCGAAAGCATCATCGACCAATTGGAGACTGACGAACCGGTCACGCTGGCCATGGTTCGTTCGTTCATCGTGAATGACCTGCCCGAGGAGTTCAGCGAAACCGAGGAAATGCACCACTTCGACGTCGGCGAATCGCTCGTCGACGAACTGGATATGCTGATCGACGGGTTCGGCGAGTCGGCGGCAGCGGTGGATTTCATCCACGCCTTTGCCAGCGAACAACTTTCGCGGGCGATCGAGACCGTCGCGAACGACGAGAATCGCGAGAATCCGGCCACCTTGGCCGATGTCAGGCGAGCGCTGGCCGCCGGCTTGGCCGGTCGCCTGATAGGCGATGGAGTGCTGGAGGATGAAGAGGGTGACATGCTCGCGCCCGAACTCGAAGTCCTGATCGATCGCTTTGGCGGCGAAACCCCGGCGGAGAGTTTCCTGCGTTACGAATAGCGAACCAACCGGACTGTCGCGTGGTTTAAGGAGGAAGCATGAGAAACATATTCGTTCTGTTGGTGTTGCTGCTTTCCATCAGCAACAACGCTCATTCGGCAACGTTGTTTGCCACGGTCGACTCTCTTTCCGGAAAAGCTTTCGTGTCGGCCGACGCCATGCAATGGAAGGCGGTTTCCGTCGGACAGAAGATATACGAAGGGCAGACCATCACTACCGACGATGACGGTGAGGTCCACCTTGAAACGGTGGACGGAGGGATCATTGCCATCCGGCCGGACACCGAGTTCCGCGTCGACGAATACAAGGCCGAAGGCGATGCCGACGACAAAGTATTCATGTCCCTGCTCAAAGGAGCGATGCGTTCCGTCACCGGCTGGATCGGTAAATACAACGCATCGGGCTACCGAGTCACGACGCCGACCGCCACCATCGGTATCCGGGGAACCGACCACGAGACTACCGTGATCGATGAGACCGATGGCGACGAGGCGGGTACCTACGACACGGTCAACGAAGGCGAGACGGTGCTGAAGACGAAGTATGGCGAGAGCGTCGTGACGCCGGAGAAGTTCGCTTTTGCACCCAGGTACCGTGCAGTCGCGCCGGTGTTACTGGCTCAAAGGCCGATGTTTTGGGCAAAGCGCAAGCTGGTGATCGAAGGGCTCATCCCGCAGCGCAAGGCGCAGCTGCGGGATCGCATCAAGCAGCTGCGTGATGACCGGATCAAGCAGCGGGAGAAGATGCGCGACAAAAGCACCGGCCAAGCCCAAACCAAAAAGAAGGAGCATGCCAAAGAGGCACGCAAGGAGATGCGCGCGAAGCAGAGGAAACAGGCCGAACAACGCCGTGACGTTCTGCGCAAGGAAAAAAGCCGGAATGCGACACAAGGTGTCGGCCCTGAAAAGGCGGAGCGCATCAAACGCGAACAGCGGCCCCGACCGGAGCAGAAGAATAGGAATTAACGCCGGTTGACGTAGGCGCGACTTGGCAACAGGATGCGGTTGAGTCAGGCTGCAGGTCGGCATTGCCGTTTAGCGCTAGCGTTTGTGCACGGTCTTGGTGTGTTCCGATGCCTGGCAGGCACGGCGATAGGCCTGCAAGGTTTTCTGGGCGTGGCCCAGCACGCTGCCTCGCGGATAGGTGCCAGCATCGTTCGCTAGGCCTGCGGCCAAGCCGGTGAGCAGCTCGATGCCCTCGGTTGCGTGCTCTGCGGTATAGATATGGAACAACCCCTGTTCGACGGCCTCGACCACTTTGCGCTCCAGCATCAGGTGGCGGCGGTTACGTTGCGGGATCAGCACGCCGTGGCTGCCGTCCAGTCCGGCCGTTTCGCAGATACGGAAATAACCCTCGATCTTTTCGTTGATAGCGCCCACCGGCAGTACCTCGCCGTGCTGGTTGACCGCACCGGTCACCGCGATGCCCTGTTTGAGCGGCAGTCCGGACAGAGAGGAGAGCAACGCATACAACTCGGCACAGGAAGCGGAGTCGCCTTCCACGCCGCTGTATTCCTGCTCGAACACGATGGAGGCATTGAGCGCGAGCGGCGCGTTGCGGAAAAATAGGGCAGACAGGTAGTTGTGCAGGATGAGAACGCCCTTGTCGTGGATCGGGCCGGACATCTCCACTTCATGCTCGATGTTGAGCAGGCCGTCCTCGCCGGCGTAGGTGCGTGCAGTGATGCGCACCGGGAAGCCAAAGCGGTAATCGCCCAGGTCGATCTCGGTCAGCCCGTTGAGCTGGCCGACCCGCTCGCCCTGCAATGCGATCATCATGTCGCCTTCGGCGATGGCTTCCCGCAACCGCTGTTCGGGGTAGTCGTGGCGCAGGGTGCGGGCGGCCAGTGCCGCCTCGATATCCTCCGCCTCGACCAGGCGGCCGGCTCGGGCGCTGCACAGCGCGGCGCTTTCCATGACCAGCGCCTCGGTGCGGGAGAAGATCGCGCTCTGGCGCGTCCGGTCTTCCGCTTCGCGGTGTCCATCCTCCAGCAGGCGTGCCACGGCGGCCGCGGAAAAGTGCGGCAGTCCCCGTTCCCGGCAGGCATGGGCGACGAAGATGGCCGAGGCGCGGCGGGTCGCGTCGCTGGATAAAAAGCTTTCGGCAAAGTCCACCTTCACGCGGAAGCGGCGCGCGGACTCCGGGTCGGCTTCCTGCAGTTCGTAATACAGTTCGCGCGAGCCGATGAGGACGATCTTGACGTCGATGTCCACTGCCTCGGGTTCGAGCGAAACCGCCGCAATCGGCGCATAGGTCGTGCCGGGTTCCTCGATCTGCAGCCGGCCGCTGCGCAGGAACCGCCGCAGTTTTTCGAGGACCAGTCCGTCGGCCACCAGATCGCGCAGGTGCAGCATCAGGAACCCGCCGTGCGCCTTGTGCAGGCTGCCGGCGCGGATGCGGGAAAAGTCGGTCACCAGCACATCGTTTTCGGTCTGGTATTCGATGCTGCCGAACAGCGAGCGGAATAGCGGATTGTCCTCGACGATCACCGGCGCGCCGCTCAGCCCGTCGTTGTCCACCACCAGGTTCACCCTGTAGCGGGACAGCACCTTGCACAGCGCCTCCTTGCGCAGTTCTTCGTCGTTATCTGAAACCTTGAACAGTTCGAGGTTGTCGAGCACGTCGTGCACCACATGGTCCAGATACGACCTTAGCTTGACGGAGTCCTTGATCTGCTTCTTCAGACCGACGCGGATTTCCTGCAACTCGTGGTCCAGGAGCGGCTTCACCACCTGGCGCCGCAATGCGGACAGCGCCCCGTTCTTCGCCTGTTCCATCGGCCGTACCTTGTCGAGATAGCGGCTGATCTCGGCGCGTAATTCCTGTTCGGCTCGCTCGATCTCGGTGCGGCGCTCCTTGGGCAGGACGAGCACTTCGTCCTCGGTCAGGGCATGCCCCTTCTTGCCGCGGAGGGTGAACAGCAGATGCCCGGATTCGCGATGCATGGTGAAACTGCGGGCTTCGGCAAAGGCCTCGAGTTCGCCGAAGACCTTTGCTTCTTCGGTCTTGTAGGTCTTCTCGATGCGTTCGCTTTCATCCTTGAAATCCTGACGTTCCAGGCGTTGGGGAATCTCGGTTTGCAGCGATTTCGTCATGCGCGCCATGAGCTGGCGGAGCAGCCGCCCCTGACCGGCTGGCAAGCGCAGTGCGCGCGGATGTTCAGGCGCGTCGAAGTTGTGCAGGTAGCAAAGGTCGGGCGGCACCGGACGCTTCGCGGCTGCGGCTTGCATCGCCTGCCTGAGCAGCGAAGAGCGGCCGCTGCCGACCTCGCCCAGCACGAACAGGTTGTAATCAGGCTGATCCATGCCGAGGCCGAAACGGGCCGCCACCTCCGCGCGCTCTTGCCCGATCCACGGCAGGGGATGTTCCAGCAATTCGGACGTGTCGGCGAACCCCAACGCATCCGGAGCGATGGTGAGGCGCAGTTCGGCAGGAGTCAGGTTCGATGTCGGCATATCAATTCCCCTTCTGTGGTCTCGGGTTTGCGTGCCGGGCAAGCCTTATCTGGTTTCGATTAAACGCTTAATGCAGTCTTATGGCAACTGCCCTGTACGGTCGCAAAAGCAGCAGATAGCCTGCTATAGTTGGCACTCCCACGTGGCGTTTTTTAGGCGGACATGGCAGTCGAGACCGAACTCAAGCTATCCATTTCACCTGAGCACTTGAACCGGCTCAAGCGCCATCCCCTGCTCAGGAGATTGTCGGTCTCACGTGCTGCCAATCACAAACTGTATAGCGTCTATTTCGATACGCCGGCACTCGATTTGCGCAACCATGCGATGGCGTTGCGCCTGCGCCGTGCCGGGAAGCAATGGCTGCAAACGCTGAAGGGTGGGGGGGGCGTGCAGGCCGGTTTGCACCAGCGCAACGAATGGGAAACGCCGGTGGCAGGCGAGGGACTGGACTTCGAGGCGCTCAAGGCCGCCGGAGGCGAGCTGCCGCGGGGCGTGCGCAAGGAATTGCAGCCGGTGTTCGTCACCGATTTTTCCCGCAACCTGCGCCTGTTGAAATTCGAGGGGGCGGAGATCGAGCTGTGCATGGATAAAGGCGAAGTGCGCACCGAACAGCACAGCTTCCCGATCTGTGAACTGGAACTGGAACTGAAATCCGGCGAGCCCCGGCAGCTGTTCGAGCTGGCGCTGGCGCTGCTGGACATCGTGCCGTTCGAGCTGGAAACGGTGAGCAAGGCGGAGCAGGGTTACCGCCTGCTGTCGGGAGATACCGATGGGCCGGTCAAAGGTGGCGTGCCGCAGCTGGGCAAGGCGGACAAGCTGGCGCAGGTGCTGCAAACGCTGATCTGGTCATGCCTGCAACATTTGCAAGGCAATCTGCGAGGGGCGATGCATGGCGACGATGCAGAGTATCTGCATCAGATGCGCGTGGCATTGCGGCGCTTGCGCGTCGTGCTGCGCCTGGCCGCGAAGGTACGCCCCGATTCGGAGCTGGCTTCGTTGAGCTCGGACGTCGCTAAGCTGTGCATCGCTCTGGGGCGCATACGCGAATGGGATGTGTTCATCGCCGACACGGTACAGCCGATGTGCGCTCGCATGCCCGGCCATGGCGGGTTGCAGGCGCTGCTCGCAGCCAGCGAAGAACGGGGCGCTGCATGCTACGAGGCGCTGCGCTGCGAGGCGCAGGCGCGCGAGTTGCAGCGGCTGATCCTGCGCTTCGCCATCTGGATGGACGGGCCATATTGGCAGCAGGACGGCGACCAACTGCGGGCGTGCGATTTCGCGACGCGCCATCTGCGCAAGCTGTTCAGGCGCTTTGACCAAGCCGGACAGCAGCTGAATGGACTCGAGGCAGAACGGTTGCATGCGTTGCGTATCCTTGCCAAGAAATTGCGATATAGCGCGGAATTCTTTGCCGGCTTATATGGCAAGCAGCAAGCGAAGTCATTTCTTGCTGCGTTAAGCGAGGTGCAGGACGTGCTTGGGCAGATCAACGACGTGGCGGTGGCGCATCGCCTGCTGGACGAATTGGCTGAGGCCCCAGCCTTGTCGGCGCATCAGGAAGCGATCGGATTGGCTCAGGGCTGGATCGCGCACAACCTGTCCCACCAGTACGTTGCGTTGCGCAAGGCTATACAACGTTTCAGGAAACAGTCCGCGTTCTGGGACAAGTAACTGCCGGTTCGCGAACCACTCAGTGGGGATGGCCTGACAGGATGCATGGCTGATCGCCCGTTTCGACCTGTATGGTGGTGTGGGCGATGGCAAAGTCATGGTGCAATGCCTGTGCAATGTTGCACAGGAAATCATCTCCGGGATGCCCGTCCGGCATGATGAGGTGCACGGTCAGGGCGATCTCTGAGGTGCTCATCGCCCACACATGCAGGTCGTGGATCTCGGTTACCCCGTCCAATGCCGAAAGGTAGTTTCTCACGCTACCCAGCTCGATCGATGCCGGCACGCCATCCAGGGAAAGGTGCAGGGCATGGCGCAGCAGTCCCCAGGTGCCGAGCAGGATCACCAGCGCGATCACCAGGCTGATCGCGGGGTCCACCCAGGTCCAGCCGGTCAGGATGAATGCCGCGCCGGCGACGATCACACTGAGCGATACCAGCGCGTCCGCCGCCATGTGCAGAAAGGCGCCGCGCAGATTGATGTCATGCTGGTTGCCCGACATGAACAGCCAGGCAGTGAGGCCGTTGATCACCACACCGATGGCGGCGACCAGCATGACGGTGCCCCCCTGGATGGGAACCGGTTGGGCGAAACGGTCGATGGCTTCCAGAACGATGCTGCCCACTACGATCAGCAACAACAGCGCATTGAACATCGCCGCCATCATGGTTGCGCGCCCCAGACCGTAGGTGTGCCGCTGGTTGGGGCGCAGGCGTGCCAGATAGAAACCGCCCCACGCCATCAGCAAGCCCAGCACGTCGCTCAGATTGTGCCCGGCATCAGAGAGCAGGGCGAGCGAATCCGCTTGCCAGCCGAAATACGCTTCCACCAGTACGAACAGGATGTTCAGCGAGATGCCGACGGCAAAGGCGCGGTCGTAATTTGCGACATGATGGTGAGTATGGTCATGATCGTGGTGGTGCAAGTGGTCTGTCATGCTCTTTTCTTGCGCCTGATGGCGTCTGGTGTGAATTTGTGTGCGGCATCATATAAAGATTTGGCGATCGATAAAATGACTATTTCCAGCATGGGCAATTTTGATGCTTGAATGAGCAGCAATTTCCTGCTCTAATCTCGCCTGACATTTTCATAATTGTTTAATAGTCGAAATATAAAATGATGAAACCGGCTCAAGTGGTGAAGGCCTTGGCGGCGCTGGCACAGCCCACGCGCCTGGCGATCTACCGGCTGTTGGTGACTGTCGGCCCCGATGGATTGGCCGCCGGGCAAGTCGCCGAAAAATTGAAAGTGTCGCCGGCTACGCTGTCGTTTCACTTCAAGACGCTCAGCCATGCCGGGCTGGTGGAGAGCCGGCAGGATGGCCGCTTCGTTTACTACGCCGCGAACTTCGCAGTGATGAACGGCATGGTGGACTACCTGACGGAGAACTGCTGCGGCGGGAATGCGGATGCCTGCAAGGCGCCGGGCAAGAAATGTTGATGACGTTGAAAGGAAAATCGAAATGAGTGAAAAGCAATACAACGTGCTGGTGCTGTGCACCGGAAATTCCGCGCGCAGCATCCTGGGCGAGGTGCTGTTCAACGTGCTGGGCAAAGGCAAATTCAGGGCCTATAGCGCGGGCAGCAAGCCGGCCGGACGCGTCAATCCTGGCGCACTGGAATGGCTGCAAGGGCAGGGCTACAGTACCGATGGCTTGCGCAGCAAAAGCTGGGACGAGTTCGCAGCCCCCGGCGCGCCGGAGTTCGATTTCATCTTCACCGTGTGCGACAACGCCGCCGGAGAGACTTGTCCAATTTGGCTGGGACATCCTGCTACGGCACATTGGGGCATTCCCGACCCGGCGCATATCGAGGGCGACGAAGCCCGGCGTGCTGCGTTCAAAAAGGCCGCCGAGCAGCTGGCGCGCCGTATCCAGCTGTTCATGAGTTTGCCGATTGAAAAACTGGATAAGATCAATCTGAAGGAAAAACTCGCCGAGATCGGTCGTATTCAAGACTAAGGAGGCTGCCATGAGCAAGATGCAGGTATTTGATCCCGCGCTGTGTTGCAGTACCGGGGTGTGCGGTACCGATGTCGATCAGAAGCTGGTCGATTTCAGCGCCGATGTGGACTGGCTGAAGCGCTCCGGTGGGCAGATCGAGCGATACAACCTCGCCCAGCAGCCGATGGCCTTTGCGGAGAATGCGGTTGTCAAAGCCTTCCTGGAGCGCTCCGGGGCCGATGCCTTGCCCCTGATTCTGGTGGATGGCGAAATCGCGTTGGCCGGACGCTATCCGACGCGCAAGGAATTGGCGCGACTTGCCGGGATTCCCGGCGCGCTGAGCGAGGTCGCCGTTTCAGAATCGAAAACAGGGGGCTGCTGCTCAGGCAGCAAGTGCTGCTAAGTCGGATCGGGAAATCAATATGAAATTCCTTCATCAGCCGCCACGCTTCCTGTTCTTCACCGGCAAAGGTGGGGTGGGCAAGACTTCCATTGCCTGTGCAACCGCTATCCAGCTGGCGGAAGCGGGCAAGCGTGTGCTGCTGGTGAGCACCGATCCCGCCTCCAACGTCGGCCAGGTGTTTGGCGTCAGCATCGGCAACCAGATCACCCTCATTTCCGCCGTCCCGCGCCTCTCCGCTCTGGAGATCGACCCGGAAGCTGCGGCAAAGGCCTATCGGGACAGATTAGTGAATCCGGTGCGCGGCGTGTTGCCCGAAGATGTCGTAAAGGGCATTGAAGAGTCGTTATCCGGAGCCTGCACCACCGAGATTGCGGCCTTTGACGAATTCACCTCGCTGTTGATTGATTCCGCGCTGACGACGGATTATGAACACATCATCTTCGATACTGCGCCTACCGGCCACACCATCCGGCTACTGCAATTGCCGGGCGCATGGAGCGGCTTTCTGGAGGCGGGTAAAGGCGATGCCTCCTGCCTTGGCCCGCTGGCCGGGCTGGAGAAGCAGCGCGCACAGTACAAGGCGGCGGTCGAAGCGCTGGCCGATGGCAGCCGCACTCGCCTGATCCTGGTCGCGCGTGCACAACAGGCAACCTTGCGCGAAGTCGCACGCACACATGAAGAACTCGCGGCCATTGGGCTGCAGCAGCAATACCTGGTCATCAACGGCATTCTGCCTCACATCGAGGCCGCCAATGATCCACTGGCAGCAGCGATACACGAGCGGGAACAGAATGCGCTTGCCAATATCCCCGAGGTGTTGAAGGCGCTGCCCTGCGACCATGTCCAGCTCAAGCCCTTCAATGTGGTCGGCCTGGATGCTCTGCGCCACTTGCTTACGGACACGGCGCCACAAGCTCAAGTAGCTATTGATTCCCCCATCGAATTGGACGAGCCAAGATTGTCCGAACTGGTGGACGGCATTGCTGCGGATGGACATGGACTGGTGATGCTGATGGGCAAGGGCGGCGTGGGCAAGACCACGCTGGCGGCGGCCATCGCGGTGGAGCTGGCCCGTCGTGGATTGCCCGTGCATCTGACAACATCCGATCCGGCAGCGCACCTCGCTGAAACGCTGCGCGGCTCTCTGGAAAATCTGACGGTGAGCCGCATCGACCCCCATGCCGAAACCGAGCGCTATCGTCAGCACGTGCTCGGCACCAAAGGCGCGCAGCTCGATGCGGAAGGGCGTGCGCTGCTGGAAGAGGATCTGCGCTCCCCCTGTACCGAGGAAATTGCAGTATTCCAGGCCTTCTCCCGCATCATCCGCGAAGCGGGCAAGAAGTTCGTGGTCATGGATACGGCTCCGACTGGTCACACCCTCCTGCTGCTCGATGCAACGGGCGCCTACCATCGCGAAGTGACGCGCCAAATGGGCAAAACGGGGATGCACTTCACCACGCCGATGATGCAGTTGCAGGACCCGAAGCAAACCAAGGTGCTGATTGTGGCCCTGGCGGAGACGACGCCGGTACTGGAGGCTGCAAACCTGCAAGCCGACCTGCGCCGCGCCGGTATCGAACCTTGGGCCTGGATCATCAATACCAGTGTGGCGGCGGCTTCCGCCAAGTCCTCGTTGTTGCGCCAGCGGGCCGCCAATGAGCTGCGGGAGATCAACGCGGTCGCCAGTCAGCATGCCCAGCGTTACGCGGTCGTTCCCTTGCACAAGGAAGAGCCGGTCGGCGTGTCGCGTCTGTTGGAATTGGTCGCCGGAAAAAGTTCGAACATCAAACCCAGAGGAATGACAAATGAGCGAAACCCGAACATGTAATCCGGCCGCACCTTCGATCTTCACCGAACAGGTCGCCGAGCTGGTCGCCATCGGTGCGGCCATTGCCGCCAATTGCGAACCTTGCTTCAAATACCACTACGATCAGGCGCGCAAACTCGGCGTGAGCGATCTGGATATGCGCTATGCCGTCGACCTCGCGCAAAAGGTCAAGGAGACACCTGCGCGCGCCATGCTGAATCTTGCCGAGCGCTATCTTGGCAAATCAACGTCGGAGACCAAGGCGGCAGCCGATTCCTGTTGCGTCACAAATCCTGAAACTCAAGCCGGGCATTGCAAATGAATCTCTTTGAACGCTATCTGACCCTCTGGGTCTTCCTCTGTATCGTCGTCGGCGTGGTGCTGGGCGAGTCCATGCCTGCGCCGTTCCAGTGGCTGGGGACGCTGGAGATCGCCAAGGTCAACATTCCGGTCGGCTTGCTGATATGGGTGATGATCATCCCCATGCTGTTGCGCATCGACTTCTATGCCTTGCGCGAGGTGCGCAAGCACTGGCGCGGCTTCAGCGTCACGCTGTTCATCAACTGGGCGGTCAAACCGTTCACCATGGCCTTGCTGGGCTGGCTGTTCATCCGCCAGCTGTTCGCGCAGTACCTTCCGGCAGAACAGATAGACAGCTATATCGCCGGACTGATCCTGCTGGCCGCCGCACCCTGTACCGCGATGGTGTTCGTCTGGAGCCGGCTGGTGAACGGCGAGCCCTTGTTCACCCTGAGTCAGGTCGCGCTCAACGACACCATCATGGTTTTCGCCTACGCGCCTCTGGTGGCGCTGCTGTTAGGCATCTCGTCCATCATCGTGCCGTGGGACACGCTGATCGTGTCGGTCATGCTCTATATCGTGGTTCCCGTGTTGCTGGCGCAGGTTTGGCGGAAATATCTGTTGGCGCGTGGCGGACAGGCAGCGCTGCATCATGTCCTGTCGGCGTTGAATCCCATCTCGATCCTGGCATTGCTGCTGACGCTGGTGCTGCTGTTCGCCTTTCAGGGCAAGGCCATCGTCGCCCAGCCGCTCATCATCCTCATGCTTGCCGTGCCGATCACAATCCAGGTTTATTTCGTCTCCGGCTTCGCCTATTGGCTCAATCGCCGTTTTGGCGAAGCACACTGCGTGGCGGGGCCGTCGGCCCTGATCGGGGCATCCAACTTCTTTGAATTGGCTGTGGCCGCGGCGATCAGCCTGTTCGGCTTCGAGTCCGGGGCGGCCTTGGCAACCGTGGTGGGGGTGCTGATCGAGGTGCCGGTGATGCTGAGCGTGGTGTATATCGTGAATCGCAGCCAACGGTGGTATGGCGAGGCGGCGGGCAAATAGTTTGCGCCGTAAACGTGTTTATTTACGAATTACCTTGACGCCGCCCGATTAACCACGTAAAAGGCTTCCAGGTGTTTGATTCAAAGTCTGTGCAGTACTGGTTTCACCATGTGCAATCTTCGATATCAAATAGTTCTGCGGGGGATTTCCCCGTTTTTTTAAGTAAGGAAGTAAACACATGGCAACTGGTACAGTTAAGTGGTTCAACGACGCAAAGGGTTTCGGTTTCATCACTCCTGATGATGGCGGCGAGGACCTGTTCGCACACTTTTCCGCAATCAACATGAGCGGTTTCAAGTCTCTGCAAGAAGGCCAAAAGGTCTCCTTCGAAGTGACTCAAGGTCAAAAGGGCAAGCAAGCCTCCAACATCCAGGCTGCTTAATCGCCGCTTGAGTTGTTAAAAAAGCCCGGCACGAAAGTGCCGGGCTTTTTTTATGCGCCGCAAGGCGGCGCTGTTTACATCTTCAGCTTGGAGAATGCTGCGGCCATTGCACCACCCAGTGCCGGCTCGCGTGTTTCCTGGCGTTTGTGCTGCGCCATGCGCTTGGCATCGTTCGCACGGTCGCGGGAAGGCTCCGCCTTGCCTCCTTGTGCGGCGCTGTCGGTCAGGCGCATGGTCAGCGAGATGCGTTTGCGCTTCTCGTCCACCTCCAGCACTTTCACCTTTACCACCTGGCCCGCCTTGACCACGGTGTGCGGGTCCTTGACGAAGGTGTTGGACAGCGCAGAGATGTGCACCAGACCGTCCTGGTGCACACCGATGTCGACGAACGCGCCGAATGCCGCGACGTTGGTGACCACGCCTTCGAGGATCATGTCCGGCTTCAGGTCTTTCAGTTCCTCCACGCCATCCTTGAAGGTGGCGGTGGTGAATTCGGGGCGCGGGTCACGTCCCGGCTTCTCCAGTTCTTTGAGGATGTCGCTGATGGTGGGCACGCCGAACTGTTCGTTCGCGTATTTACCCGGATTGAGCGACTTCAGCAATCCGGAATCGCCGATCACTTCCCTGATGCCCTTCTTGAGGTCGGCGAGGATGTTCTTCACCACGGGGTAGGACTCGGGGTGCACCGCCGAGGCATCCAGCGGGTCTTCGCCGCCCATGATGCGCAAAAAGCCCGCGGCCTGCTCGAAGGTCTTTTCGCCGAGGCGAGGGACGTTCTTCAGTGCGGCCCGCGAAGCGAACATTCCGTGCGTGTCGCGGTAGGTGACGATGGCTTGTGCGACGCTGCTGGACAGGCCGGACACGCGCGCCAGCAGGGGGGCGGAGGCGGTGTTCACGTCCACGCCGACCGCATTCACGCAATCCTCTACCACGGCATCCAGCGAGCGCGCCAGCTGGAACTGTCCCACGTCATGCTGGTACTGGCCGACACCGATGGATTTGGGATCGATCTTCACCAGTTCCGCCAGCGGATCCTGCAGGCGGCGCGCGATGGACACTGCGCCGCGCAAGCTGACGTCCATGTCGGGCAGTTCGCGCGAGGCGAACTCGGATGCGGAATACACCGATGCGCCTGCTTCCGAAACGACGATCTTGGTGAGCTTCAATTCCGGGCGCAGCTTGATCAGATCCTGCGCCAGCTTGTCGGTTTCGCGCGAGGCCGTGCCGTTGCCGATCGAGATCAAAGCGACCTGGTGTTTCTCGGCCAGCTTGCCCAGGGTGTGCAGCGAGCCTTCCCAGTCGTTCTTCGGCTGGTGCGGATAGATGACGGCGGTGTCGACCACCTTGCCGGTGGCGTCCACCACCGCGACCTTCACGCCGGTGCGCATGCCTGGGTCGAGACCCATGGTGGCGCGCGGGCCGGCAGGTGCGGCGAGCAGCAGGTCTTTCAGGTTGCGCGCGAACACCTTGATCGCTTCGGTCTCGGCGCGTTCGCGCAAGCTTCCCATCAGTTCGCTGTCGAGATGCAGGAAGCTCTTGATGCGCCAGGTCCAGCGCACCGTGTCCGCCAGCCACTTGTCGGCGGGGCGATTGTTGTTGGCGATGCCGAAGCGTTGGGCGATGCGCGCCTCGCAGGGATTAAGCGGCGCGTCCCACTTTGGTTTTTCCGCTTCGCTGTCGAGGCGCAGGGTGACGTTCAGCATCTCCTCGCGGCGGCCGCGGAAGATCGCCAGCGCGCGGTGCGATGGGATCACTCCCAGCGGCTCGGAATAGTCGAAGTAGTCGGCATACTTCGCTGCCGCCTCTTCCTTGCCTTCAATTACTCTGGATTCAACCACGCCGTGCTCCTGCAGGTATTCGCGTAGCCCTTGCAGCAGTTCGGCATCCTCGGCGAAACGGTCCATCAGGATCTGGCGTGCGCCGTCCAGCGCCGCCTTGGCATCGGCCACGCCGGGGTTGTCGCCCTGCTCGGTGGAGAAGGCCGGCTTCAGATACTTTGCCGCCTCCTCTTCGGGGTTCAGCATGGGATCGGCCAGCAAGGCCTCAGCCAGCGGCAGCAGCCCGGCTTCCAGCGCGATCTGGGCCTTGGTGCGGCGCTTGGGCTTGTAGGGCAGGTACAGGTCCTCCAGCCGTGTCTTGTCTTCGGCATGGCTGACGGCGTCCAGCAATTCGGGCGTCATCTTGTTCTGCTCGTTGATCGAGGCGATGATGGCCGCGCGGCGGTCTTCCAGTTCGCGCAGATAGCGCAGCCGTTCTTCCAGCATGCGCAACTGGATGTCGTCCAGCCCGCCGGTGGCTTCCTTGCGGTAGCGGGCGATGAAGGGCACGGTCGCACCCTCGTCGAGCAGGCCGACGGCGGCGGCTACCTGGGCTGGTTTGGCGGATAGTTCGGCGGCGAGACGTTGTTCGATGGATGGCAGCATGAGTCACAGTTCGGAGGTTGAATCAATACGTGCAACGGCCGGCGGCCGATGCGGGGGCGCGGATTATGCCAACATCAGCTGCCGCAGTAAAACACCTAGCCAAGTGGTCATGCCGGCAACTCGCTGTAAAGGTTGCCCGAATCCCTGCCGGGCACTATAGTCACGCGACTCCCTACAAACATAAGTATCCATGCCGTTCGATAATCCCATGTTGCGCCGCATCAACTGGCCGCTCGCCGGCATGGCTGCATTATTCCTCGTGGTTTTCCTGATGCCCCCGCTGCAGGCGTTGCAAGGCGTGGATGTCATGCCGCTGTGGGCGCACGTTGCGGGAGAAACATTCTCCATCGTGATCGCGATGATGATGTTCGGCATTGTATGGAACGCCTATGGTGTGGATCGTCCCGGCAACACCCTGATCATCGCCTGCGGTTTCCTTGCCGTCGGTCTGCTGGACTTCGGGCATATGCTTTCGTTCAAGGGCATGCCGGATTTCGTCACACCCAGCGGGCCGGAAAAAGCCATCCAGTTCTGGCTGGCAATGCGCTTTGTCGTTGCGCTGACCTTGCTGGCCGTGGCTTTGCGGTCATGGCAGCCTTTGTCCAATCCACGCATCCGTTACGGGCTGTTGACGGGCAGCCTGGCCATCACTGCGTTCATTTTCTGGCTGGTGCTGGCCCTCGGGCAGGAGTTGCCTCATACCTTCATCGAAGGCGAGGGGCTGACTCCGCTCAAGGTCGGAGCGGAATACTTCATCATCGCCATGTTTATGGCTTCTGCCGTGTTGTTCTACCGTCAGGCTCAACGGCCTCCCGGGCCGTTCCGCTCTTTTGATTCCGCCAATCTTTTTGCGGCCTCTGTCATCAGCATGCTGAGCGAATTGTCTCTCGTCTTGTACAGCGCTGTCGGCGATATCTTCAACCTGTTGGGGCACGTCTATGAGATCGTGTCCTACGTGTTTATCTATCGCGCGGTGTTCGTGGACAGCGTGCGCGAGCCATACTCGAAGCTGCAGCAGGCCAAGGAAAGTCTTGCCAGCTCAAGGCAGATGCTGCGCTCGATCATCGACAACGTTCCGGCACGCATCTTCTGGAAAGACCACGAGAGCCGATACCTCGGGGCGAACAATCTGTTCTTGCGCGATGCGGGTGTGAGCGACGAGAGCCAGTTGATCGGCAAGAACGACTTTGAGTTGTTTCCCGAACAGGCCGAGCTGTTCAGGGCTGACGATCGCCGTGTCATGGAAACGGGCACGCCCAAGCTGGATTATGAGGAGCCGATCAAGACGGCCGAGGGGCGGACGGGCTATTTGCTCACCAGCAAGGTGTTGTTGCGTGGAACTGACGGCAAGGTGTCGGGGGTGTTGGGAACCTATGTGGACATCACCGAACAGAAACGCATGGCCAAGCTGCTGCAAGCCAGCGAACTGGAGTTCCGCGCTCTGGCGGAAAACTCGCCGAACATCATCCTGCGCTACGATTGGGATTGCCGCCTCATCTACGCCAATAGCGCCTATGAAAGGGAGACCCAGGTCCCCGCGGATGAGGCGATGTATCTCACGCCAGACCGGCATTGGCGCGCCACCATGCCGGTGGGGGAATACAAGCGGAAACTGGTGCAGGTGATGGAGACCGGCGTGCCTTGCGAAATCCTGCTGGAATGGAAACGGCTGGACAACGGACATTCGACCAGCTATGCCTTCCAGGTGGTGGCGGAGCGCAGTATGGACGGGAAAGTGGAAGGCGTGCTGGCGATAGGCCACAACGTCACCGCACTCATGGCGGCCGAGCAGCGACTCGAAGAGTCCTATGCCCAGCTTCGCGAACTGACCACCCGCCGCGAAGAGGCGCGCGAGGATGAGCGCAAGCGCATCGCTCGGGACATCCACGACGAACTGGGGCAGATGCTCACGGCGTTGCGCATGGAAGTCTCGCTGTTGCGCATGACGTTCGGCCAGGACAATCCGCAGCTGATGGGGCAGGTGCAGAATATAATGGGACATGTCGATGCGACCATCCAGGTGGTGCGCAACGTGGCGGCCAAGCTGCGGCCCGCCGTGCTGGACATGGGCATCGTATCCGCGATGGAATGGCAGATGGGAGAATTCGCCAAGCGCAGCGGGATCCGTTGCGGCCTGAACATCAGTGAGGAAGATATCTATCTCGACGAGGAACGCTCCACGGCGCTGTACCGCGTCGTGCAGGAGTCGCTCACCAATGTTGCGCGCCATGCGCAGGCGGAGAACGTGGATATCTCGCTATGGCGGGACGGGGAGTCGTACTTGCTGGAAGTGCGCGACGACGGCAAGGGCTTCGACCCGGAGACGCTGAAGAAGAAGACATTCGGGCTGATGGGCATCAGGGAGCGCGTGATGTTGCTGCAAGGGGAGCTCGATATCACAAGTGAACCAGGCAGCGGAACGACCGTCTCGGTGCGCATTCCCGTTCACAGGGCATGAGGGAGACATGATCAGAATATTAATCGCCGATGACCACGCCATCGTGCGCGAAGGGCTGAAGCAGTTGTTTGCATTGTGTGCCGACGTCTCGGTCGCGGGCGAGGCCGTGAATGGCTCTCAGGTGCTGGAATCCTTGCGCAAGCAAGAGATCGATCTGCTGTTGCTGGACATGACCATGCCCGGCGTCAGCGGTGTCGAACTGATCGCCCGTATCCGCGCAGAGAATGCGTCCATTCCCATCCTCGTGCTCAGCATGCACAACGAGCCGCAGATCGCGCGCCGCGCGCTGGCCTCGGGCGCTTCCGGCTACCTCACCAAGGACAGCGACCCGGAAATGCTGATGGCGGCGATACGCAAGGTGGCGAGCGGAGGGCGATTCATCGACCCGGGGCTGGCGGAGTCGATGGTGTTCGACTCGGGCGAGAGCGCCGAACGTCCGCCGCATGAACTGCTTTCCGAGCGCGAGTTCCACATCCTGCGCCTGCTGGTGCAGGGCAAGAGCGTCAACGAGATCGCCGATGAGCTTTCTATCAGCAACAAGACCGTCAGCACCCACAAGGCGCGCCTGATGCAGAAGCTGAATTTCCAGAACAACGCCGAGCTGGTGCGCTACGGCATCGCCCATGGTCTGGTCGGGTGACCGGCCCGGAACATCCGACCTACAGGAAGTCTTTCGCAAGCAGTCCGCTGGCTTCTTCTGCCGGAAGCGGGCGGCTGAAGAAATAGCCTTGCACCTCGTCGCAACCGTAATTTCTCAGGAAGGCCAACTGGGCATCGGTTTCCACACCTTCCGCGATGATGGAAAGCTGCAGGGTGTGCCCGAGCTGGATGATGGCTTTGACGATGGCCGCGTCTTCGGGATCTTCCGTCAGGTCGCGCACGAACGACTGGTCGATCTTGAGCTTGTCGACGGCGAGGCGCTTCAGGTAGGACAGGCTGGAATAGCCGGTGCCGAAGTCGTCGATGGAGAGCTTCACGCCCATCGCCTTCAGTGCGTGCAAGGTCTGCATGGCCGCCTCGATATCGTGCAGCAGGATGGATTCGGTCAGTTCCAACTCCAGGTAACGGGCGGGCAGTCCCGAGCGTTCGAGCGCTGAAGCCACCGTCTCCAGCAGGTTGCCGCGCCTGAATTGCAGGGCGGAGAGGTTGACCGCCATCACCAGCGGCCGGCCGCTATCCAGCCATGCTTTGGCCTGCCGGCAAGCCTCATTGAGCACCCATTCGCCGATCTGGATGATCAGGCCGCTGCGTTCCGCGAGCGGAATGAATTTGGCGGGCGGGATCATGCCCGCCTCGGGGTGGCGCCAGCGCACCAGGGCCTCGAATCCGGTGATGCCGCTGCGGCCGATATCGATCTGCGGCTGGTAATGGAGTACCAGTTCCCCGTTTCTGATGGCATTGCGCAACTGCCCTTGCATCTGCAGTTGTTCAAGCGCATCGATGTTCATTTGTTCGTTGAAGAAACGGTAGGTGTTGCGGCCGCTCTCCTTGGCGTGGTACATCGCCGTCTCCGCCTTCTTGAGCAGCGTGTCGAATTCCATACCGTCGTTCGGGAAGATGCCGATCCCGATGCTGAAGGTCACGTTGAGCAGGCGCCCGTCGATCTCGATGGGATCGGAAAAGGCTTCCAGGATGTTCTGGGCGATGCCGCCGATGATGCCCAGGTCATTCACGTTAGCCAGCAGAATGGCGAATTCATCACCCCCCTGGCGGCTGATGGTGTCTGTGTCGCGGATGCAGCCATTCAGCCGTTCGACGATGCGGACCAGCAGTTGGTCGCCCAGGTCGTGCCCCAGCGTTTCGTTGACCTGTTTGAAGTTGTCCAGGTCGAGGAACAGCATGGCCAGTCCGGAGCGTTCGCGTTCCATGGCGGCGGCGGACAGGTCGAAGCGGTCGCGCAACAGCAGGCGGTTGGGCAGTTGCGTCAGGGGATCGTGCTGGGCCAGGAAACCCAGTTTCTCCTCGGCCCGCCTGTGCTCGTCGCGGGTGCGCAGCGTTTCGATCCCGAAGGTGAGGTCATTGGCGAGCTCTTCCAGCAGTGCCACTTCTTCGGGGCTGAAGGCGTGCGGATCGGGCGAATAGAGGGCGAGGGCACCCAACACCCGTTCCTTGCCGATGAGGGGGAGCGAGATGCTCGACTGGTATCCACGCTCGAGAGCCGCTTCGCGCCAGGGGGCCATGCGGGGATCGGTGAGGTAATCCTGGTTGATATCGGTCACGCCGGTTCTGATCGCAGTGCCCGTGGGGCCCCGTCCGCGCTCGGTATCGGCCCAGGTGAGATTCACGCTGTCCAGGTAGCCTTCCTCGTAGCCGGATTGCGCCACGGGGCGCACGGTTTTGGCCGTATCCTGTTCTGCGAATCCGACCCAGGCCATCCGGTAGCCGCCCCGTTCGACGATCAGCCGGCAGATTTCGGAAAGCAGCTTGTGTTCCTCCTTGGCGCGCACCAGCGTCATGTTGCAATCGCTGAGCAGTTTGAGCGCACGGTTAAGCCGTCTGGTGCGGGACTCGCTTTCCCGCAATTCACGGGTCATCTCCGTCGCCGTGGCAAAGGCGCGCTCCCGTCCCGTTGCCAGCAGCCATACGATGAAGCTCGTCAGCAGGCTGCCGGCGATGCCCGAGATGACGATGAACTGAGCCTCTTCGCTTTCCAGGCTGGTCTCGAAGTCGGGCAGTGAGCGCACCGCAACCGTCCATTGATGACCGCCGGCATCGATGTATTTGACCGAGCGGAAAACGGGTTCGTGCAGGCCGGGCGAGATGCCGGTTTCCTTGCTGAAGTCGTACATCAGGCTTGCCGGCGACGGCTGATCGCCATCGTAGATGTCGAAGGCGAGGGTATTGCCGATCTCGCCGAAGTGCTTGCCCAGGATGCCGTTCATCAGGTCATGCACGCGGAACGGGGCATACACCCAGCCGACCAGGTTTTCCTGGCGCTGGGCAAGCGTCTCGTGCGGCAGACCGTTGCGGTACACGGGGAGGTACATCAGGAAGCCCGGCTGCACATTCTTTTCGGTCTCCTGAACCAGCGTCACCTTGCCCGAGACGATGGCACGGTTCTCGTCGCGCGCGCGTTCCATGGCGGCGCGGCGCACCGGCTCTGAATACATGTCGTAGCCGAAGGCGCGCTGGTTGCGCCAGTTGAACGGCTCGAGGTAGATGATGGAGGTGTAGCTGTCGCGTTCGCCGCTTGGCCGGATCGTGTAGCCTGGGAAGCTTTCCCTGCGGATTCGCCGGATATGGGCAGCCTTTTCGGCGGGGGAGATCCGCTGCGCGAAACCCACTCCCTGAATGCCGGGATATCTTTGGTCCAGTCTGAGCTGGCTGACATATTCCCGGAATTCGCTGCGCTCTACCGATTCCGAAGAGGCAAATAGCGATTGTGTGCCGTGCAGCACGTCCTCGTAGTCCCGAAGGCGGGCCTCGATGTTGACGACGATCTCGTTGAATCGGAAGTCGAAACGTTCCTGCACATTTTTTCGTGTGTGCTGGCGTGCGACATCCTGCAGGCCGTAGGTGATGAGCAGGCCCGCTCCCAGTACCAGCCATGGCAGGAGCGACAGGAAGGAGAACTCCCTTCGGGCGGCGTGATGTTCGGTCTTTTTTGTCACCCGGCAATGGTGCCAGCAAAGAAAGAAATTTGCTACACGGTGCAAGCGGCTGTTCACTGAGTATCGCCGCAGCAAGTTGCGGAGCATGCAATGCCGGGAGCGTGATGTTCACTTGGGTTTGGCCGGGCGATGAGAGCAAGGGTAGGGTAATCCTTACACCGACTTTGTCTATCCCTACATGAAAATCAATAATTCCTGATAGTTGGACCGTTGGATTGTTGGCATCCTTCGCGGCCACTTGGTACCCCCTTCGTCATGTGGGTGGCGCTAGGCATTTCAACTCATTTGACTCTATCTGGATGCAGACTATTTCGATCAACGACGCAACTCCGGCAGGGCTCTTGGCGGCTGATTGCCGCACTGCGCTCAGGCGCGTGAGGCATCGATGATTGAACTGGGATTCCGCGAGCTGGTGGAGAATTCGCCCGATACCGTCGAGCGCTATGATCGCGACTGCCGTTTGATCTACGCGAATCCCGCTTTTGCCCGTCTTGTCGGTGTTCCATTGGAGACTCTGCTGGGCAAGACACCTGCGGCCTTTGACGCGATGACTCTGGTGGCCGCCTATGAGGCAAAACTGAGAGAAGTGTTGGAGACTGGCTGCGACGATGAATGGGAATGCGTCTGGCTTGCGCATGATGGCAGCCTGAAGACGACCCATATCCGCCTGGTGGCGGAGCGGGATGAAGCAGGCGAAATATGCGGAGTGCTCGGCATCGGACGCGACATCACGATGCTCAAGGAAACCGAGCGGCAGCTGCGCGAGTCGCGCACCCTGCTGCACCTGCTGACGGCACGCCGCGAAGCGGCCGTCGAGAAGGCGCGCAAGGAGATCGCGCGGGAGATGCATGAAGAATACGGGCAGGCGCTGACCGCGCTGCGCATGAACCTTTCCCTGATCCGTGTTCAGTTCGGCGGCAATCAGCCGGAGTTGAAGGAGAAAGTGCAGGGGGCGCTGGGCCTGCTGGATAGCATCATCCTGAAAGTGCGCGACATGGTCTCCGCCATCCGGCCTTCCTCACTGAACCTGGGCATTGCCTCGGCGCTGGAATGGCTGGCGGAAGACCTCCTGAAGAATACGGATGTCCAATATGAGTTGCGCATCGATAGCCAGCCATTCCAGATGGGCGAGGAACGTTCCACTGCCGTGTTCCGCATCGTGCAGGAGGCTTTGAGGAACGTCATCCGGCATGCGGAGGCGGACAAGGTTGTCATCATCCTGGAGCAGCGCAAGGACGATTGCAGGCTCGAAGTGCGCGACGACGGCAAGGGCTTTGACCTGGATATTTCCAGGCAACAGTCCATGGGGTTGCTCGGTATGGAAGAGCTGAGCCACATGATCGGCGGGGAGCTGGTCATTTTCAGTGCGCCGGGACAGGGAACCGTGGTCGAGGTGTGCATTCCATTCGCTCATCAGGGCGAACAGCTGCGGCTTGTGTAGGGATATCCTCACCCCGCCTTTCTCCGCTCCCTACGCGAAAATCAAGATTGCCTGATATTTTTCCAGTCGTCGGGCGTTCATCATGTCATCACTGACAAATCGATAGCTGCGAGGCCGCTTACTGGTCGAAGCAGATCCAGAAAATACGTGGAGGTAAGGGATGGGTGGTAAACCGATGGCGGGGGCAAAGGATATGACGGTGGCGATGCCATCGGTCATATTGGGGGTGGCGGGTGTCGCGGGTATCTTCGCCGTGGGCGGAACCCAGCCCTTTGCGCTTGGCTGTGCCGCGTTGCTGGCGGTGGCGGCCGCTGTTGCGGCCAGGGTTTCCGCCTCGCACTGCCGACAAACTGTACAGGCTGCGGTGGACGAGGTTCGCGCGAAGCTGGAGACCGACTTGCGCGAAGAGAAGGCAAAGGCCATCAACGGGCTGGATGATCTGTGCGTCGATGTCCTGCCGATCTGGTCCCGCCAGATCGAGATGGCGCGCGGCAACACCGAGGAGGCGATCACCGACCTGACGATACGCTTCGCCAATCTGTCCCAGCGCCTCGAGGCCGCGGTCGCCACCTCGCAGAACACGGCGGGTGCGGGCGGCGATGGTGGCGGCCTGGTCGCGTTGCTCAAAGACAGCCAAGCCGATCTCAATTCCATCATCGCCTCGCTGCGCGCCGCGCTTGAGGTGAAATCGGTGATGCTGAAGGAGATCCAGTCGCTGTCTCACCTCACGGATGCATTGAAGAGCATGGCCCAGGACGTCGGCGATATCGCCAGCCAGACCAACCTGCTGGCGTTGAATGCCGCCATCGAGGCGGCGCGCGCGGGTGAAGTCGGACGCGGATTCGCCGTCGTCGCCGACGAGGTGCGCAAACTTTCCAATCTGTCGGGCGAGACCGGCAAGAAGATCAGCGAGACCGTCGAGACGGTGAACAACGCCATCGCTGCGACGCTGCGAGCTTCCGAGCAATATGCCCGCCAGGACGAAGAAATGGTGGTCAATTCAGAGCGGGTGATCGAGCAGGTGCTCGCACAGTTCCACACCGCCACTTCCGGGCTTTCCGATTCCACCGAGGTGCTGCGCCAGGAGAGCCAGGCTATCGGCAGCGAGATCGCCGAGGTGCTGGTCGCGCTGCAATTCCAGGATCGCGTCAGCCAGATGCTGATGCACGTACGCAACGATCTCGAAAAGCTGGAGAAACATCTGGAAATGCACGAACAGGAACTGGCGGCAGGCCGCCTTTTCGGCCCGATCGACGTTAGTGCCTGGCTGGAAGAACTGTCGCGCACCTACACCATGCCAGAACAGCATGCGGTTCATGGCGGCGGAAGTTCTGGTGCAGCAAGCAAATCGGACGAAATCACTTTTTTCTAGGAGAACAATATGGCTAAGACAATCATGGTAGTGGACGACTCGGCATCGCTGCGTCAGGTGGTGGGCATCGCGCTGAAGGGGGCGGGTTACGACGTGCTCGAGGCATGCGACGGCAAGGATGCGCTGGGCAAGCTCACCGGACAGAAGATCCACCTCATCATCAGCGACGTGAACATGCCCAACATGGATGGCATCACTTTCGTCAAGGAAGCGAAGCAAAAGGCGGAATACAAGTTCACACCCGTGATCATGCTGACCACCGAAGCTGGCGAGGACAAGAAGCAGGCCGGCCAGGCTGCCGGCGCCAAGGCTTGGGTGGTCAAGCCATTCCAGCCCGCTCAGATGCTGGCGGCCGTTTCCAAGCTGGTTCTTCCATAACCGAATACCTGAAGCTCAAGGAGAGTCGTCATGTCAGGCAACGAAAAAACCGATGGGAATGCAGTGCAGTTTGCGGTCGAGGGGGAAATGACGATCTTCCGCGCCGCCGAACTGAAGGCGGCCATGCTGCCGGAAATAGCGCGGGCACAGGAGATCGAGGTCGACCTGTCGCATGTCACCGAGATCGATTCCGCAGGGGTGCAACTCATGGTGGCGGCCAAGCTGGAAGCGATCCTGCGCGGCAAGGAACTGCGCTTTACCGGACACAGCAAACCGGTGCTGGACATGCTGGACTTGTGCGACCTGGGCGGTTTTTTCGGCGACCAGATCATCATTTCCTCTCATGCGTCTTGAGGTAAGTGTCATGAATCTGGACGAAGCACTCAAAACATTCATCATCGAAAGCCGCGAACTGCTGGAGCAGATGGAGGAGGCGTTGCTGCGCATCGAGCAGGAACCGGACGATGCGGAGGTCGTCAATGCGATCTTTCGCGCGGCCCACACCATCAAGGGCTCGGCCGGCCTGTTCGGGCTGGAATACGTCGTGGCCTTCACCCATGTGGCTGAAAGCGTGCTGGACAAGGTGCGCAGCGGGGAATTGCGGGTCGACGCCGACCTGATTGCATTGTTGCTGGAATCTCGCGACCATATCGGCGTGCTGGTCGATCACGCCGCCGAAGGCGAAGAGCCAGGCGATGCCACCAACCAGCACGGAGGCGAACTGATTACGCGGCTCAACGCCTATCTCGGCCACCAGGCCGAGGCGAAACCGGCAGGCATGCCGGTGGAGCACGAGCATAAGTTCGAGAAGGAAGGCGGCGGCAGGGTTGCCACGGATAACTGGCACATCTCTTTGCGTTTCGGCCCGGACCTGTTGTGCAACGGCATGGACCCGCTGGCGTTCATCCGCTACCTGGAGACACTGGGGGAGATCGTCAATGTCGTCACGCTGACCGAGGCCATTCCTGCGCTGTCGGAGATCGATCCGGAATCCTGCTATCTCGGCTTCGAGATCAGCTTCCAGAGCAACGCGGACAAGGCGGCCATCGAAGGCGTGTTCGAATTCGTGCGCGAAGACAGCCAGATCGCGATTATGCCGCCGCATAGCAAGGCATACGAATACCTGAAACTGATCCAGGATCTGCCGGAACAGGAAATGCGCCTCGGGGAGATCCTGGTCAAGTGCGGCACGCTCACACGGGCCGAATTGGAGAATACCCTGCGCGAGCAGGCGCAAAACAGCGAGCATCCGCCGCGTCCGATCGGTGAAGTTCTGGTCGAGAAACACATCGTGCAGGCGACGGTGGTGGAAGCCGCGCTGGAGAAACAGAAACAGGTCAAGGAGAGCAAGAGCGCCGAGGCCAGTCTGATCCGCGTGGATGCGGAAAAGCTGGATCAGCTCATCAACCTGGTCGGCGAACTGACCATCGCCGGCGCTGGCGCCAGCCTGGCCGCGCAACGTTCAGGCATTCCCGAACTGCAGGAAGCGACTGCCACCATGTCGCGGCTGGTGGAAGAGGTGCGTGACTCCGCGCTCACCCTGCGCATGGTGCAGATCGGCGGAACCTTCAACCGTTTCCAGCGCGTGGTGCGCGACGTCAGCAAGGAACTTGGCAAGGACATCCGCCTCGAGATCAGCGGCGCCGAAACCGAACTGGACAAGACTGTGGTGGAGAAGATCGGAGACCCGCTGACCCACCTGGTGCGCAATTCAATGGACCATGGCATCGAGCCAGCCGAGGTGCGCGTGGCTAACGGCAAGCCGGCGCACGGTTCGCTCAAGCTCAATGCCTACCACGATTCCGGCAGCATCGTCATCGAAGTCATCGACGACGGCGGCGGACTGAAGAAGGACAGGATCCTGATGAAGGCCATCGAGCGCGGCCTGGTGCAACCGGATGCGAACTTGAGCGACAAGGAGATCTTCAACCTGATCTTCGAGCCAGGCTTTTCCACCGCCGATGCGATCAGCAACCTGTCGGGACGCGGCGTCGGCATGGACGTAGTCAAGCGCAACATCATGGCGCTGCGCGGCACTGTGGATCTCGACAGCGTGGAAGGGCAGGGCACTACGGTGAGCATCCGCCTGCCGCTGACGCTGGCGATCATCGACGGCTTCCTGGTCAGCGTCGGCAAGTCCTCGTTCGTCATACCGCTCGACCTGGTGGTGGAGTGCATCGAACTCTCCGACGAAGACCGCAGCGCCGCCGGGGAGCGCAATTACCTGTCGCTGCGCGGCCAGGTGCTGCCTTACCTGCGCCTGCGCGACCAGTTCGATATCGAGGGCGACCGGGTGCGGCGCGAGAACGTCGTGGTGGTGCAGTACGGCAACGCCCGTGCCGGTCTGGTGGTGGACACCCTGCAAGGCGAATTCCAGACGGTCATCAAGCCGCTGGGACGCATCTTCAGCCATATCAACGGCATCGGCGGCTCCACCATCCTGGGCAGCGGTGAAGTGGCGCTGATCCTCGACGTGCCGCGCCTGGTGCAGCAGGTCTCGTCCAAGGGCGAACGCAGCATGTTCGAGGCATGATGAGGAAGCGGCGATAGGAATATTTTCAGGAGGAAATGATGAATGCATTGGTAACAACAGAAAGACCGACCGCAGTGGCCAAGTTGGCGGAGATACAGCAGTTCCTGACCTTCGCGCTGGGCAGCGAGATGTTCGCAGTCGGCACGCTGAGCGTGAAAGAGATCATCGAGTACGGCCACTTGACCGAAGTGCCGATGATGCCAAATTTCATCCGCGGAGTGATCAACCTGCGCGGCGCGGTGGTGCCGGTGGTCGATCTCGGCGCACGCTTCGGTCGCGGCGAAACGCAGGTCACGCGGCGCACTTGCATCGTCATCATCGAGGTGCCGAGCGGCGAAGAGAAGCAGGACATCGGTGTGGTGGTGGATGCGGTGAGCGAGGTGCTGGAGATTCCTGCGACCGAGATCGAACCGCCGCCCGCCTTCGGCGCCAAGATACGCACCGATTTCATCCATGGCATGGGCAAGGTCAACGGCAAGTTCGTGATCCTGCTCGATGTGGGCAAGGTCCTGTCGGTGGAAGAGATATCCACGCTGGCATCCGTCGCCGGACAGGGCCATCAGGCCGATGCCGGACGGGTCGCGATTCAGTAACGGTTGTTAATATTTTTTGAAGAGGGGTGTGAAATGTTCAAGAACTTGAAAATAGGTATGCGGTTGGGGATCGGTTTCGCCCTGGTGTTGATCCTGCTGGCAGTCATCTCGGTGGTTTCCTATCTCCGGGTCGGACAGATCAGTACAGAGATCGACGATTTGATCCATGACAAATTTCCCAAGACGGTCATTGCCAACGACATCATTGCCGATATCAACGTGATTGCGCGCGCCTTGCGCAACTCGGTGCTGGTGACCCAGCCGGATGATGTGCAGAAAGAACTCCAGCGCGTGGAAGAGGCGCGCAAGCAGATCGCTGAGGGCTTCGACAAACTGGACAAATTGATCACTTCGGAAGAGGGGCAGAAAGTACTCGACAAGGCGATGGAAGCGCGCAAGAACTTCGTCGATGACCAGGACAAGTTCCTCGAGCTGCAGAAGGCCGGCAAGCGCGACGAGGCGGTCAGCCTGATGATCAATGTGATGCGCAAATCGCAAGGCGACTACATCGAAGCCATGAACAATGTGATCACATTCCAGTCCGACCTGATGAAGAAGACCGGAGAAGATGCGGACAAGGTCGCCACACAGACCCAGACGCTCATCCTGATTCTCGGCCTCGCAGCTTTCGCGATTGCGATCGCCTTCGCATGGTGGATCACGCGCAGCATCACCAAGCCGATCAATGAGGCGGTCGGCGTGGCGAACCAGTTGGCCAACGGCGATCTGACGGCACGGATCGAAGTGACGAGCAAGGACGAGACCGGCCAGTTGCTGTCTGCGATGCAGGAGATGACTAACAAGCTTTCTCAGGTGATCGGTGAAGTGCGCAGCTCGGCCGACGCGTTGTCGAGCGCATCGGAAGAGGTGTCGGCCACTGCACAGAGCATGAGCCAGGCTTCGAGCGAACAGGCTGCGAGCGTGGAAGAGACTAGCGCCTCCGTCGAGCAGATGAGCGCCTCGATCAACCAGAATGCCGAGAACGCCAAGGTCACCAACGGCATGGCGGAGTCGGCTTCCAATCAAGCCAACGAAGGAGGCCAGGCGGTCAAGGAAACCGTTGTCGCGATGAAGAGCATCGCCGACAAGATTGGCATCATCGACGACATCGCCTACCAGACCAACCTGCTGGCGCTGAACGCGGCGATCGAAGCGGCGCGTGCCGGCGAGCACGGCAAGGGCTTCGCCGTGGTGGCAGCCGAAGTGCGCAAGCTGGCGGAACGCAGCCAGGTGGCTGCGCAGGAGATCGGCGAAGTGGCGAAGGGCAGCGTGGGCCTGGCCGAACGTGCAGGCAAGCTGCTGGACGAAATGGTGCCCAGCATCGGCAAGACCTCCGACCTGGTGCAGGAGATCGCGGCAGCGTCGAACGAGCAATCGTCCGGCGTGGGCCAGATCAACACCGCGATGAACCAGCTCAACCAGATCACGCAGCAGAACGCCAGCTCCTCCGAGGAACTGGCAGCGACCGCAGAAGAGATGAGCAGCCAGGCGGAGAATCTGCAGCAGCTGGTCGGTTTCTTCAAGGTCGACAGCGCATCTGTGGTCTCCGCAGCACGCTCGGAAGCCAAGGTAATACCGATGTACGCCGCCGCCAAGCCGGTGAAGGCAAAGGCGATGCCGGTGGCCGGCGACGTGGACGAAAGCCACTTCCAGCGGTTCTAAGCAGCACTAACTGGGGTCAACCGGAAACGGTTGGCCCTGGCCTGATCTTTCAGCGTGTGAGAGTTCAGGCCAGGGTTCTGAACGACGACAGCATCCTCAGCTGCCGGAGCGATGTCGCATATACTTGTGTCAGCCGTGGCTGGTACCAGGCGTGGCAAAGAGATCCCGAACGAATTTGAACGAGAAAAATCATGAATCGCATCTATTTCAGCATCATCATAGCGGCTTCGTCATCATTGCTTTGCGCCACGGCAAATGCCGTGGGGGATACCTGCCCCAACTTCAACGAATCCACTCTGAGTGGCGATTGGGACGGTAGCCGTTCCAGGCTGTGCGAAAAGGGCGTAACCGTCGAGCTCACCCACAAGAGCGACCTGTTGGCCAACACATCGGGGGGTATCGCTCGAGGCGCGGTGGTATTGATGAACAGCGAAGCCGCGGTCAGTATGGACCTGGACAAGCTGGCGGGCTGGAACGGTACCAGTGCTTACGTCCAGTATCACGTACAGCACGGGAACCGGTCCATCAATGCGTACAGCGGCAGCTTCGCCGGCATCACCAACATTGAAGCCGTCACCAGCACCGGCCAGTTCTTCCAGGCATGGATGCAGAAGAATTTCGCCGACAACAGGCTCTCACTGCTGGGCGGCCTGTACGCTATCGACTCCGAGTTCTACGTTAACGATGTTTCCGGACTGTTCCTTCAGCCGCCCTATGGTATGGCGGCCGAAATGGCCCAGACTGGGCGCAACGGCCCGCCAGTATTTCCCATGGGCGCACTGGGCGTGCGCCTGAAATACACCGGTGATGGCTACTATGCGCAGGCCGCCGTCACCGACGGCGTGCCCGGTGATCCCAATAATCCGCATGGGACGCAGATCAGGCTGGGCAAGGGGGATGGCACCCTCGCGGTGGCAGAGTTCGGCTATACCCCGGAAGTGGCGGAAGGCCAGTACAACAAGACCGCCGTCGGCCTTTGGCGCTACACCGCCCGTGCCAACGATCTCGTCGACGTCGATGCCTTTGGCAACCCGGTTCAGCGCTTCGATCGGGGCGGTTACGTCCTCACGGAGCGCACACTGATGGCCGAGCCGGGAGACCCGGCTCAAGGGCTGGCGGGTTTTGCTCGCGTGGGTTTCGTCAACAAGGATGCTTGGCAGGTCGACTGGTCTGGCAGCGCCGGACTGAGCTATCTGGGGCTGTTCGACGGCCGTGACGGTGACACTGCCGGCATCGCGGTCACCACCAGCCACTCCAGCGGCAAATACCGCTTGCAACAGTGGCTGCAGAACGCGGTGGCCGTTAAATCAGCGGAGACCATCGTCGAGCTCACCTACCGCGCACAGCTCAATGGCTGGTTTGCCTTGCAGCCGACCGTGCAATACGTCCGCAATCCCAACATGGATCCGGCCCTGAAGGATGCCTGGGTGGCAGGGGCGCGGATCGAGGTCGCGTTCTAGGGAATAATAATCAGAAGAGGTCTGGCGTTCGCATTCGCCCGAGTCGTAAACAAATTGATTCGCAATCTGTAAATGGAATTGCGGACAGCGATGCGAACTGTATCGAGGAGTGAGGCAAAGTCGTGGAAGTTAAATTGGAAGCATCGTCGGCCCCTAGCAACGGGCTGACAAGGATGGCGATCGCCAACGAGCACGTCAAGGAAGTCCTGCGGGTCTCCGCCGAAGTCAATCTGGTGGCGCTGAATGCCATGCTGGCCGCACACAGCGCCGGCGAAGGCTCGCGCGGCTTCGGTGTGGTCTCCTCCGAATTGCGCGCATTGAGCCGCAGTCTGGATCGCGAAATGCTCAATCTGGTGGAGACTTTTTCGGGTGTGGTACGGGATACGGCAGGGCTGCAAAAACAGCGCCGGATACTATGGCTGCTGAACCGCGCGAACCAGGGTGATCAGGCAGCAAGCCTGCTTGGGGACCTTTTGTCACGCAAGGGGAACGAATTGCACGAAGCGGGCCGGATGATCCGCGACCGGCAACTGGCCGTGGGTGCTCAGGTGGATCGCACACTCAGACTGTGCGCCACAGGCCATGCGCTGGCGCGCAGCGCCAAGATCGAAGCAGTATATGGTGGTTCGATGGTGGTGACGCTGCGTCAGGTGGCTAACCAGATCGAAGAAGCGGTGAGCCATATCCTGGCGACACTGAAACAGATCCAAGTACAAATGGCGGGTTGAGGCAATGAAGACTTTTCAGTACATCTATGAGGCCGGGGCGCACAAATGGGGTGCCATCACGCGCGACCCGACGAAGCCGGATTGCCTGATCGATACCAACGAATATCTGATCGTGAACGGAGATCGGGGGCTGATGACGGATCCGGGCGGTTCGGAGATATTCCCGGACGTATTTCTGGCGCTCAGTGCAGAATTCGACCCCGCCAAGGTCACCCACTTGTTTGCATCGCACCAAGACCCGGACATCATTTCGTCGCTGGCGCTCTGGCTCGAATTCAATCCTGAATTGCAGTGTTATCTGAGCTGGTTGTGGAACACCTTCGTTCCACATTTCGGCGGCAACGCGGATACCTTCATCTCCATTCCGGACGAGGGCATGCCTTTGGCGCTGGGAGACCTGACCTTGCAGGCGGTTCCGGCCCATTATCTGCACTCGTCGGGCAACTTCCATTTGTATGACCCTGCTGCCAAGATCCTGTTTTCCGGGGATATCGGCGCCGCATTGTTGCCGCCGGGTGAGGATGATCTGTTCGTGAAGAACTTCGATCGCCATATCCGCAATGCGGAAGGTTTCCACCGCCGCTGGATGGGTTCCAACGAGGCCAAGCTGGACTGGTGCGAACGGGTCAGCAAGCTGGAGATCGACATGTTGTGTCCGCAACACGGAGCGATCTATCAAGGCAAGGATGTGGGGCGCTTCATCGACTGGCTCGCCGCGTTGCCGGTAGGCAGCGGAATTCGCGCCCGGGGCTAGTCATGGATGGCGTGGTCGCAACATCGGTGCTATCGTCCATGCAACTCTAGACGACCATGTGGATGGGGGCGGCGAGGCGTTGCTGGATGACCCGACTCAAAGGACAGGAAAAAAATGAAGGTAAGCACAGTGAATCAGCTGGCACTCAGCGACCAGGAGTTCCGTCAGTTCCAGACGATGATCTACGACATCGCAGGGATCAGCATGTCGCCCGCCAAGAAGCCGCTGGTCAGCGGGCGGCTGGCGAAGCGCGTCAAGCAACACGGTCTGAACAGCTACGGCGACTATTTCCGCATCCTGATGCAAAAGGACAAGCGCGACGAGTTACAGGTAGCCATCGACCTGTTGACCACCAACGAGACTTATTTCTTCCGTGAACCCAAGCACTTCGATTTCATGCGCCAGCATGTGCCCGCGCTGCGCCGTCCGGGGAAACCTTTTCGCATCTGGAGCGCGGCGAGTTCGTCCGGCGAGGAACCGTACACCATCGCGATGGTGCTGGCCGATGTGCTGGGCGACGATGCCTGGGAGGTGATTGGCTCGGACATCAGCAGCCGGGTGTTGGAAAAAGCGCGCGGCGGACATTACCCCATGACGCGCATCGAAGGCATCCCGCGCCATTACTTGAGCCGTTTCTGCCTGAAGGGAACGGGGCCGCAGGAGGGTACCTTCCTGGTCGATCGCAACCTGCGCAACCGGGTATCGTTCCAGCAGGTGAACCTCAACGAGAATTTACCCAAGCTGGGCGAGTTCGACATGATCTTCCTGCGCAACGTGATGATCTATTTCGACATGGAAACCAAGCAGCAGGTGGTGGCGCGCATGCTGCCGCTGCTGCGCCCAGGCGGCTATTTTGTGGTCAGTCATTCGGAAAGCCTGAATGGCATCACCGACGCACTCAAGATCGTCTCGCCCTCCATTTACCGCAAGCCAGATGCGTAAACCCGATCATGTGATCGAAATATTCCTGCAGCCGGGGGATTTCTACTTCGGCGACAAGGATACGCGGATCCGTACCGTGCTGGGTTCTTGCGTTTCCATCTCGATGTGGCATCCGCAGAAGCTGATCGGCGGCATGTGCCACTACATGCTGCCCACTCGCGGGCATCGCCGGGCAGGCGAGCTGGACGGGAAGTATGCCGACGAGGCGATGGAGATGTTCATGCGCGAGATACGCGCCGCCCATACCGAACCTTCCGAATATCAGGTCAAGATTTTCGGGGCCGGAAACATGTTCCCATCGACCGGCAAAACCAGGAAACACGGCTGCCAGCGCTGCACTCCGGAGGCGGCCTACCTCAAGCCGGAAGGCGTCTGTCCCAAGGTACATTGCCGCAACGGTCAGGTAGCCCATTACCTGGTGCAGAAGTACGGATTTTCGATACATGCCAAACATCTCGGCGGAGAAGGGCACCGTCAATTATTCTTCGATGTCTGGAGCGGCTATGCATGGATGAAGCACGTTCCGGCTACTTCCGGTATTCCAATGAAAGGGACAGGTCAGGGATGAGCAAGATCAGGGTGTTGATCGTGGACGATTCGGCGGTAGTGCGGCAGGTGCTTACCGCGATGCTATCCGAGGATACGGACATAGAGGTGGTCGGTGTCGCTTCCGATCCTCTGTTCGCCATGGAGAAGATGGCAAAGCTGTGGCCGGATGTGATCGTCATGGATGTGGAAATGCCGCGCATGGACGGCATCACTTTCTTGAGGAAGATCATGACGGAACACCCTACGCCGGTCGTGATTTGCTCCACGCTCACCGAGAAGGGCGCGGAGACGACCATGCAGGCCCTGTCGGCCGGGGCGGTGAGCATCGTCACCAAGCCCAAGGTCGGATTGAAGAGTTATCTGCAGGACGCGTCGGACAATCTGATCCATACCGTCAAGGCAGCCGCACGCGCCAACGTGAAGCGGTTGGGTGATCCGGCCAAGGCATTGCAGGTCGCGCCGAAATTGACGGCGGATGCGATTTTGCCAGCTAGCACAAGCGCCATGGCGCAGACCACGGAAGCGGTGGTGGCGATAGGCACCTCGACGGGCGGTACGCAGGCGCTGGAAGCGGTGTTGACCAAGTTGCCGCGAGTCTCTCCCGGCATCGTCATCGTGCAGCACATGCCGGAGAAATTCACCGAGGCCTTCGCCAACCGACTCAACGGCATCTGCCAGATTGAGGTGCGCGAAGCCAGGACCGGCGATCGCGTGATGCCGGGGCTGGCGCTGATCGCGCCGGGCGGGCGGCATATGATGCTGAAACGCAGCGGTGCCTATTACCACGTGGATGTGGTGGATGGGCCGCTGGTGAATCGCCATCGTCCTTCCGTCGATGTGCTGTTCCGTTCGGCGGCGAAGTGCGCCGGGTCGAATGCCCTGGGCATCATCATGACCGGCATGGGCGACGATGGGGCGCGCGGACTGAAAGAGATGCGCGATGCCGGCGCCAGAACCATTGCGCAGAACGAAGAGACCTGTGTCGTTTACGGGATGCCCAAGGAGGCAGTCAAACTGGATGCGGTAGACCGGATAATGCCTCTCGGAGATATTCCTCATGCGATTCGGACGGCCACGGCCGGAAGGATGTAACGAGTGATTAAGCGGGGTAATCCGTCTCAATATCGGGGATTGTTTGCGTCATGGCATTGTTACGATGGCGTGATGACCTATACAGTAGCCGTATAAACTTAAACAGCCAGAGCCATAACCATGAAGAAAAGAAAACCGCTTCGCATCCCCGTCACGCGCGGCCTGAAAGATATCTACGCGATGGACATGCACCTTGCCTACCAGGCCGCCTGTCTCGGCCAGTTCAATGTCATGTCCTTCGGTCGTTTGGCGGCGGCGCTCTCGGTGGTGCGGTCGGCGCTCGAGCGGAATCAGACCACGAACCCCGACGCCGTCCCCACGCTGGACGCTTCCATCGAAACCCTGCTTGAAGTGAGGCGGCGCGGCGATGAAACGGATGTGTGGGAAATCACCGAGAGCGAGCGTCCTTCCGTGCTGGCCGGTATCGACATGGCCGAGGAATGCATCGGAACGCTGGATGTCGCATTGCTGGAACGAACCGCGGCAACGCTGCTCAAGCAAGTTTCAGGAGAGTAGGGTTAGAGCCGGAATCGAAATATTTTCGTACAGTTCGTACAAATAAAAAGGCCACTCTTCCGAGTGGTCTAAGTGTCTGGTTTGATTGGTGGGCGATACTGGGTTCGAACCAGTGACCCCTGCCGTGTGAAGGCAGTGCTCTACCGCTGAGCTAACCGCCCAATCAAGCGGCGCGCATTTAACCACAGCTGTATGTGCCGGTCAATTTGTTTATGAGATAGCGTGCATCTGGCGTAAAATGCGCGCCTTGTTTTTTGCCATCCCGTTTTTCATTATGACGACCATACGCACCCGTTTCGCCCCCAGCCCCACCGGTTACCTGCACATCGGTGGCGCGCGCACCGCGTTGTTCTCCTGGGCTTATGCACGCAAGCACGGGGGCACGTTCATTCTGCGCATCGAAGATACCGATGTGGAACGCTCCACTCCGGAAGCCGTGCAAGCCATCCTGGACGGGATGAACTGGCTCAATCTGAACTACGACGAAGGTCCGTTCTATCAGATGCGCCGCATGCCGCGCTACAAGGAAGTCATCCAGCAGATGCTGGATGCCGGGCATGCCTATTATTGCTACACCACGCCCGAAGAGCTCGATGCCCTGCGCGAAGCACAACGCGCGCGCGGCGAGAAGCCGCGCTACGACGGACGCTGGCGTCCGGAGCCGGGCAAGGTGTTGCCGACGCCGCCCGAAGGCATCCAGCCGGTGGTGCGCTTCAAGACGCCGATCTCCGGCTCGACTTCATGGAACGACCTAGTCAAGGGGCAGATCGTTTTCGACAATAGCGAGCTCGACGATCTCATCGTTGCACGCGGCGATGGCACGCCGACCTACAACTTCTGTGTGGTGGTGGACGACTGGGACATGGGCATCACCCATGTCATCCGCGGCGACGATCATGTCAACAACACGCCTCGCCAGATCAATATCCTCAAGGCGCTGGGCGCGACGGTGCCGCAATACGCGCACCTGTCGATGATCCTCGGCGACGACGGCACCAAGCTGTCCAAGCGCCACGGCGCCGTGAGCGTGATGCAATACGACGAGGATGGCTATCTGCCCGAGGCGGTCATCAACTATCTCGCCCGCCTGGGCTGGTCGCACGGCGATGAGGAGGTCTTTTCGGTGGAGCAGTTCTGCCAATGGTTCGATCTCGACCACATCACGCCCTCCGCCGCCCAGTTCAACACCGAGAAGCTGAACTGGCTGAACAATCATTACCTCAAGCTGACCGACAACGAGCGGCTGGCGGAAATGGTTCGCCCTCGCCTCGAAGTGCGCGACATCAAGGTTTCCGACAGCCCTGCGCTCTCTGCCATCTGTGGCCTGTATAAAGAGCGTGTCGCGACACTGAACGAACTGGCCGATGCGGCAGAAGTGTTCTACATCGACTTGCATCCGGAGGCTGCGCTGCTGGATGCCCAGCTTTCTGCAGAGGCCATCCCGGCTTTCGGTGATCTGATGCAGCTATTCACCACCGTTGCATGGGATGCTGCGTCCATCGGCGCCGCCATCAAGGAAGTCATCGGCAAGCATGGCTTGAAAATGCCCAAGCTCGCCATGCCGTTGCGCGTGATGCTGACAGGGCAGACCCAGACGCCTTCCGTTGATGCCTTGGTGGCGCTGTTCCCGCGCGAGATGGTGTTGGCGCGTATCGAAAAGAACCTTGCGAAAAAAACCGCGTGATCCGCTTTACAAGGTAGGGGCGCATCACTATAATGCGCGCTCTTTTCGGGGCATCACCCTGGGGGTATAGCTCAGCTGGGAGAGCGCTTGCATGGCATGCAAGAGGTCAGCGGTTCGATCCCGCTTACCTCCACCAAGAAAAGAAACGAAGTCCCCTTCGTCTAGAGGCCTAGGACACCGCCCTTTCACGGCGATAACACGAGTTCGAATCTCGTAGGGGACGCCAATTCGGTTGCACGTTGTTTCAGGACGCTGCAGCGGCATAACGACGAAAAATCAGACAAATAGCCCTTCGGGGCTTTTTTGTTGCTGACAGCGTTGTTGTGCATTCACAGGTTTTAAGAAGTCCCCTTCGTCTAGAGGCCTAGGACACCGCCCTTTCACGGCGATAACACGAGTTCGAATCTCGTAGGGGACGCCAAACATCAAAGAGCCAGGTTAACCCTGGCTCTTCGCTTTTGTGGCGCATCGACGTGCGACGTCAAAATGGACAGAGCAACGTTGCCCCTCGCTTGTATGCCGCGTTTCCGCTGGCCTCATCTGCCGTTGCCGCAAATAAACACCTGAATATCCCGCTGTTCATCCGTTCGCTTACGGGCTGAATCCGGATAATGAGAGCATCCTTCCTACATTCCTGTAATGATTCTTCCTACAAGAGAATTATTCTTTTTCTGATTTTTTCTTTTCATCACCCCGCGCAAAATGCAGTCGTCGAATCAAGACGTCAATTTCAATAGCGGGGGGAGTGAAAATGAACATCAGCCAATTGCACCAGGAAATCAAGCACACCAATCTGGCCTTCATGCAGCTCAGTCAGCAAATGATCCGTGCAGACAAGGCTCATGCCGTTTCCAGTCTTGGCATGAGCGAGGAGATGGCGGATCTGGTCGCCGGACTCTCCGAGGAGCAACTCATCAAGCTATCCACCGCCAATATGTTCCTGTGCTGCTTCCACTTCGATGACAGCGTGTTGCTCAATATGCTGACCGGTTACAGCAAAGACACGCAAACAGGGAAAATTGCTGTTGCAAGCAGGAAGGAAGAACTCATCGCCGCTTAGGCTCGATGACTCGGGGCGGGGCACGATAGGGCGCTCCCGCCTTGCCCGGGCGCGTGAGACGGGCATTCTTCCCGGCGTCCTTAGTCGTACGCCGTTACTAGCGGATTTCAGTTGTTGCGTCCGGGAATTATTCCTCGCACTTGACGCTGTTGCCGCCGCTCTCCTGGGCTATATGTAAAGCTCCCTCTGCCCGGGCAAACAAGCTGTCCAGATTATCATCCATATGCATTTGGACGACACCGATGGAGATACTGACGGGGGGGAGCGCATCACCGCTAGGCAGCACAACGGCGGCTTGGTTGACGGCGGCTCGCAGTCTTTCTGCTGCGGTGCAGGCATTGGCCAGAGATGTCGCATTGGGCAGGAAAACGCTGAACTGCGGGCCGCGGTAGCGTCCCGCCTGATCATCCGGGCGCAGAGAGGACAATATGGTCTGGGCAATGGTCCGGAGTGCCTGGTCGCCGCCCAGAGTTCCGAACTTGTCGCAAAAGTCCTGGAAGCCATCCATCTCAAGCATAAGCATGCAACTCAATTTTTGGTCCGCGATCCTGCGCTGCAAATATCGCCCCAGCTTGTCATGAGACCATTGCTGGCTATAGAGCCCGGTCAGTTCGTCAACTGTGTCGGAGCCTACATAGCCTTGCTCCCGCTCAAGGCTTTCAGCCATGCGCTGATCGCCAACGCGAATGCGGTGGCTCAGGATGCTGAGCATGTTGCGCGAAGCTTCCGATGAATTGTCGATCAGCGCCCAGAGGGCGGCTTGGTCGATGGCGATCAGTCTGCAGTCTGTCGCGGCAATGACATATGCGGAGACATAGCCGTCACCCAGAACGGACATTTCGCCCACACACTCGCCCTCGCCGAACATGGCTATAGGCTCGCCCCGGAATTCTTTCATCTGGACACTCAGGCGGCCAAACAGAATGATGTAAATCTGGTCGTTCAGTTGTCCGGGAGTTAATAGCGTGTCGCCTTTTTTCAGGCTGAGCAGCTTGGACTGGCTCAGTGTCTTGATGAGGAAATTGCGCGGCACACCACGGAACAAAGGTGATGTTGTCAGCAATGTCAGGATTTCTGGAGAGTGGTTCATAAATTACCTTCTTAAAAATCCGTTGCCAGCATCAGTCAGGGCGGTCACTGTGCGGAGATTTTCGGGGAATTCCACACTTTGCTTAAATCAGGCTGCTCGATTCATTTTCATGTTTATTGTGCCTGACTAGTTTGCTCCTGTTTGCATGTTCGCGACAGTGCACTGAATAGTATCAACTTTTGATATTCGATGCATGTCCGCGCATTCACCAAGAGCAGTTTAAGCGGCCGGGGTAAACGCGTGCGCTACGTTTCCGGAAAAACGGAAATACATTGTCTGCCTTATTTTCTCCTCTCTTCTTCGCGCATATGGTTGGCGCCATCGTAACGTTGGTTTGGATGGTGTGTTACGTGCTCGACTAGCGTCCGCGTAGCGTCATCAAGACCTGAAGAAAAGGCAGGATGTCATGAACTTTCCATTATCAAATCAGGGTCACCGAGACTTGTTCGCATATCTGGCAGCGGTATTCGTTGTGCTGCTGATACTGGTTCATCCCGGGGATGTGCCGCCATTGAATGTTTCATCCTCCTTGTTGCAAATTAAAGTGGGTAATACGGCAAGCATCAATGTTTCCGATGCATCGGGTGATGTGAGCGCCAGGTCGTCAGACAGCAATATCGCTACGGTAAGTTATGACCACGGTGCTGCCTTCATTAAGGGACTGTCTGCCGGATCGGTGACGATTACTATCTGGGACAAGGAGAGCAGTCAGCGAGTGGCAGTTGCGGTGATGCCTTCCGTTGGTGGCGAGGCGGTCACCAGTGCCCCCGGAGTGCCGGCGACATGAGTTGGCTCATCATTTGAAGACTATGTTTCTGGATATCCTCTCAAAAATTCCATAAATCCTTCACGCAAGCTTGAACTGGTGCCGGTATTGATCAAACGGTGTTGCCAGTTCGCGGCATGCATGCACGGCCCGGTAAATCCCGTCTGCACCAGTCTCATGCACGAAACGCTACCGCGCTCACCATGCGTACAAGGAGCGCGGTCACGTTCATGCGTTCACGGCTCGGCTATGTCCCGGCATGAATCGAGGCTTGGCGGCGGTACTATAATGAGACGATTGCCCCATAACTGGATTAGCCTCAGGTGTCGATAATGATGATCTCTGCATTGCGCGGCCATGTCGCCGCGGCCATGATGTTGTTCGGTCTGATGAGTTCACCGGTGTGCGCCGGCGAGGTGCGCGCTGCAGTGGCGTCGAATTTTTCCGCACCGATGGAGCGCCTTGTTGCATTGTTCCAGCAAGAAAGCGGTCACACGGTGAAGGTCAGCCTCGGTTCCAGCGGCAAGTTCTATTCGCAGATCAAGGGCGGTGTGCCGTTCGACGTGTTCCTTTCGGCGGACGAGGCGATTCCGAAGCGTCTGGTGCAGGAGGGGATGGCCGTCGGCGATTCGCGTTTGGTCTATGCCGTGGGCAGGCTGGTGCTGTGGAGCGCCCAGCCCGGTTTCGTGGATGCCAAAGGCGCCGTGCTATACAAGGGAGGCTATAACAAGCTGGCGATCGCCGATCCCCGGCTTGCACCCTACGGCATGGCGGCAAGAGAGACCCTGGAAAAATTGACGATGTGGAATGCGATACAGGGCAAGCTGGTGAAGGGCGAGAACATCACGCAGACCTATCAGTTTATCGCGACCGAGAATGCCGAACTGGGGTTCATCGCGCTGTCGCAGGTCATGCGCGACGGCCAAATGACCGCAGGCTCATGGTGGCTGGTGCCGCCCGAACTGCACAAACCCATCCGGCAGAGTGCGGTGTTGCTGTCCGGCGCGAAAGATCAATCTGCGTCGCGCGCGTTCCTCATGTTCCTGAAGAGCGAGAAAGCTGCGGCGGTGATGCGCAGTTTTGGATACGAGCTGCCTTAAGCAAACATGACGCTTCCACCCGACGAGCATCAGCGCGCATAACCGAGATACGCGACGAAGGCCCTGACAAGATGATCGTGCGCATGGCGGTCGGCGAATCGCATGTGCTGCTTTCGCGCATCACGCGCCGTTGCCGGAAGGTCTCCAGTCAGACATGACTCGGTTTTAAGCGAGGCATACACCTTCAGTCTGGTTCGGGCTCGGGCGTATTGTTGTGATTCGCGACGTGCTCCTCGAATACTTCCCTGATTACCCACTGGAAGCACACCGGACAGATGAACCTCACGCCTGAGGCTTCTACATTTGCATCTCCGGACCACAGCGGTTTTGTCGAGGTAATCGGCGATTCTGGTTTCATGGCATCCCTCCTGTTGTAGTTGCTGATCCAGTCTCAACGAGTAAGCCTGGTTTGCCTGTCGGCATCTCTCACAACCTGGGAAGCGATGCTATAGAAAAGCCTTTCGATAATTTATTCCGCGCACTGTGTAATTGCCGCTTGAGGGGGCGGTATTTTCGGGGGCGGGTAGGGTGTCTTGGCGGTGGTGGAAGCCATTAGTCAAGGCCGGCCCGGTGTGCTGTTCCCCATGTATCGCCGCACATGTTTTTTTACAGTCAACCCCCACCTCCCGAATACAGCCTTCCATATCCGGAAATACCCCTTGCCCGCCAGTGTGCTTGTTGAACCTTTGGTTGACACTTGCGCCACGGTTACGAACAGCCAGGAACAGGGAGAAGCCATGAAAAAGCACCAATCAATTCTTGCCATCGTGGCGCTATCGGTGGGGCTTGCAATCGTGTCCCTCAACAGTTTTGCATCCGGTGATGCCGATCAGTACCTGGCGATGGAGCACTACCAGACGATGGAACATCACCATCACCATGCAATGGTCGGCAATGGCTACACACGCTCTGTCGTTTCGTACCAGACCCCGGATGTGAAATTGATGGATACACATGGCAAGAAGGTTGCGCTTAACGACAGTCTCGATGTGGACCAGCCCGTCATGCTGAATTTCATCTTCACTACGTGTACGACGATCTGTCCGGTGATGAGTGCCACTTTTTCCCAGGTGCAGGAAAAGCTTGGACCGAACGCCGGCACGGTGCGCATGGTTTCGATATCCATCGATCCGGAACACGATTCTCCGGCAAAGCTGAATGAGTATGCAAAGCGGTTCGAGGCCGGGCCGCAATGGAGCATGTTGACCGGCAGTGTCGAGGACAGCATTGCCGTTCAGCGTGCCTTCAATGTCTACCGCGGCGACAAGATGAATCACGAGCCGGTGACGTTCCTGCGCAAAGGGGCCGACAAGCCTTGGGTGCGTATCGATGGCTTTGCCAGCGCAGATGAACTGCTGCGCGAGTACCACGGGTTGGTGCCGGACTAACAGATTTTGCGTATTGGGATATGCGATGAAAGTCATCGCCAAAAGCAGGTCTTTGCCTTAGTGCATCGAGTGAATGCGGTAACGAAAATACCTGAAACCGCCCAGTCATGGGCATTGGGACTCGGCAACCATATAGACAACGCAGGTGTTGCAAACATACCTGAGGGAGTATCGCCATGAAGCAGCGTAAATTCAGTCTTTACCGAATGACCGCATCAGTAGTGCTTGCCATGGCCGCCATGGTGGCGATCAATCCGGCTCACGCAGGTGCAGGTTGGGGAAATAGCACCAATGCGACCGGGGCGCCAATCAAGGTCCCCACTTATTATGCCAACAGTCCCTCCGGTTTCCGGTCAGACCTGTCGCCTATCGCCTTGCCGGGAGCGATGGTCAACACCGGGGTGCCCCTCAGAAAATTCGTCGATTCCCTCCCGGGCTTGGGAGCTACAGGTATCAACAACCTGGGCCAGTATTTGCCGGTTGCCGTTCCGGATACTACGACCTATCCGGGATCGGACTATTACGAGATCGGTGTGGTCGAATATACGCAGAAGATGCACAGCGATCTGCCCAAAGCCACGACGGTGCGTGGTTACGTGCAACTGGAGACGGCATCGAATGCCCTGTCGAGCAAGCACGTCGCACTGGCCTATCCCAATGGGACTCCGATATTAAATGCCGCGGGCCAGCAGGTGTTTGCGGTGGACAATCCGCATTATCTGGGACCGGTCGTCAGCGCGAAGCGTGGCGTTCCCGTGCGCTTCAAGTTTTCGAACCTGCTGCCGACCGGACATTACGACCCGATCACCAATTCTCGCGGCGGAGATCTGTTCCTTCCTGTGGATCAGACCCTGATGGGGGCAGGTTTTGGGCCGGACGGGATCAACAAGTACACCCAGAACCGTATCAACATCCACCTTCACGGCGGCGATGCTCCATGGATCAGCGACGGCACGCCCCACCAATGGATCACCCCTGCCGGCGAGAACACGCCTTATACCAAAGGGGCCAGCTTCCAGAACGTTCCTGATATGCCGGACCCGGGGCCGGGTTCCGGGACGCTGTATTACCCCAACAACCTGAGCGCCCGCATGATGTTCTTCCACGATCATACTGCGGGGATCACGCGCCTCAATGTCTATGCCGGCATGGCCGCGGGTTACCTGATATCGGATCCGGTGGAGCAGGGACTGGTAACAACAGGTGTCCTTCCCCTCGATCAGATTCCCTTGGTCATCCAGGACAAGACCTTCGTGCCGGCGGATATTTCCATGCAGGATGCGAAATGGGATGTAGCGCACTGGGGGCAGCCGGGGGACCTGTGGTTCCCTCATGTATATGAAACCAACCAGGACCCGAATTCGTTCGACGGCACCAATCCTGTCGGGCGCTGGGATTATGGACCGTGGTTCTGGCCGGTGTTCCCTGCGCCGAAGGCCTTGCCGACAGGCGAGTACGGCAATGAAACCATCGTGGCTGAAGCCTTCATGGACACTCCAGTGGTCAATGGTACTGCCTATCCCACCGTCAAGGTCCTGCCCAAGGCTTATCGCTTCCGCATCCTGAATGCCACAAACGATCGCTCGCTCAACCTCGGCCTCTATGAGGCTGAACCGCTCACCATTGAGGTTACTGCAGGCGGGGCTGGCTATTCGGCGACACCGGCGGTCACCATCACACCTGCGGTGGGCGATGTGACGGGCGCCGGGGCCACAGCCTCGGCCGTCGTCACGGCTGGCGTCGTGAGCAAGATCATCGTGACTAACCCGGGCACGGGCTATACCGCTGCGCCGACCATCAAGATCACGGACGCCACCGGCACGGGAGCAGCTGCCGTTGCCTCGGTTAGTACCGAGGTGAAGATGGTTCCTGCTGTGCCGAATGCGGCTTGGCCGGCAATATGGCCGACAGATGGGCGGGCGGGGGGCGTGCCCGATCCTTCAACGGCGGGGCCGGACATCGTTCAGGTCGGTTCCGAAGGTGGCTTCCTGCCGGCGCCGGCAGTGATCCCGTCCACACCGATCGGATATGAATTCAACCGTAGAAGCGTTACCGTGTTGAATGTCCTGACCTACGGGCTATACCTGGCGCCGGCAGAGCGTGCAGATGCCGTCATCGATTTCTCGGGCTACTGCCCCGGTACCAAACTCATCCTGTACAACGATGCCCCAGCGCCTGTGCCGGGGTTCGATCCGCGTGCCGACTATTACACGGGAAATCCCGACCTGACCGCGGTTGGCGGCGCCCCTTCGACATTGCCCGGTTATGGCCCCAATACCCGGACCATCATGCGGTTCGAAATTTCAGGGGCACCGGTTCCAGGATGCGTTCGGGCGGCGTTCACCCAGAGTGCAAATCCCAATACCAAGAATCCCAAGCTGACTGCACTGCAAACAGCGTGGCCGGCTGCCTATGCCGCGACTCAGCCCAAACCTGTCGTGGGAGAGGCAGCTTATAACGGGCTGTGGCCGACGACCTTCACCAACTCCTATGCCAGCATCCATACCGGCTCGATACGCGCGCCCAATTTTACTTTTACCAATGGCGATGGCTTGGCACAAACCTTGCCCGTGCAGAACAAGGCCATTCAGGAATTGTTCGATCCCAATTACGGCCGGATGAATGCGACGCTGGGGGTGGAGTTGCCGTTTACCAGCGCATTCAACCAGACCACGATCCCGCTCGGTTATGTCGATCCGGCGACAGAGACCATCGCCGATGGCGAGACGCAGATATGGAAGATCACCCATAACGGTGTGGATACCCACCCGGTCCACTTCCACCTGGTCAATGTGCAACTGATCAACCGCGTAGGCTGGGATGGGACGATCAAACCCCCTGCAGAGAACGAACTGGGCTGGAAGGAAACGGTGAAGATGAACCCGCTGGAGGACGTCATCGTGGCCGTCCGGTCCAAGGCGCCGACGCTTCCTTTCGGCCTGTCGGAAAGTATACGCGCGCTCGATCCGACCCAGCCGCTGGGCACCACCGGCGGACTCTCGCAAGTCAATCCAACCACTGGCTTACCGGCAACTATCACCAACGCAGTGGCCAATTTCGGATGGGAATATGTGTGGCACTGCCACATCCTGGGCCATGAAGAGAACGACTTCATGCGCCCCATCGTCTTTAAATACACGGCGGTCGCACCACTGGCGCCGACCAATGCAAGCCTCAATGCAGGGGTGCTCAACTGGACCGACCCGACGCCAGCCAATGCAGTCGCGACGATGGGCGACCAGCAGAACGAAATCGGATTCCGCATTGAACGTTCTGCCAACTACGGGGCATTCACGCAGATAGGGACGACGCTGGCGAACGCGACCAGTTTTGTGGACACGACCCCCAAACTTCCTCTCACGGACTATTCGTACCGGGTCATCGCCTACAACGCCGCCGGCAGTTCAGCGCCATCTAACATCGTGACACAGGTCCAGCAAGCGGGGGGCCTGACTCCGGGGAGCCTGGCGTTCGCTTCCCTGCCGATCGGAACGGTCAGTTTGCCGCAGACGTTGTCGCTGACCAATGCGACAGCCGCGGCCGTCACCATCCAGGGACGCACGATCAGCGGCGTGAATGCGGCAGACTATGCCGAGACCGACAATTGCGGTACCAGCCTCGCGGCTGCGGCAACCTGTACGATCAATGTGACGTTCACCCCGAAGACCAGCGGTTCCTCGATAGCGATGCTGACTGTCGCCACTTCGGCCGGATCGAAGACGGCTGCGCTGAGCGGTGCGAGTCCGGTCCCATCGGCCAAGATCACGCCTGCTACGCCGCTTGCCTTCCCGGCCCAGCAGGTCGGCACCGCCGGGGCAGTGATGACCGCCACGCTGACCAACACCGGGAGCGGACCGCTCGCCATCAGCGGCGTCACGATCAGCGGTACTAATGCGGCAGATTTTTCACAGATCAACACCTGCGGCACCAGCCTGCCCGCAGGCGTGGCCGGATCCTGCACGATCAGCGTGTCATTCAACCCCAGCCTGGTCAGCCTGGAGACCGCGACACTGAATGTGGTGACTGATGCGGGCACTCAAAAGGTCACCCTCAATGGACAGGGGGTAGCACCCGCCGTTACGTTGAACCCGACCGCGCCGCTGCAACTGGCGTTCGCTGCCCAGCAGGTTGGCACGGTCAGTGCGCCAAGCATTGCCACGCTGACCAATACCGGAAGCGGCCCCGTCACGATTACCAGCGTGACCATCACCGGGCTGAATCAGATCGATTTCGCGCAGACGAATAACTGCCCGATCGTCACGACTACGTTGGCTGCCGGCGCAAGTTGCACGATCAATGTGACTTTTAAGCCGACCGCTACGACGCCACGGACTGCAACTCTGAATGTTGCGACGACGGCGGGCACACCGACGGTTGCACTGGCCGGCGGGGGGCAGTCGCCATCGTCTGCACTGACACCAACCATCCCTCTGACATACCCGACACAACAAGTGGCCACTACCAGCGTGGCACAGGCGGCGACTCTGACCAACAACGGCGTCGGCCCGCTCGCCTACACAGGTGTCACGATCACCGGTACCCATGCCACCGATTTTGCTCAGACGAACAACTGTGCCACTGGGCTGGCCGTAGGCGCGAAGTGTGCGATTAACGTGACGTTTACGCCGACAGCGGTCGGTGCCAGGACCGCGACTTTGAACGTGGTCGACGCAAGCGGAACCAAGATGCTTACCCTGAACGGTACCGGCCAAGCGGCCAATTCGGCGACTGTGTCGGCTGCCGCATTGAGTTATACGGCCCAGCAGACAGGGACTGCCAGCGTGGCTCAGCCGGTGACTCTTACCAACACCGGAGCTTTGGCGTTGCCGATCACCAGCATTTCGATCACGGGTTTGAATGCGACCGATTTTGCACAGACCAATAACTGCGGCCTGAGTCTGGCTGCGGGAACGACGGGCACGTGTGCCATCAATGTGACGTTCAATCCGGCAGCGGCCGGAGCCAAGAGTGCCGCATTGACCATAGTCAATGCGGCCGGAACGCAGATCGTCGCCTTGGGGGGTACCGGACAGGCGCCGTCTTCCACGCTGGCGCCGGTAACGGCGATGGCGTTCGGGACGCTGCAGTCGGGGAGCCCGGCCACTGTTGCCCAGGTAGCGACGCTGACCAATACCGGTGTCGGTCCGTTGTCGGTCACCAGCATCGCGATCACCGGTGCGAACGCGGCCGAGTTCGCTCAGACCAACAATTGCGGCGTGCTGCCTGCCAGCCTGCCAGTCGGAGCGACCGGCACCTGTACCATCAACGTGACGTTCACTCCCGGTGCGGCCGGCGCGAAGAGCGCGACGCTGACCGTAACCGATGCATCGGGAGCCAAGACGATCCCACTGACGGCGACCAGCCAGGCAACGTCCTCGGTATTGAGCCCGACTATTCCATTGTCGTTTTTGGCACAGCAGGCCGGTACCAGCAGCGCGGCACAGGTGGCGACTTTAACGAATACTGGGGTCGGGCCTTTGTCGATCAGCAGTATCGCGATCAGCGGCGCCAATGCGACTGAGTTTGCTCAGACCAACAATTGCGGCACGTTGCCCGCCAGTCTTCCAACGGGTGCGACCGGCACCTGCACCATCAATGTGACATTCAATCCGGCCACGAGCGGTCCCAAGAGTGCGACGTTGACCGTGGTCGACGGGGTGGGGACGCAGACAATTGCCTTAAACGGCACCGGCGCGCTGCAATTGAATAGCTTTACACCGACTACACCGATGGTTTTCGCGTCGCAGCAGACCGGCACTGCTAGCGCGGCGCAGGTGGCGACCCTGGCCAACTCAGGAATCATTCCTCTGACGGTCACCAGCATCGCAATTAGTGGGGCCAACGCCGCTGACTTCACGCAGACCAACAATTGCGGCACGTTACCGGCCAGCCTGCCCGTGGGGATAACCGGGACTTGCTCGATCAACGTGGCCTTCACGCCGACCACGGCTGGCACCAAGAGTGCGACGCTGACTGTGGTCGATGGTGCAGCAACGCATACGATCGCCCTGAGCGGTACAGGCACCACGCAATCGGCCAGTCTGACGCCAGCTACGCCACTCGTATTTGCGTCGCAGCAGACCGGGACTGCCAGTGCGGCACAAGTGGCGACGCTGACCAATAGCGGGATTGGACCCCTGGCAGTGACCAGCATCACGTTCACCGGTGCGAACGCGGCTGACTTTGCGCAGACCAACAATTGCGGCACCAGCCTGGCGGTAGGGGCTGCGGGTACCTGTACCATCAATGTGACCTTCAATCCGACCACGGCCGGCGCGAAGAGCGCGACGCTGAGCGTGGTCGACGGCGCAGGGACGCATACGGTTGCGGTGAGCGGCACAGGCCAGGCACCGTCGGCCAGCCTGACACCCGCCACATCGCTGGCCTTCGCGGTGCAGCAGACCGGGAGCACCAGCGCAGCCCAACCGGTGGTGGTGACCAACACCGGCGTTGGTCCGCTGTCCATCGCGGGCATCACGATCGGCGGCACGAACTACCTGAACTTCACGCAGACCAGCAACTGCGGCACTAGTCTGGCCGTGGGAGCGAGCTGTACGATCAATGTGTCGTTCGCCCCGACCGCGGTCGGCGCCATGACGGCCACGTTGAATGTGGCTGATGGGGCAGGAGTCCATATGCTCGCCTTGAACGGCACCGGTGCCGTGCAATCGGCCAGCCTGACACCGGCCACACCGCTCGCGTTTGCAGCGCAGCAGACCGGCACCACCAGTGCTGCGCAAGTAGCGACCCTGACCAATAGCAGCACCCTGCCGCTTGCGGTGACCAGCATCGCGATCACCGGCGTGGACGCAGCCGACTTTGCGCAGAACAACAACTGCGGCACCAGTGTGGCTGCAGGTGCTACCGGGTCTTGTACCATCAGCGTGACCTTCAAGCCTGCCATTGCAGGCGCGAAGAGCGCGACCCTGACCGTGGTTGACGGCGCAGGGACGCATACGGTCGCGCTGACCGGCACCGGCCAGGCAGCATCGGCCAGCCTGACACCGGCGACACCGCTCACCTTCGCGGCTCAGCAGACGGGTACTACCAGCGCAGCCCAAGCGGTGGTGGTGGCCAACACCGGCGTCGGTCCGCTGTCCATCACGGGCATCACGATCGGCGGCACGAACTACCTGAACTTCACGCAAACCAACAACTGCGGTACCAGCCTGGCCGTAGGAGCGAGCTGCACGGTCAACGTGTCGTTCGCCCCGACTGCGGCCGGCACCATGACGGCCACGTTGAATGTGGCTGATGGCGCAGGAGTCCATATGGTTGCCTTGAACGGCACCGGTGCCGTGCAATCGGCCAGCCTGACACCGGCCACACCGCTCACCTTTGCGTTGCAGCAGACCGGCACCACCAGTGCAGCACAAGTGGTGACGCTGACCAACACCAGTGTCCTGCCGTTGTCGGTCACCAGCGTTGCGATCAGCGGCGTGGATGCGGCTGACTTCGCACAGACCAACAACTGCGGCACCAGTGTGGCTGCCGGTACCACCGGGTCTTGTAAGATCAATGTGACCTTTGCGCCGGGCACCATCGGCACCAAGACGGCGGTGCTGACCGTGGTCGATGGTGCGGGGACGCATAGCATCAACCTGAACGGTACGGGCTCCGTGCAGACGGCCAGCCTGACGCCGGCCACGCCGCTCACCTTCGCGGCCCAGCAAACGGGGACTGCCAGCGCGGCCCTGGTGGCGACGCTGACCAATACGGGCAGCCTGCCGCTGTCGGTCAGCAGCATCACGCTCACCGGCGCCAACGCGGCCGACTTCGCGCAGACCAATAACTGCGGCACGTTGCCGACCAGTCTGGCAGCGGGGGCGACCGGCAGTTGCTCGATCAGCGTCACCTTCAATCCGGCCACGGTTGGCGCGAAGACTGCGACGTTGTCCGTAGTCGACGGAGCGGGCACGCATACCGTCGCTCTGAATGGTACCGGTGCAGTTCAGGCCAACAGCCTGACGCCGACGACGCCGATGGCGTTCGGGATGCAGCAGACCGGCACCACCAGTGCAGTGCAGGTGGCGACGCTGACCAACTCGGGGATCATCCCGCTGTCGGTCACCAGCATCGCGATCAGCGGCGTCAATGCGGCTGACTTCGCCCAGACCAGCAACTGCGGCACCAGTCTGCCCGTGGGTGCGACCGGCGTTTGTACCATCAATGTGACCTTTACACCGGCGACTGTCGGTACCAAGAGTGCGACACTGACCGTGGTCGACGGGGCGGGGACGCATACGATTGCCCTGAGTGGTACGGGGGCCGTGCCCGCGGCCAGCCTCACGCCGACTGTGCCGCTCACCTTCGCGGCACAGCAGACCGGCACCAGCAGTGCGGCACAGGTGGCGACCCTGACCAATAACGGCATCATGCCGTTGTCGGTCACCAGCATCGCGATCACCGGTGCCAATGCGGTGGACTTCACGCAGACCAACAATTGCGGCACCAGCCTGGCTGCGGCGGCAAGTTGCACGATCAACGTGACCCTGGCTCCGGGTACTGCCGGTGCCAAAATCGCCTCACTGACCGTGGTCGACGGAGCGGGGACGCATACGCTCAGCTTGACCGGCACAGGCCAGACAGCGTCGGCCAACCTGACACCGGCTACGCCGCTTACCTTCGCGGTGCAGCAAATCGGCAGCACCAGCGCGGCCCAGGTAGCGACGTTGACCAACACCGGGGTCGGTCCGCTGTCGGTCACCAGCATCGCGATCAGCGGCCTGGATGCGGGGGACTTCACCCAGACCAATAATTGTGGTGCGCTGCCGGCCAGCCTGGCAGCAGGGGCGAGTGGCAGTTGCACGATCAATGTGACCTTCAAGCCGACGACGGTGGGCGCCAAGACGGCGACGCTCACCGTGGTCGATGGAGCCGGGACTCATACGGTCGCCCTGAGTGGTTCGGGTGCCGTGCCGCAGGGGAGCCTGACGCCGACCACGCGTATGGCTTTCGCAGAGCAGCAGACCGGCACTGCTAGTGCGGCCCAAGTGGCGACGCTGAGCAACACCGGCTTCCTGCCACTTGCTGTTACCAGCATCACGATCAGCGGCACGAACGCGGCGGAGTTTGCGCAGACGAACAACTGTGGCACCAGCCTGGCGGTAGGTACCAGCGGCACTTGCACGATCAATGTGACCTTTGTGCCGACCAGCACCGGCGCCAAGAGCGCGATGCTGACCGTGGTTGACGGAGGGGGAAGCCATACAGTCGCTCTGAGCGGCACAGGGGCCGTTCAGTCGGCTAGCCTGACGCCGGCGACGCCGCTCACATTCGCGCTGCAACAAACCGGAACCACTAGTGCGGCACAGGTGGCGACTCTGTCCAATACCGGCGTCATCCCGCTGTCGGTCACCAGCATCGCGATTACGGGTGCCAACGCGGCTGACTTTGCGCAGACCAACAACTGCGGTACCAGTGTGGCTTCAGGTGCCACAGGGTCTTGTACGATCAACGTGACCTTCGCGCCGACCACGATCGGTGCCAAGACGGCGACGCTGACGGTGGTCGACGGGGCCGGGACGCATACGGTCACCCTGAATGGTGCAGGCGATGTGCTGCTAGCCAGCCTGACGCCAGCCACGCCGCTCACCTTTGCGGTCCAACAGACCGGAACCGGCAGCGCGGCCCAGGTGGCGACGCTGACCAACACAGGTAAGCTGCCGCTGTCTGTCACCAGCATCACGTTCACCGGTGCGAACGCGGCTGACTTCGCCCAGACCAACAACTGCGGCACCAGCCTGGCCGTGGGGACTGGCGGTACCTGTACCATCAATGTGACCTTCAATCCGGCCACGGCCGGCGCGAAGAGCGCGACGTTGAGCGTGGTCGATGGGGCAGGGACGCATACGGTCTCGGTGAGCGGTACGGGCCAGGCGCCCTCCGCGAGCCTGACACCGGCCACACAGCTGGCTTTCGCGGTGCAGCAGACCGGGACCACCAGCGCAGCCCAACCGGTGGTGGTGACCAACACCGGCGTCGGTCCGCTGTCCATTGCGGGCATCACGATCGGCGGCACGAACTATCTGAACTTCACGCAGACCAGCAACTGCGGCACCAGCCTGCCCGTGGGCGCAAGCTGCACGATCAACGTGTCGTTCGCCCCGATTGCGGCCGGCGCCATGACGGCCACGCTGAATGTGGCTGATGGGGCTGGGGTGCAGATGCTTGCCCTGAACGGCACAGGTGGCGTGCAATCGGCCAGCCTGACCCCGGCGACACCGCTGGTGTTTGCAGCGCAGCAGACCGGCACCACCAGTGCTGCGCAAGTAGCGACCCTGACCAATAGCAGCACCCTGCCGCTGTCGGTCAGCAGCATCGCGATCACCGGCGTGGATGCGGCCGACTTTGCGCAGAACAACAACTGCGGCACCAGTGTGGCTGCGGGTGCTACCGGGTCTTGTACCATCAGCGTGACCTTCAAGCCTGCCATTGCAGGCGCGAAGAGCGCGACCCTGACCGTGGTTGACGGCGCAGGGACGCATACGGTCGCGCTGACCGGCACCGGCCAGGCAGCATCGGCCAGCCTGACACCGGCGACACCGCTCACCTTCGCGGCTCAGCAGACGGGTACTACCAGCGCAGCCCAAGCGGTGGTGGTGGCCAACACCGGCGTCGGTCCGCTGTCCATCACGGGCATCACGATCGGCGGCACGAACTACCTGAACTTCACGCAAACCAACAACTGCGGTACCAGCCTGGCCGTAGGAGCGAGCTGCACGGTCAACGTGTCGTTCGCCCCGACTGCGGCCGGCACCATGACGGCCACGTTGAATGTGGCTGATGGCGCAGGAGTCCATATGGTTGCCTTGAACGGCACCGGTGCCGTGCAATCGGCCAGCCTGACACCGGCCACACCGCTCACCTTTGCGTTGCAGCAGACCGGCACCACCAGTGCAGCACAAGTGGTGACGCTGACCAACACCAGTGTCCTGCCGTTGTCGGTCACCAGCGTTGCGATCAGCGGCGTGGATGCGGCTGACTTCGCACAGACCAACAACTGCGGCACCAGTGTGGCTGCCGGTACCACCGGGTCTTGTAAGATCAATGTGACCTTTGCGCCGGGCACCATCGGCACCAAGACGGCGGTGCTGACCGTGGTCGATGGTGCGGGGACGCATAGCATCAACCTGAACGGTACGGGCTCCGTGCAGACGGCCAGCCTGACGCCGGCCACGCCGCTCACCTTCGCGGCCCAGCAAACGGGGACTGCCAGCGCGGCCCTGGTGGCGACGCTGACCAATACGGGCAGCCTGCCGCTGTCGGTCAGCAGCATCACGCTCACCGGCGCCAACGCGGCCGACTTCGCGCAGACCAATAACTGCGGCACGTTGCCGACCAGTCTGGCAGCGGGGGCGACCGGCAGTTGCTCGATCAGCGTCACCTTCAATCCGGCCACGGTTGGCGCGAAGACTGCGGCCTTGACCGTGGTCGACGGGATGGGGACGCATACGGTCGCCCTGAACGGGACGGGTGCGGTGCAGGCCAACAGCCTGACACCGACGACACCGATGGCGTTCGGGCTGCAGCAGACCGGGACCACCAGTGCAATGCAAGTGGCGACGCTGACCAACTCCGGGATCATCCCGCTGTCGGTCACCAGCATCGCGATCAGCGGGCCTGACGCGGCGGACTTCACGCAGACCAACAACTGCGGCACCAGCCTGCCCGTGGGTGCGACCGGCGTTTGTACCATCAATGTGACCTTTACACCGGCGACTGTCGGTACCAAGAGTGCGACACTGACCGTGGTTGACGGCGCAGGGATCCATACGGTCGTCTTGAGCGGCACGGGCGCCGTGCAATTGGCCAGCCTGACACCGGCCACACCACTGGTGTTTGCAGCGCAGCAGACCGGCACCATCAGCGCGGCACAAGTGGCGACCCTGACCAACTCCGGAACCATCCCGTTGTCGGTCAGCGGCATCACGATCGGTGGTGTTAACGCAGCCGACTTCATACAGACCAACAACTGCGGTGCCAGCCTGGCTCCGGCGGCAAGTTGCACGATCAACGTGACGCTGGCTCCGGGATCGGTTGGTGCGAAGAGCGCTACGCTGAGCTTGGTCGATGGAGCCGGAACACAGGTTGTTGCTCTGAACGGCACTGGTGCTGTGCAGTCTGCCAGCCTGACTCCGTCTACACCGCTTACCTTCGCAGCGCAGCAGACCGGGACCACCAGTGCAGCATTGGTGGCGACATTGACCAACTCCGCGATCATTCCGCTGTCGATCACCAGCATCGCAATCAGTGGCGTCAATGCGGCCGAGTTTGTGCAAACCAACAACTGCGGTACGTTGCCAGCTAACCTGCCTGTGGGGCAGACCGGCACCTGCACGATCAACGTGACCTTCGTGCCTGCGACTTCCGGTGCGAAGAGCGCGACCTTGACCGTGGTTGACGGAGCAGGGACCCATACGGTCGCCCTGAACGGCACAGGAGCAGCGCCCTCGGCCAGCCTGACACCGGCTACAGCGCTCACTTTCGCGGCCCAGCAGACCGGTACAACCAGTACGGCACACGCGGTGGTGGTAGCCAACACCGGCGTCGGTCCGTTGTCCATCGCGGGCATCACGATCGGTGGCACGAACTACCTGAACTTCACGCAGACCAGTAATTGCGGCACCAGCCTGGCTGTAGGCGCGAGCTGCACGATCAACGTGTCGTTCGCTCCGACCGCGGTCGGCAGCATGACAGCGACGTTGAATGTGGCTGATGGGGCGGGTGCCCATATGCTCGCCTTGAACGGCACGGGCGCCGTGCAATCGGGCAGCTTTACCCCGGCCACGCCGCTCACGTTTGCAGCCAAACAGACAGGCACCACCAGCGCCGCGCAGGTTGCGACGCTGACCAACACCGGTGTTCTGCCACTCGCCGTCACCAGCATCTCGATCACGGGGGCCAATGCAGCTGAGTTCGCGCAGACCAACAACTGCGGCACCAGTGTGGCTGCTGGTGCCACAGGGTCTTGTACGATCAACGTGACCTTCACGCCGGTTACCGTCGGCGCCAAGAGCGCGACGCTGACTGTGGTCGATGGCGCCGGTACCAGAACAACCGCGTTGACCGGGATGGCGGTGGCTCAAGCTGCCATGCTGACTCCAGGTGCCTCGCTAATGTTCGCCTCGCAGCAGGTCATGTCTACCAGCTCTGTACAGGCAGTGACACTGACCAATACCGGAGCTGGTCCACTTCCGATCGCCAGAATCACGATCGGGACCTCGGGAGGGTTTAACCAGTTTGCGCAGACGAACAACTGCGGAGCCAGTTTGGCCGAAGGTGCGAGCTGCACGATCGGCGTGACCTTTGCTCCTTCGACGATGGGCACCAAGGCGGAAACGCTAATGGTGTGGCATGCGGGTGGCATGCAGACATTGATGCTGCGTGGTACGGCTGCAGCACCCGTATCCAGTTTGACGCCTGACGTGCCAACCTCGTTTGGAAATCAGTTGGTCGGAACCTCTAGTGGGGTAGTGCCGTTGACTCTAACAAACAACGGAGTCATCCCTCTCTCCATCACCAGCATTGCGATCGAATCATGGGGACAACTGAATCAATTCGGGCAGACCAATACCTGCGGCGCCAGCCTGGCGGCAGGTGCAAATTGCGTGATCTATGTTTCCTTCATGCCTTCATCCGCTGGCTTCAAACTGGCGACACTGATCATCAACGATGCGGCCGGTGGACATGCGGTAGCGTTGAACGGGACGGGAGTAACAACGCCGACAGCATCAACAACGACAGCGGCGCCGCTAGCAGCACAGCAGGTTGCGGTAACGTTGATCGTGCCGACATCCTCGCTGACCCCGGCCACGCCGTTCGCGTTTGCGGCTCAGGCGGTTGGGGCGGCCAGCGCACCGCAGGTGGCGACGCTGGCCAACACGGGAGCCACGCCACTCTCGGTAACCAGTATTTCGATCAGCGGGGTCAATGCAGCAGACTTTGCACAAACGAATACTTGCGGAGTACTGCCTGCGAGCCTGCCTATAGGCACTGCCGGAACTTGCTCGATCGATGTGATCTTTACTCCCAAAACGGCAGGAACAAAGAACGCGACATTGACCGTGGTAGATGGGGGGGGGACTCATACGATCACACTGAGCGGAACCGGACAGTAGGGTAGATATGGATCTGTTACGCGAATACAACAGGCTTGCGTCGGATCAGCAAGCTCTGGTTTGAAAAATATTGTGACCACCTCTGAGGGAGCATAGCCATGAAACAAAGTAAATTCGGGCCTTATGTGATTGATGCCGGATGGTTCAAGTGTCAATGGCCGAATTCCGGGATGAGCGGGAAAATTCTGGCCAGCATTGCGGCGACATCGCTGCTGCTCTCTGCTTGTGGAGGTGGTGGCGGCGGTGGTGGTGGAGTTGGGGGGGGGACTGGTGGTGCTGGACCAGTGGGCACGGCCATGACTATTGCACCGATGAAAGGCAAGTTCGGCGCTGGTTGTAGCGTCGTGGTGAGCAACCCGGCCGGTTCGTTTACGGCAAACGGATCTACTGACGCAACGGGACAAGCTACCGTGACGATTCCTTCCGGTGCAACTGGGCCATATGTCATCTCGGTAGTCGGCGGCGGCACCTGCACATACTTCAACGAATCGACCAACACTAATGTGTCTTACACAACTGCGGACAGCCTGCATGCTGTGGTGCCATCGGCCAGTGCTACCGGTGCTCCAGTGGCTGTAACCCCGCTCACAGAAATGGAATACACCTACCTAAAACAACAGGCGGGTGGTGCTATCACTCCAGCCATCACCGATGCACAAGCCGTGGCGGCGGTGCCGCCGGTCCTGGTGCTGGCCAAGAGTATGGGATTATTGAACGCCACCATCGACGTGCAGAACATGTTTGCGCTGCCGCCAGTGATTCCTGCCGCCGGTGTTACGCCAGCCCAGTTGGGCCAGGACGGTTACAGCGCCATGTTTGGTAAAGTTGCCGCCCAACAGCCTTCCAATCCGATGGCGGCTGTGGCCGCCTATGCGTTGCTCGCCAAAGCGGCGGCCTTGAGTGCCGCCTCATCTCCGGCCGCCCCGCAGGCGCTCGCTGATGCGCAGACGGCGATAGCGGCCATTCTGCCTATCGCTCAGGCAGTTTCCAACATGTATGGTCCTGCCAGTGCGACTGGCATGGCAGCGCCGATGAGCGTGACAGCGGCAACGCAGGCTGCAGCTGCAGCAGCAACTTCTGCAGCTGCAGCTGCTACCGGTGGCGCAGGCTATTTGTCGGATCTGACTGCTGGAGGGGTGCACCTGTTTTCGCCGGGTTACCAATATACGATTGGTGCCGTAACAACGACTGTTGCCCCTGTTGGCAAATCGATGACAGCCACATTGTCCAATGCCACCTATTCGATGGTGCGTACCTTTAAGGATCTGCTGAACAGGATATGGACAGCCCTGGTGAGCACCAGTAGCAATACGGATTATGTCCTCACTGCTGCGGGCTGGTCTGATGATCGCACGACCTCCATCAGTGCAATCGCCAACCTGGACGGCACCCTCACCGTTAACGATGGCGCATATGGCAGGTATGGCGTCAGGGTAGCGAAGATAGATATCTCGGGTATGGCGATTGCGTCTGCGGTGGCTGCGGTCGATGCCAATGGATTGACCACAGGCGCGGCGGTTGCTCCGGCCGGAAACTTTCCGGCTGGATCGATCGAATATGACGTCACCGACTTTGGACTCACTTCGCAGGACATCCACGAGGTGTACGCAGGAAGCTTGGGGTCGTATGTCCATGTGCTCGATGCGACTGGCATACAGTTGACCGCGCTTCCAGCGGCAAATGCACAGTTCTGCGTAGCCGGATTCCGCTTTATTCCGACTGCAACTGCGGGCAAATATGACGTATATGCAAACCCCACCCTGACCTGCCCAGCGCTCGCGACGGGCCAGTTGGCAGACGGCACGGTGAGCTTCACTCCAGTACAGGTGAACGGCCAGCAGTTGCTGGCGGTGACTGCAACCACACAGGTGTCAACCGCCTTGCCTGGCATCATCAACGGAACATTCAACAGTAGTTTTATTTCGATAGTTAACGGTAAAGCCTATCTGGGCGTAACGACTCCCAAGGGGGCAGATACCACAGTGTTGTTCGGGACGAGCAAGCGCTACAACAGGGTTGCGATTGATGCCCAAATGAACGCGGCGAATCTTCCGCTGCTTTGATCTGCTCGGGTGCAGCAATGGCAATGCGATGAGGCAGATGGACGGTAATAACAGGAGAAGTGAAATGAGAACGATTGCAAAAACAGTTTTTTTCGTCATCGTGCTGTCCTGGATACAGGGTGCCGGTGCCGGGGATGTGACGGTCCGCGAACAGGGGGGAGCCATTGTCCTGGAATCGATAGCCGCTTCGTCAGATATGACTCAAGACGCATCGGCCCCGGCCGCCATGCCGGCTGCAGCCTCTCCTGCACAAGCGCAACCGGCTCAAGCGCAACCGGCTCAAGCCGCTCCATCTGCCACGCGAGTGCCGGTCAAGGCTTATTACGACAAAGTTGATCGCGCAAACATCGAGAAGAGAATTGCCGACCGGGCGGCTCGCACCAAGAAGAGGTCGTTGGAAGCTGAAAAAGATGCTACCGAGAGGGCGGCCAAGGCCCAGGCTAACCAGCCTGGGCAGCAGGGCCAAGGGGCGCAAACAGCCCGGTAGGAAACGTTCTTGTAACTGTGGTCCAACGTAATTCGGAAAGGAAGATGACGATGTTGAAATGGATGATGGTTTTGGGCTTTGGTTTCTGTATGGCGCAGGCGAATGCCGAAGAGGCGCAGGTTCTCAAGACTCAGCGCGACATACAGAGTTACGGCATCGGGGTGAACATCGCGAAGAGCTTCAAAAGAGACGACGTCGATATCGACATGGACCTGCTGGTAAAGGGCATGAAGGACGTGATGGCGGGCGAAAAACTGCTGATGCCAGAGCGGGATATGCGTAGGGCAATGAATTCGCTCCAGGGCGACCTGAGGCAAAAGGCGGCAGCAAGGCATCGGATCGCGGCCGAGGACAACAGGAAGAAAGGCGAGGCTTTCCTGGCCGAGAACAAGACCAGGAAAGGCGTGGTGACGCTGGCCAGCGGGGTGCAATACAAGATCATCAAGGCGGGGGATGGCAGGAAGCCGATGGATTCCGATATGGTGGAATGCAACTACCGCGGTACGCTGCTGGACGGCACCGAGTTCGATACCACCGACCCCGGCAAACCCGCGACACTCAAGGTCTCTCAGTTGATCGATGGGTGGAAGGAGGCACTGAAGCTGATGCCTGCGGGATCGAAATGGCAGATATTTATTCCTTCACAGCTTGCCTACGGGCCGCGCGGCGTGGGCAGCGACATCGGGCCGAACGAGACGCTGGTCTTCGAAGTGGAGCTCCTCTCCGTCAAGTAAATTCTGGCGGGCATTGTCAGTGCATGCCGCTCGGCGGCGAACGGAAGGAGCAGCACAGTGCTGAATCATCAACGGACAAGGATGGGGGGCTGGTTGCTACTCGGCATTGCACTACCCCTCGCAGCATCGGCGGAGATGAATTCGTCCCTTACAGAGCTGGAAATCGGGCGGCGCATCTACCAGGAGGGCGTATTGCCATCCGGTGCGCCGCTGCATGGCGTGCGCATGGCGGGCAGCGTGGTCTCGGGTACCGAGGCAGCCTGCGTGAACTGTCACCGGCGCAGCGGCATGGGCGGCGTCGAGGGCGATATCCAGGTATCTCCCATCAACGGTCGTTTCCTGTTTGCGCAGCTTGGCGACAAAGCCTTGGCGACGATGGATCCCCGCGTTGGCAAGCGGATGAACCAGGCTCACGCGCCTTACAACGACGAGTCGCTGGGTACCGCCATCCGCCGCGGGATAAACAACAGCGGACGCGAGATGAGCGCCGTCATGCCTCGCTATACCCTGGATGAACCGGAGATGAAGGCGCTCACCGCCTATCTCAGTCAGTTGTCGGGCCAATGGTCGCCCGGCGTGACCGCCGAGACCATCCGCTTTGCCACCGTCATCGCTCCGGACGTGGAGCCGGAACGGCGCAAGGTGCTGATCGACATGATGCGCACCGCCTTCAACCAGAAGAACGGCAGCACGGTAACGGCCAGCAACCCGCGAGGCAGACGGCACATGACCTCGGCGGCAGAATTCGTACTGGGTACCGAGCGCAAATGGGAGTTGGATATATGGGAACTGCAGGGGCCGCCGGAGAGCTGGGGCGGACAACTCGATGAGCTTTACCGACAACAGCCGGTATTCGCCTTGGTATCGGGTGTATCGAATTCAACCTGGCAACCGGTGCACGACTTTTGCGAGCGCGAGAAGGTGCCGTGCTGGTTCCCCAGCGTCGATCTGCCTCCTGTGACGCAGGCGTTCTATCCGGTCTATTTTTCACGCGGAGTGGCCCTCGAGGCCGGTGTGCTGGCCAGACACTTGACGGATAAGGGACGTCAGCGGCCACAGCGGCTGGTGCAGATATACCGTGACGACACCGTTGGTCGAGCTGCCGCATCGGCGCTGACGCAAGCGCTGGCGGGCTCGGGAATCGCGGTGGAGGATCGCGTTCTGTCCGAGGGTTCTTCAGAGGCATTGCGCAACGTGATGGCGGGTATCGGCCCGAAGGACAAGGTCATGTTCTGGCTGCGTCCTGTCGATATGAGTGCGCTGGGAAATGAGCCCCCCCCGGCGGCATCCTATTTTTCCGCAGTGCTTTCCGGCGGCGAGCAGGGGCCGTTCTCCGCCGCATGGAAGCGGAGTGCGCGGCTGGTGTATCCCTATGAACTGCCGGACAAGCGCCAAACCAATCTGGCCTATTTCCACCAGTGGCTCGAGATGCGCAAACTGGCGCTGGTGGATGAGCCGCTCCAGTCGGAAGTTTTCTTTGCGCTGAATTTCCTGACCGACATGGTGGCGGAGATGCTGGACAATTTGTATCGCGATTACCTGATGGAACGGGCCGAGACCATGATCAGCAAGTACGAAGGCGGCAAGGCTGAGGAACAGGCGCGGGCGCGAGACGCGTTGAGACCGGCGGCCAGAAGCATGGCCGTCGCGCAAGCTGGTATGGATGAAAAGGCGCAAAGCGGAAGCAGGTCCGGCACCACTATTTATCCGCGCCTGAGCCTGGGGCCCACTCAGCGCTTCGCATCCAAGGGCGGTTATATCGTGCGCTTCGCTTCACCTTCCAGCGATGCGCTCGTGGCGGAGTCCGGCTGGATCGTTCCCTGATCCAGTTTCCCGGTTTCGAAACTTCAATCATTTCCCCGCAAAGAATACTTTATCCCCCTGCAATTTTTTTCGGTTCTTACCCTAGTTCGCTGTCATAAATCTGCAGCAATAATCGGACAGCAATACCTCTTTCTGGATTCGATTCATATCGGCACTTGGCGACCGGACGGCAGTTCGAATGACTGCCTCCTGGGGACTTTTATGCATGACATAACCTGAAAGGAGCATGGCATGAAGAAAAGCAAGTTCAAGCTGAACAGGGTGGCGGCGGCAGTGATGTTGGCAATGGCGGCTCCATGGCCTATCAATATGGCTTATGCCGGTGCGGGTTGGGGCAACAGCGTCGACGGCGCGGGCGCTCCTATCAAGGTTCCCACCTATTACGCCAACAGCCCATCCGGAACCCGGCCGGACGTTTCTCCTCTTGCCGTGGCGGCAGGAACCGTCAACACCGGTGTGCTTTTGCGAAAATTCGTCGATGGTCTTCCCGGCCTGACCGCTGCGGCCGCCAATGCCCGGGGCCAGTACCTGCCTGTCGCAGTCGCGGACAAGACGGCGTATCCTGGCTCCGATTACTACGAGATCGGCATCGTCGAATACTCCGAGAAGATGCACAGCGACCTGCCCAAGGCCACGACGCTGCGCGGCTATGTGCAACTGGAAACGCCGGCGAATGCCGCCACCAGCAAGCACATTCCGCTGACTTATCCCAATGGGACGCCGATCCTGAATGCCGCCAATCAGCCGGTCTTCGCCGTGGACAATCCTCATTATCTTGGGCCGGTGATCAGCGCGAACCGTGGCGTGCCGGTGCGAATCAAGTATTCCAATCTGCTCCCCATCGGGCAATACGACCCCATTACGAAATCGCGCGGCGGCGATCTCTTTCTGCCGGTGGACAAGACCGTCACGGGGGCCGGTTCCGGCCCCGTGGCAGCCAACAATTACACACAGAACCGCGCCGAGATCCATCTTCATGGCGGCGACAGCCCTTGGATCAGCGATGGTACGCCGCATCAATGGATCACGCCGGCAGGTGAAGTCACGCCTTACCCCAAGGGGGCCAGTTTTCAGAATGTTCCGGACATGCCCGATCCCGGGCCGGGTTCGGGGACGCTGTATTACCCCAACAACCAGAGCGCGCGACTGATGTTCTATCACGATCACACCTTCGGCCTGACCCGTGTCAACGTCTATGCGGGCGAAGCCGCAGGTTACATGATCTCCGATCCGGTAGAGCAGGGGCTGGTGACCAAGGGCATCCTTCCTGTTGATCAGATCCCTCTGATCATCCAGGACAAGACCTTCGTGCCCATGGATATCGCCCAGCAGGATGCGTATTGGGATACGGCGGCCTGGGGGCAGCCGGGCGACCTGTGGTTCCCCCATGTGTATGAACCGAACCAGAGTCAGACTGCCTTGGGCGGATTGAACCCGCCCGGGCGCTGGGACTACGGTCCGTGGTTCTGGCCGGCATTCCCTGCTCCCCTGGCTTTGCCTACGGGGAAATACGGGAGTGCATCCACGACGCCGGAAGCGTTCATGGATACTCCCATAGTCAACGGCACCGCTTACCCGACCGTGACGGTGCAGCCGAAGGCCTATCGCTTGCGTGTTCTGAATGCGGCGAACGACAGGTTCGTCAATCTGGGACTGTATGTGGCCGCCGACAAGAATACGATCACGACCCCGGCTCCAGTCCTGTGTAACGGAGTTATGCCAACGCTGTCGGCCAATTGCACGGAAGTGAAAACGATTCCTGCCGCGACGACTTTGCCGCTTTGCTCGACAGTCATGCCTGCACCCGCAAAAGATCCTGCCACGGATCTCCCGGTGGGAGCCGGAGCGACTTGTTGGCCGGACCTCTGGCCGACGGACGCGCGTGCCGGAGGGGTTCCCGATCCGCTGACAGCAGGGCCCAAAATGGTCCAGATCGGTTCCGAGGGAGGCTTTCTGCCCAAACCGCAGGTGATCCCCCCCACGTTGATCGGCTTCAAGCCGTTGAAGGCCGGTATTTCTACCCACGGCCTTTACATGGGGCCGGCAGAACGGGCGGATGTCGTCGTCGATTTCTCCCAGTTCGCCGGCAAGACCCTCATCCTTTACAACGATTCGCCCGCACCGGTTCCTGGAAACGACCCTCGCTATGACTACTACACCGGTGATCCGGATCAATCCGGCATCGGCGGCGCGTTCTCCACTTTGCCCGGATACGGCCCTAACACCCGCACCATCATGCAGATCGTCGTGGCGAAAGCGGCGCCCGCGGCTCCTTTCGATGCGTCTCCCGCCGGGCCGCTGGCCACCGAGTTGCTGAAGGCTTACACGGCAAGCCAGCCCAGCCCCATTGCGGCGGAAACCGCCTATAACGGCACCGCCGCACCCGTCGTGCTCGCCGATACCTATGCTGGTATCGAGATCGGCTCGTCGGTTACGCCAACTTTCAATTTCACCACCGGCGACACCTTGACCTACAAGCCCTACGATCCCGTGACCAAAACCGTTCTGCCCACGCTGAAAACCGTGGCCGCGGGCACCGCGGTCACCGACTTCCCGGTCCAGAACAAAGCGATTATGGAGCAGTTCGACTCGAATTACGGAAGGCTGAATGCGACGCTTGGGGCCGGATTGCCGTTTGCTTCATCGCTAACCCGGACCGCGCTTGCCCTCGGTTACATCGATCCGGCCACTGAGACGATCGCGGACGGTGAGACTCAGATCTGGAAGATCACTCATAACGGGGTAGATACCCATCCGGTGCATTTTCATCTGGTCAACGTGCAGGTGATCAATCGCGTGGGCTGGGACGGTGTGGTCAAACCGCCCGAGCCCAACGAACTGGGCTGGAAAGAGACGGTCAAGATGAATCCGTTGGAGGATGTCATCGTTGCGGTCAGGGCGAAGGCACCGGCGACACCATTCGGTATTGCCGATAGCTTCCGCGCCCAGGATCCGACCCAGGCACAGGGAGTCACCGCCGGGTTCACTCAGGTCGATCCTTTCACGGGTGCGCTCAAGACGGTCAGCAACACGACAGCCAATTTCGGCTGGGAGTATGTGTGGCATTGCCACATCCTGGGACATGAAGAGAACGATTTCATGCGTCCGATCGTATTCAAGTACACCGCGATGTTGCCGGCAGCGCCTGCTACCTTGGCGGGTGTCACTGCTGCGGCACCTGCCAGCGGAGTTACTCTCACATGGACGGACCCTACGCCTGCAGCCACAGCGACAACACCAGGCAATGCGCAAAACGAGATCGGGTTCACCATCCAGCGTGCCACAGGCGCCGGGGCTTTCGCGACCATCGGTACAACCTTGGCAAATTCGACCAGCTACACCGACACAACTGCGGTTGCCGGTACGACATATTCGTACAACGTAGTTGCCTTTAACGCCGCGGGCAATTCACCAGCATCGAATACCACGACAGTAACGCCCGTTGTCCTACCGGTAGCGCCGGCACCGACTCCGGCACCGACTCCGGCACGACACCGGCACCAGCACCAGCACCAGCACCAGCACCAGCACCGGTGCCGTCGTCTGCGCTGACGCCGAACTTGCCGCACAACTTTCCGCCACAGGCCCTCGGCACCGCCAGTGCGGCTCAGCCCGAGGTATTGAGCAATACAGGGAAAGTGCCACTTCCGATCAGCAGCATCAAGATCGGCGGAATCGACACATCACACTTCACGCAGACGAACAACTGTGGCGCGAAGCTGGCGGCCGGTGCGAGTTGCACGATCAACGTCGTTTCCAAACCGACTACCGCCGGCAGCAAGAGCGCGACGCTAATCGTCAATGATGCCGCGGGAATCAAGTCGGTCGCGTTGAGCGGTTCCGGCACTGGTTCGTTTGCCTCCAAGCTGTCGTTGGCTTCAGTGAACTATCCGACGCAGCAGATCGGCACCACAAGTGCAGTACGTGCGGTGAAGATAGCCAACACGGGAACGGCGCCGCTTCCAGTCACCAGTATCGTTATCAGCGGTACTGACGCAACGGACTTCGCTCAGGCCAACACCTGCGCAACCCCTGTCCCGGTAGGGGGGAGCTGTGCGATCAATGTGAAGTTTGCGCCCAGCACGATCGGCCCGAAGACTGCAACACTGACTGTGGTCGATGGTGCGGGGATGCGGACGGTTGCCTTGAGTGGAACAGGGGCAACAGTGTCGTCAACGCTGGCGCCGAACAGTTCGTATGATTTCGGACTCCTGAAAGTCGGCAAGGCCAGCGCCGTACAGGCAGTGACGTTGAGTAATACAGGAGGTCTGCCACTTGCAATCAAGGGCGTCAAGCTAGGCGGGGCTAACGTGAGCCACTTCTCGCAGAAGAACAATTGCGTCGGGAATCTGGCGGTGGGGACAAGTTGCAAGATCAACGTGGTGTTCAAGCCGAATGCGCTCGGCAGTCAGAGCGCCCAGCTGATTGTGGACGATGCTGCGGGCCCCAAGACCATCGCTCTGAGCGGCAAGGGGCAGTGATCGCCATGATGAATGGGCGGTTTGCGTGAGCGGATCAACTTAAAGGAGATGGCAAATGAAACAGAGCGCAAAAATCATCTGGTGCGGTGTAGCACTGGCATGGCTGCAAGGTGCAACGGCAGGGGAATTGGCAGTCAGTGAACAAGCGGGTGCGATAGTCCTGGAATCGGTTACGGCACCGGCAGATACGGCCCAAGGTCAAGCCCAGGCTCCGTCGAGCGCTCCGCCTTCGGCTCAACAGGATCAAAATGCTTCGTCATCGGAGAGAGTGCCGATCAAAGCCAATTATGAAAAGGTTGATCGCACACGCATCGAGAAACGACTCTCAGACCGGGAGGCTCGCACCAGGAGCAGGTCATTGGAGGCCGAGAAGGATGCGGCCGAAAGGGCCGCCAAAACGCAACAGTAAAGTGGCGGTTCCCAGTATTTTTCGGCACCGGCAGGAGGAATATGGGGAGGCAGCGAGCTTCCCCATGCAGCCTTCATCGTAGTCCGGTTGTATATGGACGTTTCTGGCGACTACACATGTCGACACTTCATTGCTTAGCGGAATTTCATGGTCGCTGTATTTCTTCCCCCCCTGTTTACCCGCTAAAGAATTAAGCAGTTTCCCGTATTGAGGGCTGCATCGATACCCAACATGATGCTTTTATAAGGTGTGGATTGACATCCCAGATTGTCTGCTCAGAGGCGAAGGAATTCCATGAATACCGTTAAACCGTGGCAATCATTCTGCACCGGCATGGTTGCCATTCTGGTGTTCTGCTGCTGCGGAGGGACGCAGGCTGCGGTCATCGATGCCGAACTGGAAACGGAGTTGGAGGCACATGTTCCGGGCGACGAGTTGCAAGTGATCGTGTCGCTTACGGACAAGGTGGATCATCGCTTGTTCGAGGTTCTGGATCGCCGTCATCGCGATACCCGGCTGTTCAAGGCGCTCAAGGAAAAATCGGCAGTCACGCAAGCGGAACACAAGACCTTTCTGAAGAAGCGCGGTGGGCATCACATACATGAGTTGCTGATGATCAACGGCATCGCCGTGACGGCGCGCATCGACGTCATCCGGGAATTGGCCACGCATACGGGGGTGGAAAGCATCCGGGCGGATAAGGTATTGCCGGCGCCGGCGGTGAGCTATGGTGGCCCGGCGAAACCACAGTGGAATCTCAGCGCGGTGCATGCCCAGGATCTCTGGACCTTGAATCATGCCGGCACGGGCGTGGTGGTGGCGAACATGGATACGGGTGTCGATCCTAACCATCCTGATCTGGCGGGCAAATGGCGTGGCGGCAACAACAGCTGGTATGACCCGCACGGCGAGCATGCCACGCCTTTCGACAGCAGCGGGCACGGTACGCAAACCATGGGCATCATGGTGGGCGGCGACGTGAGCGGCACGCCCATCGGCGTGGCGCCGGGTGCCAACTGGATCGCGGCCAAACTTTACAACGATGCCGGGATGGCCAGGTTCAGCGACATCCATCTTGCCTTCCAATGGCTGCTCGATCCGGACGGCAATCCGGTAACCCTGGATGCGCCGGACGTGGTCAATGCGTCGTGGGGGCTAGTGGGGGCCGCCGGGCAATGTATCACGGAATTCAGCGCCGACATCGCGGCGCTCAAGGCGGCCGGCATCGCAGTGGTGTTCGCCGCCGGCGATAACGGCGCCGCACCGATGACCAGCATGAGTCCGGCTAACGATCCGCAAGGCTTCGCCAGCGGCGCGGTAGATGTCCTGCTCGGCATCGCACCTTTCAGCAGCCGCGGCCCCTCCGCCTGCGACGGCAGCGTTTTCCCGAAAATGGTCGCCCCCGGCGTCAACATCAACACCGCCGATCTGTCGTCGGGCGGCCTGCCTCTGTACACCAACGTCTCCGGCACCTCCTATGCCGCACCGCATACGGCAGGGGTGATGGCGCTGCTGATCGATGCTTTTCCCAATGCGACTGTCGGCGAGCTTGAGTCCGCTCTGACACAAAGCGCGCAGGATCTCGGCGTGGCCGGGCCAGACAATAGTTACGGCCACGGTCTTGTCGATGCGTTGGCCGCTTACCAGATACTGCTCGGCGGGACGGGCGGCAGTCCTCCATCGATCGGCTCGACGCCGGTGATTTCTGCCGTTCAGGGAGCGCCCTATGTCTATGCCGTTCAGGCCAGCGATCCGACCGGTTCTGCGATCACTTTTTCGCTCGATGTCTCCCCGGCGGGAATGAAAATCAATGCCACCACCGGCGAGATTGCCTGGACACCGGATTATGCGCAGGAAGGCATCATCGCGGTGACGGTGCGCGCCGCTAACGCGCGCGGACTGGCGGTTACACAGGCGTTCAATGTGACTGTCGCCAGGACTAACGTTCCACCGGTCGCAACGAACGACAGCTACAGCGTGATCAAAGGCGGCGCACTTACTGTGGCGGCAGGTGGAGTGTTGAGCAACGACAGCGACCAGCACCGCGATCTGCTGACCTCCGTGCTGGTGCAGGAGCCATCCAATGGCAGCCTGAAGCTGAATGCCAACGGATCGTTCAACTATGTCCCCAAGGCAGGGTTCGCCGGCACCGATCGCTTTACCTACCGTGCCCATGACGGCGCCCTGTACAGCAACGATGCCACGGTGACGCTCACGGTCAGCGCGAACAAGCCGCCCGTCGCCCGGAATGATTACGTGCTGGCGCCATATCGGGATAAAACGGCCTATCAGGCCAGAGTCATCAGCGTGCTGGACAACGATTTCGATCCGGACGGCAGCCTCAATCCGGCGAGCGTCGAGATAGTCATGAAACCAAGCAAGGGGGGAGCCGTTGTGGTGAACGCGAATGGCACCGTGTCCTACATGCCGAAACAGGATTTTCGCGGCACCGAAGTTTTCCAGTACCAGATGACGGACAACCTGGGGGCATATTCGAACCGGGCCAATGTCTGGGTCAACGTGTACTGATGCACCACCGGATGCCTTGTCCGCATCGCGGGCTGGCGTTGAAATTTGGCTCGTTGATGGGCCGTTTTTGATCTCGGAAAGGAGAACCAGTATGAGTAAATTGACACTGTTGTTGAACAGTCTGTTCGGCGCCAGCTTGGCCGTTTCCGCTTGCGCAGCCGACTATGGTCCCTCCGGAATGGGCATGGACAAGATGAAGGGCGATACCCGGATGGGCATGATGAAGGGCGAGTGCCTGATGGACAGGGAGGGCATGGGCGGGGATTGCATGTTGATGGGGCGCCACAAGATGACCGGCACTGTCAGCATGATCAACCATGCCAAGGGTACTCTGGTATTGAAAAGCGGCGTGGCCGACATGACGTTGCATTTTCCGCCGGATTCCATCAAGACGCTCAAGAACGGCAGTACCGTCACAGTCTATCTCGGGTTCAGGATGGCGGAGCCTGTAGTGACGGAGTGATTCAAGCGAGATGTCCAGGGGCGTCTTATGGCGCCCTGTGCTTGCCCCTTTATCCCTCGGCGGGAAATCATGTAGCATGCCGGAACTAGCGGACGGGAGAAGGTTCTCGCAGTGTCAAAAAATGTCCCGGCCGGCAGCAGTCGATCACTTAGCCCAGGGGGCCGTATCCATGAAACTGTTTGGCCGTGTTTTCCGTAACAGCAATGCCAGTCATTCCCTTGCCAAAGACCTCAAGCCTTACCTCCCGCTGCTGGTTTATATCATTGTCGCGCTGCTGATCGCAGCAACGTATGCGCTCTCTTTCCGGCACATCGAAAAGCTGATCGAGGCCGGCGAACTTCGCGACCTTGGCGCGATCGCGGACGCAAAAGTCAGGCAGATCGCCGCATGGCGCGAGAGCGAGAAACGCCGGGAGCGGTCATTTTCGCGCGATTCGATGATCGCCGCCGAGTTCGAAAAATGGCTGCAGGAGGGGGCGCCGGCAAACGCACGCAAACAGCAGCTGCGCCAGATGCTGACCGAGATGCAGTACGTAAACGGCTATCACAGCATTGCACTGCTGGATAAGGGGGGGGCGGCGCGGATAACGGTCGGCGGCCAGCATGAAGTCGGAGGAGAAGATGCAGGACTGGCCACGCTGGCAATGAAACGCCGCGAAGTCGTGTTCGCCGATTTTCATTGGAGTACCCAGGGAGATGCCGGTATCAATCTCGATCTGGCCTCACCGTTGATCGCCAGCGGAAAACCCGACCGTATCGTCGGAGCCGTGGTGATACGGATCGATCCAGACCAGTTCCTTTATCCGCTTATCCAGTCGTGGCCCACCCAGAGCGCGAGTGCCGAAACGCTTCTGCTAAAGCGTGACGGCAACGATGCGCTGTTCCTGAACAATGTGCGCCACCAACAGGGGGCAGCGCTGAGCATGCGCATCCCGCTCAGCATGTCTACCTCGCCTTGCGCCATGGCATTGCTTGGCAAACGCCGTACCACCAATGGGATCGATTATCGCGGCATCCCGGTCGTCGCCGAGATGCGCTCGATTCCCGGCACTCCCTGGTTCATAGTCAGCAAGATCGATCGCGAGGAATTGTTTGCTCCGGTCAACCGCCTGCGAGCATGGTCAATGGCATTGGCATTCGGTTTCGTGATGGTCGGCGGGGGATTGCTGTTCCTTTGGCTTCGTAACCATCGTGCCCGTTACCGGTTGCTCAAGGCGCAGCGTGATTCAGCGGTCGAACGCGAACTGCTGGCCAAACATTATGAATACCTGACCCGATATGCGAACGACATCATCCTTGTGACCGATGAGGAGGGTAATGTCATCGAGGCGAACGCCCGGGCATTGCAGGCCTACGGCTACAGCCAGGAGGAGTTTCTGCAGATGCAGATCCGTGGCTTATGCGATGTCTCGCAGGATCCGGCTAGTTGTGCGCAGCAGACCGAGCTATTGGGTGAACAGGGGGAATCCCGCTTCGAGAGCATGACCCGTCGAAAGGACGGTTCGGTCTTCCCGGTGGAAGTCAGCGGACGGGTGATCGGGGTGGAAGGCGCGAAATATCTGCAGTTCATCATGCGCGACATCAGCGAGCGCAGGCAGGCCGATGAGGCATTACGCAGGAGTGAGACCCTGCTGAAGGAATCGCAGCAGATGGCGCATATCGGCAGCTGGGAGATGGACCTGGTCAACAATGTACTGTACTGGTCGGACGAGAATTACCGCATCTTTGGGATCGACCAGCAGTGTTTCGGTGCGTCCTATGAGGCGTTCCTCAATATCGTGCATCCGGATGATCGGGAGATGGTGAACCAGGCGTATACCGAGTCGATACAGAACCGCACGCCATACATGGTTGTGCACCGCCTGCTGCTCCCCGATCAGCGCATCAAGTACGTCCAGGAATGGTGTGAGACCCATTACGATGAGGAAGGCAAGCCTTTGCGTTCTGTCGGCACGACGCAGGATATCACCGAGCGTCAGTTGGCCAAGAACGAACTGCGCAAGTCGGCGGAAGTGGTCGAAGATCTGTACAACCATGCGCCGTGCGGCTACCACTCGCTGGATAAACACGGCATCATCCTCCAGATCAATGACACCGAGCTTGATTGGCTGGGTTATACGCGTGACGAAGTCGTCGGCAAGATGGCGATCACGGATTTCTGTACTGATAAGAGCATTCAGGATTTTCGTGAGAATTTCCCCCGCTTCATGAAAACGGGAGAGATCAATGGCGTGGAATATGACTTCGTATGCAAGGATGGCAAGATCATGCACATCTTGCTGAGCGCGACGGCCATCTACGACCATGAGGGGAATTATGTAATGAGCCGCTCGACGCTGCATGACATCACTTCGCGCAAGATGGCGGAGAACATGCTGGTCGAGAGCGAGGAGCGTTTCCGCATCATGGCCGATCTTGCTCCGATCATGATCTGGCTGGCGGATGCGCAAGGCGGCGACGAATATCTGGGGTGTAATTTCTTCAACAAGGGCTGGCATGAGTTCACCGGACTCCCGCTGGAGCAGACGCAGGGGCGAAATTGGCTGGACATCGTCCATGTCGCCGACCGGAAGAACTGCCTGGCCGCCTACACCAAGGCATTCAGGAAACTCCGGCCGTTCAAGCTGGAATACCGTTTGCGCCACCGTGACGGAAAGTTCCGTTGGGTGCAGGATTCCGGAATCCCGCGATTTACCGATGACGGCAGGTTCCTCGGCTTCATCGGCACCTGCATCGATACTTCGGAGCAAAGGTCGTTCGAGGCGATCCGCGGGGAAATGGAGCATGCCGGACGGCTCAACCTGGCCGGGGAGATGGCTTCCGGTCTGGCGCACGAATTGAGCCAGCCGCTGACGGCGGCGAACAATTACCTCGATGCCTGTCTGCGCCGCATGGATGAGCAGGAGTGGGACCGGGAAAAACTCCAGCAGGCGGTAAAACTGGCCCATCTGCAAACCGATCGGGCGGGCAAGATCATCGGCCAGCTCAAGAGTATGGTGCGCAAGCAGGGGCACGAGCGCACCATGACGGACATCAACCAGGTGATCAAGAACGCGGTGATCCTGCTGGAACGCGAATTCCAGCACCAGTCCGTCACCGTCGTGCTGGATTTGCCGGCATTGCCGCAGATCCCGGCGAACCGGGTCGAGATCGAGCAGGTGCTGATCAATCTGATGAAGAACGCCGTCGAGGCGATGTCGGCATCGCCGCAGCGCGAGTTGAGCATCGCTACCCGTGTCGCCGAATCCGGCGACATTCTGGTGATGGTGAGGGATACCGGCTGCGGGATCGTCGCGGACGACATGGACAAAATCTTCAATCCGTTCCACACTTCCAAACAAGATGGCCTTGGCCTCGGCCTGGCCATCTGCCGTACTCTGGTCGAGAATTATGGCGGCCGCATCTGGGTGGAACCGGGGCGTGACTCCGGGACCGATTTCAATTTCACACTTTCTGCTGGACGGTGATCTATGAACGAGTATGTCGGGCAAGCAATTGTGTATGTGGTCGATGATGATGAAGCCATGCGCGATTCCATCCGCTGGCTGCTTGAATCGGTGAATCTGAACGGTAGGATGTTCGCTTCTGCGAACGAATTCCTGGAAGGCGCTGATCCCAGGCGGCTGGGCTGTATCCTGTTGGACGTACGCATGCCCGGCATGAGTGGCATGGAGTTGCTGGACAACCTCAAGGCCCATGGCATATTCCAGCCGGTCATCATCATCACCGGCCACGGCGACGTACCGATGGCCGTTCGCGCGTTGAAGCATGGCGCTTTCGATTTCATCCAGAAGCCATTCAACGGACAGGACCTGCTTGACCGGGTGCATGCCGCTATCAAGCTGGACCATGAAAAGCATCAGCAACACCGTTACAAGGAAACTCTGCGTACCCACTTCGAGGCGCTGACTCCTCGCGAAAAGGAAATCATGGAGTTGGTGGTGGCTGGGGATTCGAGCAAGGTCATCGGACAGAAACTCGGCATCAGCCACCGGACGGTGGACATCCACCGCGGCAATATCATGCGCAAACTCAACATCGCCAGCGTCGCCGAACTGGTGCAGGGGCGGCTGGCACTACAGGATTGACGTCCCTCTGCGAAAATTTCCCATGCGGCGATGCTGCGGTAAAAACAGCAGTTCGCCTACCCGCTGCACTTTATGGCCTTCCCACTAACGCGTTAGGTAATCCCTCCTATTGATGGCGGCGTGTATTCGCAACATGATGTGCGCACGGTATCGAGGGGCGGGATAGACCGCATGTGGTATGCAATGAACGGAGGGACTGTCATGCGTGCAGAAACTGTAGGTCGATTGGGAAAGCCACTGGCTGTGGCGTCGGGGATGAACAGCAGCAACCATTCGTTCGGAATGAGGACGAACCAGCCTCATTTCGGGAATGCTCAGATGAAGTCGGCATGGCAGAGCACGCAGGATGAATTGCGGAGGTTGTCTGCCATGCTGTTGACGATACAGGAACGTGAACGGCAGCGCATCGCGCTGGATCTGCACGATGTGCTGGGCCAATCGCTGACCCTGATCAAGCTGTCGCTGGAGGATGCATCGCGCCTGCTGGCTGCCAACGAGACCTCCGAGGCTGCCGGTTCACTGCAGCGGCTCAAGCTCAAGGTCAACGATACCTTCGATGAGGTGCGCCGCATCGCCAAGGATCTGAGGCCATCGATGCTGGACGACCTCGGCATCATGGCTACGCTGTCGTGGTACTTCCGCGAAGTCGGGACGACGTGCCCGGACATGAAGATCGAAAAGGATTTCAGCGTCCAGGAGGCTGATATTCCCGCGTCGCTCAGGATCGTGATCTTTCGTATCGTGCAGGAAGCGACGGGCAATATCATCAAGCATGCCCATGCCGACCGCATCAAGGTGGTCATCAGCAAAACAGAAGGCGGACTGCGCCTTTCCATCAAGGACAACGGCCTGGGATTCGATCCGGCGGCGATGTCGCGCCGCAGCTCGTTGGATAAAGGGATTGGCCTGATGAGCATGAAAGAGCGGGCAGAGCTTTCCGGCGGCATCTGCGAGATCAAGTCCGCACCCGGCAAGGGAGCGAAGATCTGCATATCGTGGCGGCCCAATTAGGCAGTGGGTTTCACATCCGGGATCGATTAGTTGAACTCCCCGGCTTTGCCGGGGATTGTTTTTTCCGGATCTGATTTGTCCGGCATGGCAATTGGTATTTCTTAGCGCAGCCAGACAGCCCTCAGCTTGCGGCAACTCCTGGACCATTCGCAATCTTCCTCACAGTTGTAGCGTTTCTCGGTAGAGAAACAGGGCTCGTTGCCGCGACGTATCTGGACGTTCCTCACCAGCCGCGTTTGCGACATGTATGCGACGTTTTCGTTTATCCCCAATTCATTTGCCAACTGTTGGCGTTGTGTGTGGGTCATGAGTTTCTCCGGTGTGATTGTCTCGGGTCAGGCTGTTGCGCTGTTGATGCAGTCGCTGCGCCACAGGCAGTTGTGCTGGTCGCAGTAGCCGTGAAACGCGCTGGAGAAACAATCGAAATTCCCCTCCTTGCGCTGGATTTTGCGGATCAGTTCGGCCTTGGTTGAACCGTCCGGCTTGAGGTGATGGTTCCTTGCGATGGTTCGGACATCCTGCAATTTCATAACGAGTCTCCTTTGGAAAATCGGGTTGTCGGAATCAAGCTTAGAGAGCCGACTTTAAGGCAGCAGGGAAGCCGGAAAAATCAGCAAATTACTTGTTTTTGATTACGCTAAATTCCGTAGCTCCAGATAGGCGGTTCCCCCTTACCGTCAGCTGAGCAGAGCTGCGTACTTGTATCCCCCAAAATTCCGTGCTCGCAGTACATGTGAATACAGTTGTCCACGTAGAGAAAATTTGCATGCGTAGCGGTAACTTGGCAGCAAGCAAAAAACCATTGCTGAATTGGAGGACGTGAGAAATGGATAACCGAACTGCTATGCGAAGGCTGTACCGTCATGCATCAGGTTTTACCCTGCTCGAACTACTGGTGGTCATGGTGATCATCGGCCTGCTTGCCGGTTATGTCGGGCCGAAGTATTTCGCCCAGATCGGAAAATCAGAAATCAAGGTGACCCAGGCCCAGATTTCTGCCCTGGACAAGGCGCTGGAGCAATACCGGCTGGACACCGGCCATTACCCGTCTACGGAGCAGGGACTGAAGGCCCTGATGACGCGCCCAACGGGGGAGCAAAGATGGGATGGGCCGTACATGAAAAAAGAGATACCGCTCGATCCGTGGAATTTCCCATATTTGTTCAGGTCCCCCGGCGAACATGGCGATTATGACCTGATGTCTCTGGGCAAGGACGGGCGGCCGGGGGGTAGCGGGGAAGCGGCCGATATCACGAACTGGTGAGATGTCATCCTGATCGGCAGATCTGATGAAGGAGAACCGATGCGCTACGAGGTAAAAGCATTGCGTGGTAACGAGGGACTTTCGGCCTTTGCGCTGGAAGCCGTCGATAGCAACGATGCCATGGCCCAGGCCGTGGCTCAGGGCTATACGGTCATCTCGGTCAGGGCAAGGCAATCGTGGCTGCTGTGGCGGAACCGGGACAAGGTGGATTTCCCCCTGGTCCAGTTCTGCCAGGAATTGCTGGCGCTGCTGGAGTCCGGATTGGCGCTGGTGGAAGCGCTGGAGACGCTGGCGGAAAAGGAACAGCGCACAGGGGTCAAGAAGATACTGGTTCAAATCGTTTCCTGTCTTTACGAGGGGCATCCACTGTCCTACGCCTTGCAGCAATCAGGTGCGAAATTCCCGCTGCTGTATGTGGCGACGGTCCGCGCCAGTGAGAAGACCGGCGCGCTGCCGGAAGGGCTGTCGCGCTACATCGCCTACCATTCCCAGATCGACGGCGTGAAACGGAAAGTGGTCAGCGCCTCGATCTATCCCATGCTGCTGGCTGGCGGCGGCGGGCTGGTGGCCGTTTTCCTGATGGTATACGTCGTGCCGCGCTTCAGCCGCATCTATGAAGATATCGGCGGCGACCTGCCGTTCATGTCGCGCATCCTGATCCGTTGGGGCGTGTTCCTGGAAGCGCATGGCGCCTTGCTGTTGAGTGTCGCGTTACTGTCGCTGGCGGTGCTGGCTTATACGGCCACCCGGCCGAGCTTCAGGCAGTGGCTCGTGCAGCAGCTGTGGCGGATGCCGGCCATCGGCATGCGGTTGCATCTCTACCAATTGGCCGGATTTTACCGTTCGCTCGGGATGCTCCTGCGCGGCGGGATGCCGGTACTTCCTGCTCTGCAGATGGTTTCCGACCTTCTGCAGGTGTCGCTGCGTGGCCAGCTTGCCTTGGCCGCGACGAGCATCCGCGAGGGACATTCCATTTCGGACTCGATGGAGCGCTACGGCCTCACCACCCCGGTGGCGTTGCGCATGCTGCGCGTGGGTGAGCGCACCGGCAGGATGGGCGAGATGATGGAACGCATCGCGGCCTTCTACGAGGATGAAACGGCGCAGTGGGTGGAGCGCTTCACCAGGTTGTTCGAGCCGTTGTTGATGGCCTTCATCGGCCTGCTGATCGGCGGCATCGTCGTGCTCATGTATTTCCCGATCTTCGAACTCGCCGGGAGCATCCAGTGAACATCGCCGCTTCCGAAAAAATGCTGAATGCGGCGATATTCACGCCGGAGCAGATCCGTATGGCGCGTGCTGCAGCCGTATCGTCTCAGCGCCGCATCATCGAGGTGCTGGAAGAACAGTCCGGGCTGGATGCGGAATCTTTCGCCCAGGCTCTGGGCAACACATTCCATTACCCGGTGTATTCCATGGAAACGATGCATTCCATGACGCCGGCATTCGATATCCTGCAGTTCGCCGAGGCGCTGGAGCGTGAATGCATTGTGCTGCGTGACGATTTCAAGCGTCTGATCCTGATCATCGTCGACCCGTTCGATACCGCCCTGCAAGGATGGGCCGAACATCGCATCATGTCCGGCTTCAGCTGGGGCCTGGCTCATCGCTCGGATGTGGCGGCCTATCTGGCACGCTACGAAGATACCCTGCTGGCCATGGACAGTATCAAGCCCGCCGACGAAAAGGCGGTGGAGATCGGCGAAGAGGTCGAAGATCTGTCGCTGAGGGCCATCAGCGAAGACACCAGTCCGGTGATCAAGCTGGTCAACTCGACGGTGTATGACGCGCTGAAAGTCGCAGCCAGCGATATCCATCTGGAATCCGGGCCATCCGGCCTGGCGATCAAATACCGCATCGACGGAGTGCTGACGACGGTCGGTTCGGTACCCGGGCTGAGTCTGGCGGAGGAGGTGATCTCACGCATCAAGGTGATCTCCGAGCTCGACATTTCCGAGCGCCGCGTGCCCCAGGACGGCCGCTTCAAGGTGTCGGTGCGCGGACGAGAGGTGGACCTGCGCGTTTCCATCATGCCCTGCATCTTCGGCGAGGATGCCGTGCTGCGCATCCTCGACAAGAAGACCCTGTCCAGCCAGCTGGAAGGCCTGCGCCTGAGTTATCTGGGATTCGACGAGCTATCCATCGCCAGGATGCGCCATCTCGCCAGCGAGCCCTACGGCATGATGCTGGTCACCGGCCCGACCGGCAGCGGCAAGACCACGACGCTGTATGCGGCGATCTCGGAGATCAATCACGGCGAGGACAAGATCATTACCATCGAGGATCCGGTCGAGTACCAGCTGCCGGGCGTGCTGCAGATCCCGGTCAATGAAAAGAAAGGGCTCAGTTTCGCCCTCGGCCTGCGCTCCATCCTGCGACACGACCCGGACAAGATCATGGTCGGCGAGATACGCGACCCGGAGACTGCTCAGATCGCCGTGCAGTCCGCGTTGACCGGCCACCTGGTGTTCACCACCGTGCATGCCAACAACGTGTTCGACGTCATCGGGCGCTTCATGCACATGGGCGTCGATCCCTACAGCTTCGTTTCCGCGCTCAACGGCATCCTGGCGCAACGGCTGGTGCGGATCAATTGCCCGCAATGCACCACCGTGGACCAGCCGGACGCGCGCCTGCTCGCCGATTCCGGTCTGGACCGGCAGACAGCTGCTGCCATGCGCTTCCGGGTGGGGGCTGGGTGCGATCAATGCCGCGGCACCGGGTTCAGGGGGCGCAAGGCCATCGCCGAGATACTCAACCTGAACGACGAGATCCGCGAACTCATCATCGCCCGCGAGCCGTTGCGCGTACTCCGCGAAGCGGCGCGTCGCAACGGCACGCGCTTTTTGCGCGAGCTTGCCTTGGATATGGTGGGCCGGGGCGAAACCACACTACAGGAGATCAATCGTGTCACCTTCGTTTCGCGATGAGTTGCGCATAGTGCTGACCCCGGACCAGGTGCTGCTGGCGCGCATCGGGCGGTCTGTCACCTGGCGCGGCGTGAAGCGCCTTGTGCTGGAGAAGAAATCCATTCCCTGTGCGAACTACGCCGGTAGCCAGGCCAACGGTGGCGATGTTCAGGGGATGGCGACCCAGTGGGGGGCAGCGATACAGACGCTGGAAGCCACACTGGCCAAACAGGCAGGACGCAAGGCGTTCGCGACGGTGATCCTGTCCAATCATTTCATGCGCTATGTCCTGCTGCCCTGGAGCGATGTGCCCGGCGACGAAATCGAAGAGCTGGCCTATGCACGGCATGCTTTCCGTCAAGCCTATGGCGATGCCGCCGAAACCTGGGATCTGCGCCTGAGCCCCGGCAAGATCGGCATGCCGCAATTGGCCAGCGCCGTGGACCCGCGTTTGCCGGAGGCTTTGCGGGCATTGTTCGGGCGAAATGAGATTGCGCTCGAATCGATCCAGCCGCACCTGATGGCGGCCTACAACACCTGCCAGAACATCCTGGACGGACGCAGCGCATGGTTTGTGCTGGTGGAGCCCGGCAGCCTGTGCCTTGCCCTGTTGCGCGAGGGGCACTGGGAGAGTGTGCGCACCATGAGGCTGGATGGCGATGGCCGCGCGGTCTTGCCGCTGATCCTGGAACGGGAGTCGTTTCTGGCCGAGTCCGCCACGGCAATAGACGAAGTCTTTTTGTGGGCGCCATGGCTTGGGAATGTGCTGATGCCAAAGAGCAAACGCTGGAAGTTCTGGAAATTGCAGCCGCTGCTTCGGGCTGGCCTTGTGCCGGAGCCTGACGCACGGTTTGCTGCTGCGTTGAGCGGGTGTGCCTGATGGCAAATCTCCGGCTCGACTACCAGCATAGCCGTGCATTCCCCTGGGGCGGGGGGATATTGCTGACCATGTCGCTGAGCGGTTTGCTGATGACAGCTGCTTTTTACCGCGAGCTGCACACCAAGGCGGACGACTGGGAAGCGAAGCTGGAGCAGGGCAAGCCGCGGCAGCAGGACAGAGGTCTCGTCACACGTCCTGCCGAGGATGTGGTGCAGGAGGTAAAGCATGCGAACGAGGTGCTGCACCAGCTCGGCTTGCCGTGGGAAAGTCTGTTCCGGGCAGTGGAATCGTCCGGCAGCAAGGATGTGGTGTTGCTGGCATTGGAGCCGGATATGGAGAAACGGGTGATGAAGATCAGCGGTGAAGCGAAAAACATTCCGGCGATGCTGGGCTATGTCACGCAACTGGGAGAGCAGGATATGTTCGCTTCGGTTTACCTGCAAAGCCACCAGATTCAGCTGCAGAGCCAGGACAAGCCGGTGCGCTTCGCCTTGCTTGCAGTGCTGAAGGGGCAGCCATGAGCTGGCATCCCGCCGAGAGGATGCAGGCTGTGCTGCGCCGCTTTATGCCCGGCGCAACCGTGCCTGTTTCCTGCACAGCCCAATCTTCTGCTGCATTGCAGATTCCTATGGGGCGCCGGTTGCGCTGGCTGTCGCGGCAATGGCTGAACATCCTGGGGTGGCCGGGTGTGATGGCTTTGGGGATGCTGGTGGTCTTGCCGGCTTTCTATCTTTCCTCGATCCGTCCGTTGCAGGCGCATCTGGATGAGATACGCCATAGTGTCGCCCGGCAGCTCAAGGAAGATACCCGCAAACCAGATCGCAGCCGGCATCATGGTACGGAGGAACAGCTGGCCGAGTATTACCGGTTTTTCCCGCCGGCGCGTTCTGCGCCGCAGTGGCTGGAAAAGCTGGCCGCACTTGCCGAAAGCCGAGGGCTTAGGCTCGATCAGGGAGAGTACCTGGCCGCTCCGGACAAGGTAGGCAGACTGGTGCGATTCCAGATGACGTTGCCGCTGAAGGGCGAATATACGCAGATTCGCAAGTTTCTCGCTGCTTTGCCGGGCGAGCTTCCGGTCGTGGCGCTGGAACAGGTGCAGTTCGAACGCCAGAGCATCGCCGACCCGGAGGTGGAAGCCAGGATCAGGTTGGTGCTCTATCTGGGGCGGTCATCATGAAGCAGCACTCGTGGATTCGGCTGGCTTTGCTCATCGTTGCTGCAGCGTCGATCGCAATGACGTCCGCCAACGATGATGGCAGCGCTGCCGTAAAAACAGCCAAGCCTGCCACGCCGCGTGCGGGTGGGGCAGGGGCGATGCATTTCCCGGCGGAGGGTTCGGAGAAAAACACCGCAGCACAAGAGCTGCGCGTGGAGCTTGAGCGCCTGGCGCGTCCTGAACCCGCGCAGGAAGGCGGGCAGCAGGTGGCGGAGGGGGAAAACAGCGGTATCTTCAGCGTCACCTCCTGGTACGTTCCCCCGCCGCCACCCCCGGCGCAGCCCCCCCCACCACCGCCCAAGCCCACTGCGCCGCCGTTGCCGTTCAGCTACCTGGGACGCTATCAGGAGTCGCAGTCGCAGATCATCATGCTGGTCAAAGGTGACCGGGTCTATACCGTTTCTGCGGGAGAAGTGATCGAAAACACCTACCGCGTCGAGGGGGTGGTCGACGGGCGAGTCGAACTGACCTATCTGCCGCTCAACATCAGGCAGACCATCGAGACCGGCGAGGCATCATGAAAAATCTTGCACAGGGAGTCTGGGATATGTTCAGAACAGTGCTGAAAGCCTGGCGCAATGCCTTGCTGCTCCTGCTGATTGCGTCAGTCGTTGCGGGGTGTGCCGGACAGAAACAGTACCGCGACGGAATGGCGTCGATGGATGAAGGGCGCGTCGAGGACGGGCTGGCGCAACTGGAACAGGCCAGCAAGGCCGATCCAGGCAACATGTCTTACCGCGCCTCTTTGACCCGCAGTCGCGAACAGGCGGTGAACCGCTTGCTCGCGTCCGCGAACAGCGAGCGTGCCGCCGGGCATCCGGAAGCGGCCAAAGCGGATTACGAGCGCATACTGAAAATCTCTCCGGAAAACAGCACGGCCAGGGATGGGATCGCGGCACTGGAGATGGAAAACCGCCATGCCACCCAGGTCGAAGATGCGCATAACCTGTTCAAGAAAGGGGAGGTCGATGCTGCACTGGCACTTGTCAAGTCCATCCTTGTCGAGAATCCCAGGAACAGCCAGGCCCTGCTGCTCCAGCGCCAGATCGAGGATCAGTCCGACCGGGAGCAGATGGCCACTCCCTTGCTCAAGACGAGATTCAAGAAGCCGATCACCCTGCAATTCCGCGATGCCAATGTGAAGATGGTGTTCGAGGCGCTGTCGCGTACCAGCGGCATCAACGTGTTGCTGGACAAGGATGTGAAGCCGGATCTCAAGACATCGATCTTCGTCAAGGACGTGTCGGTGGAAGATGCGATCGACCTGATCCTGATGCAGAGCCAGCTGGAAAAGAAAATTATCAACGACAACACGGTATTCATCTATGCAAACACCTCGGCCAAGCTCAAGGAGTACCAGGATCTCAAGATCCGCAGCTTCCACCTGACCAATGCGGAGCCGAAGGAGATGCTGAACATGATCAAGACGCTACTGAAGACCAAGGACATCTTCATCCATGAAAAGACCAATTCGCTGGTGATGCGCGACACGCCGGAGGCGATCCGCCTGGCGGAGAAGATGATCGCGGACCAGGACATCGCCGAGCCGGAAGTCATGCTGGAGGTGGAGGTGCTGGAGATCACCCGTTCGCGCCTGACCGAGATCGGCATCAAGTATCCCAGCCAGATCGGTTTCACCGCACTGGGCAAGGCGGTCGCCGCTGCGACGCCGACATTGGCCGAGCTGCGCCAGCTTAACAGTGCCAGCATTGTCACCAGCCCGGCGCTGAACGTCACTCTCAACGCGCTGATGCAGGACAGCGACACCAACCTGCTGGCCAGCCCCCGCATTCGCGCACGCAACCGCGAGAAGGCCAAGATCATGATCGGAGATCGCGTGCCGGTGATCACCAATGCCGTGACGCCGGTTTCGACCGGCTCGCCGGTGATCACCGGTAGCGTGCAGTACCTGGATATCGGTCTGAAGCTGGAGGTCGAACCCGAGGTCCATCTCGACAACGATGTATCCATCAAGGTCGGGTTGGAGGTCAGCTCCATCGTCAAGGAGGTGCAGAACGCCCAATCCGGAACGCTGTCGTATCAGGTCGGCACGCGCAACACCTCGACCGTGCTGCGATTGAAGGACGGTGAGACGCAGATACTCGCAGGGTTGATCAACGACGAAGACCGCAATACCGCCAACAAAGTGCCTGGACTCGGTCAGCTGCCGATCCTGGGTCATCTGTTCGGCAGCCAGCGCGACGACGGTCGGAAAACGGAAATCATCTTGTCCATCACTCCGCGCATTGTCGGCAACAACCGCATTCCGAGTGCGCGCGAGGTGGAATATTGGTCCGGTACCGAGTCCAACCTGCGCAGCGATCCGCTGACGTTGCGGCCGCTTGGCACTGCTGTGCCAAACAGTTCAGCAATTCCATCAGCGGTAGCCCCGGCTTCTTTCGTGCCTCAGCCAGTTGTACCATCTCCTGCCGTTGCTCCGACTACCGCAGCCCCGACTAGCTCAGCCCCGACTAGCTCAGCCCCGACACCATTCTCCTGGCTGGGGCCGAACAAAGCGAAGGTCGGTGACCGGATCAGCGTGGCGCTCAACACCCAGGCGCTGCAGGGAGCAAACAGCGTCGGATTTCTGGTGGGGTTCGACCCAGCCGTACTGAAGGCTGCCGATGTCGTCGAAGGGGATTTCCTGAAGAAGGGCAACTCACCGTCTAATTTTACGAAGACCATCGACCAGGCTGGCGGGCAGATCCTGATCGGTCTGGCGGGAATGCCACCGGACAGTGCCGGCGGCAGCGTCGCCACGCTGGTTTTTGAGGTGACCAGTGCTACGCCGCAATCACCGGTCATGGTCAGTCGCATCAGTGGAACCGGGGCGGGGGGCGAGCCGTTGATACTAGTAGCTCCCGCTCCACATTTCATCGCGGTGTCGCAATGATGGTGCGTGCCTCAGGCGGTTTCACTCTGATCGAGATGCTGGTCACCGTGTCTATCGTCGCTCTGCTTTCGACCATGGCGTTGCCGATGGCGGAACTGGCGGTGCAGCGCGGCAAGGAACAGGATCTGCATCATGCATTGCGGGAGATACGCACGGCGCTGGATGCCTACAAGCAGGCGGTGGACGACGGGCGCATCATCCACTCGGTGGAGAAATCGGGTTATCCGCCGTCGCTGGATGTGCTGGTGCAAGGCGTGCCCGATGCCGGCGATCCGAGCGGAAAAAAAAGGATCTATTTTTTGCGGCGAATTCCGCGCGATCCGATGTTCAACGATCCGGGTACGCCGGATGCGGAAACCTGGGGCAAGCGCAGCTATGTGAGCAGCTACGACGCGCCGCAGGAGGGTAGCGACGTGTTCGACATTTATTCGCGATCGGACGGCGTCGGGCTGAACGGCGTTGTATACCGCAACTGGTGAGGAGATATGGGACGGCGCTTGCTGAAAACCGGTTTTACCCTGATCGAGTTGCTGGTGGTCATGGCAGTGATCGCGCTGTTGCTGAGTATAGCGACGCCGCGTTATTTCAGCAGCGTGGAAAAATCCAGGGAGGCAGTATTGCGGGAGAACCTTTTTCTGATGCGGGAGGCGCTGGACAAGTATTACGGCGACAACGGAACCTACCCCGAATCACTGGATACGCTGGTCAGTCGGCGCTACCTGCGCAACGTTCCGCGGGATCCGGTTACCGGCGAGAGTACGACATGGATCATCGTCAACGATCCCACGAAGGGCGGAGTGTTTGACGTAAAGAGCGGCGCGCCGGGGATGGGGCGGGACGGCTCGGAATACAAGGATTGGTGATGCCCGCCCGCTCAAATTGTTCGAAAGCAATTCCCTGTGCAGAAGCGTGTCGACAGGGCGGATTCACTTATTTAGGGTTGCTGGCGCTCATCGCTGCCATGGGGATGGTGCTGGCCACGGCCGGGGAGGTATGGCACTTGGCGCAGCAGCGCGAGAAGGAGCTGGAACTGCTGTTCGTCGGGCATCAGTTCCGCCGCGCCATCGCCCAGTATTACGAACATGCCCCCGATCCGAACCGGCGCTATCCAACGAGCCTGGATGCGTTGCTCAAGGACCCGCGCTACCCGTCGACGCAGCGCTACTTACGCAGGATTTATGCGGATCCGGTCGGCGGGGGTAAGGAGTGGGGCTTGGTCAAGGGGCCGGCCGGAGAGATTTACGGAGTGCACAGTTTGTCAGAGGAAGAGCCGGTGAAGAAGAGTAATTTCAGTGTTGTGGACAAGAACTTCGAGGGCAAGACGAAGTATTCGGAATGGGTATTTGTACATATACCAAAACCATCTCCTGCCAGATAGCATGTGCAGGATTTCTGAAAAAACACACATGGAAATCGGAGGCCAATGATGAGCGAACGAAAAACTGAAGTGATGTTGGGCGACAAGAAACGCATCCTGATCGTGGAGGATCACACTCTGCTGCGTGCGGGGCTTCGCGCTTTATTATCTCAGGATGCGGATATCGAGATCGTTGGCGAAGCCGATAACGGCCGCGATGCCGTCCGGGTGATCGACAAGTACCTTCCCGATCTGGTCCTGACAGATATCTCTATGCCGGGAATGAACGGCATCGAAGCCATCGTGGACATCAAACGGCGCCACCCGGAGACGCGCGTGCTGGTGCTGACCATCCACAAGACCGAGGAATATATCCACGAGGCTCTGAGGGCAGGTGCCAACGGATACTTGCTCAAGGATGCGACCCACGAGGAGCTTCGCGTCGCGATCCGCAGCGTACTGAACGGCAAGATCTACCTGAGTCCGGACATCTCGGCCAAGGTGATCAACGGCTATCTGGGGACGGACGGCGCCCCTCATCATGCCAGCCCATGGGACAGCCTGACCCACCGCGAGCGAGAGGTGCTGAAGCTGGTGGCCGAAGGGCGGCCAAACAAATTCATTGCCGATTATTTCTGCCTGAGCGTGAAGACGGTCGAAAAACACCGTTCCAACCTGATGAAGAAGCTCGACCTGCATAACGCCTCGAAATTGACGGCTTACGCGATCGAGAAGGGGTTGCTGGCCAGCTAGCCCGGCGGGCCGGCCCCCGTGTTTCTTTTTCCCTGAATGTACTGTTCAACGGGGGCTGCGCTTTCCATTAATGCCCCCTTCAATGCTACGCTGTTCGCTGTATTGAGAGCGCGCTTGACCGTGTTTAACCTGTGGCTGACTTGGAATGGTCACCATACGGAGGACATGACTCATGCGATTGCTTTGGAGTGTGCCAACTTACTTTGTATTCGGCCTTTGCCTGCTGCAACCGGTGTGGGCGAACATCTATACCTTCGTTGCCGACGATGGGGCAGTGAATTTGAGCAACATGCCGACGGACAGTCGCTATAAGGTCCTGGTCAAGGGGCAGGACGAGGCGGAGCCCGATACCGGCAGCCCTCCGGCTGCGTTGGCACGCAAGGCGCAATATGACCGCCTTGTCGATGACGTGGCACATACTTACGGTCTGGACAGTGCGCTGCTCCATGCCGTGATCTCGGTGGAATCCCGCTACAGTCCAAATGCCGTTTCGAAGAAGGGGGCCGCCGGGCTGATGCAACTCATGCCGGTCACTGCGAAACGTTATGGAGTAGCCGATGCGCTCGATCCTGTGCAGAATCTCCACGGCGGCGCGAAGTGTCTGCGCGATCTGTTGAAAAGGTTCAACAACGACGTCAGTCTGGCGCTGGCGGCCTACAACGCGGGGGAAAATGCGGTCGTGAGGAATGGCTACCGCATCCCGCCCAACCGCGAGACGGTAGCTTATGTGCCCAAGGTGCTGGATTATTACCGGAAGTACCAGACAAACGTGCTCTAGGGGCGAGCCGCGATTTTGCCGGGCGGCCGTTGGTAAAGTGGCAAACTGATGTTTGCCGGATGGTTTTTGCGGTAAACTGTGGTTCACAGCCGTACTGGAATCCAGTAAAGTGCCTACCCGTTCCTAACCGATAAGAGCAATAACATGAGTGCAAAAGGACAGCAGTTGCAAGACCCGTTTCTCAATACCCTGCGTAAAGAGCATGTGCAGGTCGCCATTTACCTGGTGAACGGCATCAAGCTGCAGGGGCAGGTCGAATCGTTCGACCAGTATGTGGTACTGCTGAAGAATACCGTCACTCAGATGGTATACAAGCATGCCATTTCCACCATCGTTCCGGCTCGCGCGGTCACCATCCCCTACGACTTCGCCGAGTAATGCAGCAGAAAACAGCCGGTTCTGAAACCGCAGTATTGGTCAGTCTCGATCTCGGTGAACCGGATTATGCTGAAAGCTTGGAGGAGTTGCGCCTGCTGGCGGAGACCGCCGGCGTAAGCACGCTGGCGATCATCGAAGGCAAGCGGCAGCGCCCCGATCCCGCCCTGTTCGCGGGCAGCGGCAAGGTGGAAGAGATCGCCGAGGCGCTCTCTGTGCACGAGGCCGATGTCGTCATCTTCAATCACGATCTGTCTCCTGCGCAGATGCGCAATCTCACTTCGAAGCTCGGCGTGCGCGTGATCGATCGCACCATGTTGATCCTGGATATCTTCGCGCAGCGCGCGCAAAGCCACGAAGGCAAGGTGCAGGTGGAGTTGGCGCAACTCCGCTATCTCGCCACCCGGTTGGTCGGTATGAATACCGACATGGGGCAACAGAAACACGCGGTGGGTGCGCGCGGCCCCGGCGAGACCAAGCTGGAATTGGATCGCCGCAAGCTGGACAAGCGGGTGCATCTGCTGAAGGAGCGTCTCGAGAAGTCGCGGCGGCATCGTCAGGTGCAGCGCCGTGCACGTAATCGCGGCGAGGTGCTGTCGGTGTCCATCGTCGGCTACACCAATGCCGGCAAGTCCACGCTGTTCAATGCTCTGACCAAGGCCAATGTCTATGCCGCGAACCAGCTGTTCGCGACGCTGGATACGACCTCCAGGCGCATCTATCTGGAAGGCCCGGCAGATGAAATCGAGGAGTCTGCGCAGCTGCCGACGGCCGCGCGGGGGCAGGAGGTGGTGCTATCGGATACCGTCGGTTTCATTCGTCACCTGCCGCATTCGCTGGTCGCGGCATTCCGCAGCACGTTGGAGGAAACGATACAGGCCGATCTGCTCCTGCATGTCGTGGACGCGAACAACGCCAATCGGGACGCGCAGGTCGCCGAGGTGAACAAGGTGCTGGAGGAGATCGGCGCGCAGGATATTCCGCAGATTCTGGTGCTGAACAAGATCGATCTGCAGGACGTCGCGCCGGGTATCGAACGCGACGAATATGGTAGAATCGCCGCCATTCGTTTGAGTGCCAAAACCGGCACGGGGCTGGACGATTTGCGCGCGGCTCTGGTGGAAGTCCGCGATGCCGAGGCAGTGGAAGAGCCTGTACAGGAATGGCACCCGCTTAACAACTGAGTAGGATGGACTATGGGATTGAATGATCCGCAATGGGGTAACAAGAACAGCGGCGGCCCGCCCGATCTGGAAGAGTTGATGCGCAAGCTCAACGCGAAGGTCTCCGGCATGATGGGCGGCAAGGGCGGCTCCGACAAGTCCGGCGGCGGCACTCCGGGGCAGGGTTTCGGCGGGGGCATCGGACTCATCGTCGTGATCGCTGCGCTGATCTGGGTGGGCAGCGGCTTCTATATCGTGAATGAAGGACAGCGCGGTGTCGTGCTGCGCTTCGGCAAGCTGGTCGAGGCAACGCAGCCCGGCCCTCGCTGGCATCTGCCATTCCCCATTGAGACAGTGGAGGTGGTCAACCTCAGCCAGGTCCGGACAGTGGAAGTGGGCTACCGCGAGAACGTCAAGAACAAGATGCTGAAAGAGTCGCTGATGCTTACCGACGACGAAAACATCATCGACATCCAGTTCGCTGTGCAGTATTTCCTGAAGGATCCCTCCGATTACCTGTTCAACAACCGCGCGCCGGACGAGAACGTGCGCCAGGCGGCGGAAACCGCGATCCGCGAAGTGGTCGGCAAGAACAAGATGGACTTCGTGCTCTATGAAGGGCGCGAGCAGGTGGCCGCCTCGGCGACCAAGCTGATGCAGGACATCCTGGATCGCTACAAGTCCGGTATCGTGATCAGCAAACTGACCATGCAGAACGCGCAACCGCCCGAGCAGGTGCAGGCCGCGTTCGACGATGCGGTGAAGGCCGGGCAGGATCGCGAGCGTCAGAAGAACGAAGGCCAGGCTTATGCGAACGACGTGGTGCCGCGCGCACGCGGTACGGCGGCACGCCTGATACAGGAAGCGGAAGGCTACAAGGCGAGCGTGATCGCCAATGCCGAGGGCGATGCAAGCCGCTTCAAGCAGATCCTCGTCGAGTACGAAAAGGCGCCTGCCGTGACTCGCGAACGCATGTTCCTGGATATGCAGCAGCAGGTGTTGAGCAATGTCAGCAAGGTGCTGGTGGACCAGAAGAACGGCAACAGCCTGCTGTATCTGCCGCTGGATAAACTGATCGAGAGTACACGTGTCGCTGGCGCGGCAGGAGAGGCGGTTGCAGCACCCGCGCCTGCACCTGCCACTACGCAGTCCAGCGATAACAACGCGGCACAGCGCGCGCGCGATTCGCTGCTGCTGGGCCGCGACCGGGAGGCACGCTAATGGACAAGAATATCGGTAACATCCTGATCGGCGCGGTTGCCGCATTGATCCTGTTGAGCATGAGCGTATACATGGTCGACCAGCGCCAGAATGCGATCGTGTTCCAGCTGGGCGAGGTGGTCAGCGTCAAGACCGAGCCAGGGCTGTATTTCAAGGTGCCGCTGATGCAGAACGTGCGCTATTTCGACTCGCGCATCCTGACGCTGGATACCACCGAACCGGAGCGTTTCATCACTGCCGAGAAGAAGAACGTGCTGGTGGATTCCTTCATCAAGTGGCGCATCGTGGACGTGAAGCAATACTACGTCAGCGTGGGCGGCGATGAGGTGCGAGCCAAAACCCGTTTGATGCAGACGGTCAACTCCAGTATGCGCGAGGAGTTCGGCAAGCGCACCATCCACGAGGTGGTGTCCGGCGAACGCGACAAGATCATGGAAGTGCTGCGCACCAAGGCCGATGCCGACGCGCGCAAGATCGGCGTCGAGGTGCTGGACGTGCGCCTGAAACGCGTCGATTTCCCGACGGAGATCAGCGAGTCGGTCTATCGCCGCATGGATGCCGAGCGCAAACGCGTGGCCAATGAGTTGCGCGCATCCGGCGCCGCCGAGGGCGAAAAGATCAAGGCCGATGCCGACAAGCAGCGCGAAGTGATCCTGGCCGAGGCCTACCGCGATGCGCAGAAGACCAAGGGCGAGGGCGATGCCCGCGCGTCCGCGATCTATTCTGCAGCGTTCGGCCGCAACGCAGAGTTCTATTCGTTCTATCGCAGTCTGGAAGCCTACAAGCAGACCTTCAAGAACAAGAGCGATGTGATGGTGCTGGACCCGAGTTCGTCGTTCTTCAAGTACCTGAAGAGCTCCGGAAAGTCGGTCAAGTCCGGCAAGTGATGCCGGCGTCGTGTCGTGCTTGAGTACTTGTGGATGTCGCTGGGGTTGATGTTGGTGCTCGAAGGCATGATGCCGTTTCTGTTTCCCTCCACCTGGCGTGAAACGCTGCACAAACTGGCGCAATTTCAGGACGGGCAATTGCGCTTTCTCGGTCTGACGCTGATGCTGAGCGGCCTGCTGCTGATTTATTGGGTGAAATAAATGCCGAATTGGTTGTTACCGGAATACATACAGGACATGCTCCCCGAGGAGGCGTGGCGTGTCGAGCGGATGCGTGCTCAGTTCCTCGAACTGATGCGCGGCCACGGCTATCAGCTGGTCGCGCCCCCGCTTCTTGAGTACGCCGAGTCCTTGCTGCTCGACGACAGTCGCGATGTGGATTTGCGTACCTTCAAGCTGGTCGACCAGCTGAGCGGCCGCACCCTGGCGCTGCGTGCCGACATCACCCCTCAGGTGGCGCGCATCGACGCGCACCTGCTCAACCGTCAGGGCGTGGCTCGTTTGTGTTACGCGGGCAGTGTGCTGCATACCCAACCGGTCGGCCTGACGCGCACCCGTGAGTTGCTGCAGATTGGCGCCGAACTGTATGGTCACAGCGGGCTGGAGAGCGATCTGGAGATTCAGCGGTTGATGCTGCAGGCGCTGGCCTTGCTGGGCGTCGATAACGTGCATCTCGACCTCGGGCATGTCGGCGTGTTCCGCGCCCTGGTGAATCATGCCGGCCTCGACAGGGAACTGGAAAACGAATTGTTCGCCGCGCTGCAGGGCAAGGACACCGCAGCGCTGCAAGCCTTGGTGCAGCCCCTGGATGCGGCCCTGCGTGATGCTTTGCTGGCGTTGCCGTCGCTGTATGGCGAGTGTGCCGAAGTGCTGGCGCGTGCGCGCCGGCAGTTGCCGGATTATCCCGAGGTCCGCGCCGCGCTGGATGCGCTGCAGACGGCTGCCGCCGACCTGCAGCCGCTGGTCTCGCGTGTCGGTATCGACCTCGCCGATCTGCGCGGTTATCACTATCACAGCGGCATGGTGTTCGCTGCCTATCACGCGGGCAGCCACGATGCGATCGCCCTGGGCGGTCGTTACGACGAGCTCGGCAAGAGTTTCGGGCGCGTCCGTGCCGCCACCGGTTTCAGTATGGATCTGCGCCAGTTGTACAGCCTGCTGCCGCGGCAAACGGCTTGCTTGGGAATTTGCGCGCCGCTGCTCGATGACGCAGCATTGAGCGACAAGATCGCGCAATTGCGCGCGGCGGGCGAGGCGGTGGTGGTGGATCTGCTTGGGGACAAGGCGTTGCGCACCGAGTTGCAGTGCGACCGCGAACTTGTATTGCGCGATGGCGTCTGGCAAGTCGCCGCTCTTTAAGATTGTTAATCCGGAAGTTTTGCAATGGCTAAGAACGTAGTAGTAATCGGTACCCAGTGGGGGGATGAAGGCAAGGGCAAGATCGTCGACTGGTTGACCGATCAATCGCAGGGCGTCGTGCGTTTCCAGGGCGGCCATAATGCCGGCCATACGCTGGTGATCGGCGGCAAGAAGACTGTGCTGCACCTGATTCCCTCCGGTATCCTGCGCGAACATGTGATGTGCTACATCGGCAATGGTGTGGTGCTGTCGCCGCAGGCGCTGCTCAAGGAAATGGATCAGTTGCAGGAGGCCGGCATCGACGTATACAGCCGCTTGAAGGTTTCCGAAGCCTGCCCGCTGATCCTGCCCTATCACGAGGCGATCGACAAGGCGCGCGAGGCGGCCAAGGGCGACGCCAAGATCGGCACGACCGGACGCGGCATCGGTCCGGCGTACGAAGATAAGGTCGCGCGCCGTGCGATCCGCCTGCAGGACATTTTCTATCGCGAGCGTTTCGCCGCGAAGCTGGGCGAGGTGCTGGATTATCATAACTTCGTGCTGAAGAACTATTTCCATGCCGCCACCGTCGATTTCCAGAAGACGCTGGACGAGACACTGGCCTTGGGCGAGCGCATCAAGCCGCTGGTGATGGATGTGCCGCGTGCGCTGTACGAGGCCAACCAGGCGGGTAGCAATCTGCTGTTCGAAGGTGCGCAGGGCGCGTTGCTGGACATCGACCACGGCACTTATCCGTTCGTCACTTCCAGCAACTGTATCGCTGGTGCGGCCTGTGCCGGAGCCGGGGTGGGTCCACAGATGCTCAACTACGTGCTGGGCATCACCAAGGCCTATACCACGCGCGTCGGCTCCGGCCCGTTCCCGACCGAACTGTATGACGCTATCGACAAGCGTGACCCGGTCGGCGAAGGCTTGGCCAAGCGTGGTCACGAGTTTGGTTCCACAACCGGTCGTGCGCGTCGTTGCGGCTGGTTCGACGCGGCAGCGCTGAAGCGTTCGATCCAGATCAACGGTGTCTCCGGTCTGTGTATCACCAAGCTGGATGTGATGGACGGCATGGAAACCGTGCGCCTCGGCGTCGGCTACCGCATCAATGGCGTGGAGAGCGATATCCTGCCGGCGGGCGCGGATGCCTTGGCGGATTGCCAGGCGGTGTATGAGGAGATGCCGGGCTGGAGTGAGAGCACCGTCGGTGTGAAGCGTTACGAGGATCTGCCGCAGGCCGCGCGCAATTACCTGGAGCGCATCGCGCAGGTGTGCAGCGTGCCGGTGGACATGGTTTCGACTGGGCCGGATCGCGACGAGACCATCGTGCTGCGTCACCCGTTCGAATAGGTCGTTGTAGTCGGGGAAATCGTTACGCATCGCGAAGTTTGCGGTGCGTATTTTTTGTGCAGTATGTTCTGCGGATATGACAAAGGCCCACATATGTGGGCCTTTGTCATTGGTGCCCAGAAGAGGATCCGGTCACACGAGCGCGACCCCGGTATCCGCTGCACCCGCAGAAGGGTGCGCCGTGGCTGTAAAGCCGCTAAAGCGGCAATAACCACGCTGCTCGGATGTCTTTCGAGTCCTGTCGCGAAGCACGCAGGTGCTTCGCTTTCCGGGCTGTAAAAGAAAACGGCCCGCATGAATGCGAGCCGTTGCCTATATGGTGCCCAGAAGAGGACTCGAACCTCCACAGTGTTGCCACCGCTAGGACCTGAACCTAGTGCGTCTACCAATTCCGCCATCTGGGCGATGCGAAGGCGCGCACTTTAATGACCGATGGACTTGTTGTCAATTAAAAATTGAATAATTCACATTTGCAGGATCCATGTGTGACGATCGGGGGGGCATGCCGGTGCGCCATGCTTACTGTGTTATGATGCGGGCCTTCATGCATCCAGCGACACTTCATTACGTAACCAGCGAAGCAAAAGGCGAGCAAGCATCGTTTGGTATAGAAAGAATTCCAGAAATGAACAGCCTCATGGGAACATGGGGCTGCTGCTCATTATTAGTGGCGCTCGGAAGAGGGCTCGGTCACGCAAGTGCGGCCCCGGCATTCGTTCTCGGATGTCTTATGAAACAAGTGGGTTTCCCTCTTTCCGGGAAAGAAAAGAAAACGGCCCGCATGAATGCGAGCCGTTGCCTATGTGGTGCCCAGAAGAGGACTCGAACCTCCACAGTGTTGCCACCGCTAGGACCTGAACCTAGTGCGTCTACCAATTCCGCCATCTGGGCGATGCGAAGGCGCGCAATTTAACTACTGAAGGATTTGTTGTCAATGAAAAAGAAAAATAATGTGCGTTTGCAGGATCCCTACCTCGAGCGCGAGCGCGAGCAATACGAACATCCGCTGCCCAGCCGCGAATTCATTTTGCAGATTCTGGGCGAGCAGGGCGGGCCGGTCAGCGAGGAAGAGTTGCTGCAATTGCTGCAGATAGAGGAGCACGAGGAAGACCTGTTCTCCCGACGTCTGCGCGCGATGGAGCGAGACGGACAGGTCATGCGCAACCGCAAGCGCGCGATCTGTATCGTGGACAAGCTCGACCTGGTCAAGGGCAAGGTGCAGGGACATCCCGACGGCTTTGGCTTCCTGGTTCCGGAAGACGGCAGCCCGGACATGTTCCTCAGCGAGAAGGAGATGCACAAGGTGCTGCACGGCGACGTCGTGATGGCGCGTCAGAGCGGCGTGGACCGCCGCGGTCGTCCGGAAGGCAAGATCGTCGAAGTGCTGGAGCGCGCCAACAGCCGCGTGGTCGGACGCCTGTACGAGGAGCACGGCATCCTGTTCGTGGTGGCGGAAAATCGCCGCATCAGCCAGGACATCCTGGTCGCACCGGGCGAGGCGGGCAGCGCCAAGGCCGGGCAGGTGGTGATCCTCGAGATCCTCAAACACCCGGACAAGCATGCCCAGCCTATCGGCCGCATCGTGCAGGTGCTGGGCAACTACGCCGATCCCGGCATGGAGATCGAGATCGCCTTGCGCAAGCACGACCTGCCGTACGAGTTCCCCAGGGACGCGGAGAAGCAGGCCAAGCATTTTGCGCCCGAGGTCAAGGCCGCCGATTGGGAAGGGCGCGAGGACATCCGCAACCTGCCGCTGGTCACCATCGACGGCGAGACCGCGCGCGACTTCGACGATGCGGTGTATTGCGAACCTGAGAAGGGCGGCTATCGCCTGGTGGTGGCCATCGCTGACGTCAGCCATTATGTGCAGACCAGCGATGCACTGGACCGCGAGGCGATCAACCGCGGCAACTCGGTGTATTTCCCGCGCCGCGTGATCCCGATGCTGCCGGAGGAACTGTCCAACGGCCTGTGTTCGCTCAACCCGCAGGTGGACCGCCTGTGCATGGTGTGCGACATGCACATCAGCAGCAAGGGCGATATCGGCAAATACCGCTTCTATCCCTCGGTGATGCACTCGCATGCGCGGCTGACCTACAACCAGGTGGCGGCGATGCTGGCCGACCCGCAGGGCGCGGAAGCGAAGCAATTCGCCGCGGTGTTGCCGCACATCCAGCATCTCTATGAGTTGTTCCAGAAGCTGCTGCACGCGCGCGAGAAGCGCGGTGCGATCGACTTCGAGACGGTCGAGACCCAGATGATCTTCAACGACAAGGGCAAGATCGAGCGCATCGTGCCGGTGGTGCGCAACGACGCGCACCGTTTGATCGAGGAGTGCATGCTGGCGGCCAACGTCTGCGCGGCGGACTACCTGCACTCGAACCAGCATACCGTGCTGTACCGCATCCACGAAGGCCCGACACCGGAGAAGCTGGAAGCATTGCGCGAGTTCCTCAAGGAGTTCGGCCTGCAACTGGGCGGTGGCGAAGAGCCACAGGCAGGGGATTACTCCAAGCTGCTGAAGAGCATCAAGGGGCGTCCGGATCATGGATTGTTGCAGACCGTGATGCTGCGCTCGCTGAAACAGGCCAAGTATGAGCCGGAGAACGTCGGCCACTTCGGTCTGGGCTATGAGGCCTACACGCACTTCACCTCGCCGATCCGCCGCTATCCCGACCTGCTGGTCCACCGTGCCATCAAGGCGGTGCTGCAGGGCAAACAATACAAGCCCGCGCAGAAATGGGCCGAGCTGGGGATGCACTGCTCGATGACCGAGCGCCGCGCCGACGATGCCACGCGAGACGTCGAGGCCTGGCTGAAGTGTTTCTACATGCGCGACCATCTCGGCAGCGTGTTCACCGGCACGGTTTCGTCGGTCACCGGCTTCGGCCTGTTCGTCTCGCTCGACGACCTGTATGTCGAGGGGCTGGTGCATGTGTCCGAACTGGGCAAGGACTATTTCCACTTCGATGCCGCCAAGCACCAGATGCTGGGCGAGCGCACCGGCCAGCGCTACCGCTTGGGCGACCGCCTGCAGGTGCGTGTGGTGAAGGTGGATATGGAAAGCACCAAGGTCGATTTCGTGCTGCACGAGGAAGAGGCAGAAGAGGAGAAGGGCGGGACAGCGTCCGGGAAGGAATTAAATGCGGGCGCCTGGGGTAATACGGCACCGAAGAAGGCCGGCTCCAAGAAGTCTTCCGGAGGGAAGAAGCATGGCTGACCTGCGTCTCATCTACGGCTTTCACGCCGTCACTTCGCGTATCCGCCAGAATCCGGACGGCGTGCTGGAGATCTACCTGCAGTCGCAGCGCAACGATCCGCGCATGCGCGACCTGATCAAGCTGGCCGAGGATAGTGGTGTACGCATGATTCCGGTCGATGCGAAACGTCTCGACGGCATGGCGGGCGGCACGCGCCATCAGGGCGTGGCGGCGCGCGTCGATGCGGCGCGCCGAGTGCAGCATCTGGAAGACGTGCTGGATACGATAGAGGAGCCGCCGTTGTTGCTGGTGTTGGACGGCGTGCAGGACCCTCACAACTTGGGCGCCTGTTTGCGCAGCGCCGATGCCTTCGGCGTGCACGCGGTGATCGCTCCGAAAGACCGCGCGGTCGGCATCACCGCAACGGTGGAGAAGGTCGCCTGCGGCGCGGCGGAGACCGTGCCTTACATCACCGTCACCAACATTGCGCGCACCCTGCGCGAACTGCAGGAGCGCAACATCTGGGTGGTGGGTGCGGCGGGCGAGGCCGAGCAGGACTTGCACGGCTTCAAGCACAAGGGCGCGCTGGCTTGGGTCTTGGGTGCGGAGGGCGAAGGCCTGCGTCGCCTGACACGCGAGACCTGCGACGAACTGGTGCGCATCCCGATGCTGGGCAGCGTGGAAAGCCTGAACGTCTCGGTCAGCGCGGGTATCTGTCTGTTCGAGGCACGACGTCAGCGAGCGGCTTAACAGGCTGTTGCAAAACTACTGTGGTGGTCATCTGCGGCGTTGCGCGGTACTCACTTCCTCGCCTACCCCCAAGGTATGTCTCGTCGCTGCGTTGACCAGCGACTTGCTGGCACCAGCTTAGTCGATTGGCCATGCAAAGCTCCGTGCGCCTTGCAGCTGACCATCCTCGCTGCGTTTTTCAACAGCCTGTAATTCTGGAAGAGCCTAGTTAGGACATGACGATGGGGATGCGCCGCCGTCCGAACTGTTTGCCGAACTGCTCGAAGTGTCCTGCTATCACCGTGCCGCAGTGCGGGCAGGCGCCATCAGGCGTGAGTTTGTAGTCCCGTATCTGGTGCCAGTCGCGCACGATCAGCGGCTGTTTGCAGCCCGGGCAGTAGGTGGTACCGCCGGATAGGTCGTGGACGTTACCAGTGTACACATAGCGCAGGCCGGCGGTCAGGGCGATTTCCCGGGAGCGCATCAGGATGTCCCTCGAGGTCGGGGGCACGTCAGTCATCTTGTAGTCGGGATGGAACGCGGTGAAATGCAACGGCACGTCCACACCGAGTTCCTTCGCGATCCATTCACTCATCTGTTCGATCTCTTGTGCCGAGTCATTGTGGCCGGGAATCAGCAGTGTGGTCAGTTCGACCCACACCTTCGTTTCATTGCACAGGTATTTCAGCGTATCCAGCACCGGCTGCAGGTGTGCGCCGGTCTGTTTGACGTAGAACTCGTCGGTGAATCCCTTGAGGTCCACGTTCGCGGCATCCATCTTGGCGAAGAACTCGCGGCGCGGCTGGTCGTGGATATAACCCGCCGTGACCGCGACGGTCTTGATGCCGTGTTCGTGACAGGCATCAGCGACGTCCATTGCATATTCGGCAAAGATCACCGGGTCGTTGTAGGTGAAGGCCACGCTCTTGCAACCCAGCCCTTTCGCGGTGCGCGCGATGGCTTCCGGGCTGGCCTGGTCGGCGAGCCTGTCGAAGCTGCGGGACTTGGAGATGTCCCAGTTCTGACAGAACTTGCAGGCGAGGTTGCAGCCCGCGGTGCCGAATGACAGGATGCTGCTGCCGGGGTAGAAGTGGTTAAGCGGCTTTTTCTCGACGGGGTCGACGCAGAAGCCCGAAGAACGCCCATAGGTGGTGAGTACCATGGTGTAACCGACGCGTCCGCGCACGAAGCAGGCGCCGCGCTGCCCCTCCCTCAGTTTGCAGTCGCGCGGGCATAGGTCGCACTGGATGCGGCCGTCCTCCAGCATGTGCCAGTATTTCGCCGGATGACGCTCGGCGGGGCTGATCGGCTCGTCCATTTCAGCGTACCCCTTTAGTGGTTTGCCTTGGGGAAGTCTGCCTCGCGCCACTTATTGACGGTGTAACGCGACAGCTGAACTTCTTCCGCCCAGAAACCATCATGCAATCCGGCCTTGCGCTTGAGATGCGCCATGAAGTGGCGAGGATGGGGTAACTGTTCCCAGACTTGAGGAAGAAAGGTACTGCGGTAGGGGCCGTATTCGAAGATGACCCCGTCCACGCCGGGGCGCAGTTGGGAGAGCGCATCATGCTCACCGCTGAACTTCATCCTTTCGGCAGCCGACAGCAGAGAGACCTCGCATTCGGTCATTCCCAGCTCGTGCCGGCAGAGCGGCGCAAAGCGGGGATCACGGAAGGCCGCGGCGAGGGCATTCTGATGGACATCCTCGGCCAAGGGGCGATGGGCCTGCAACGAGCCGATGCAACCGCGCAACTCTCCTGCCTGCGTCAGCGTGACGAAGGTCGCACCCCACTCACTCAGCCATTCATCCTGCGGCACGGACGGGTACGCCTCACCCAACGCTTGGGCGATGGCGCCGCGCGCGATGTGGATCAACGCCTTGCCGCGGCTCGCCGCTGTTTCATGCTCTTTCCTGCTCACCTTGATCTCCTTCGGTAAAGGCGATGGATGCATAGCCCACCACTCTGTCCTGAGACCCGGCGGTGTCGCCGGAGTTTCGCAGATCGAGCAGATGGGGAGTGAGGCGATGCCGCCGCGCGGCGACGATTAAGCCGTTGATCGGCGTGCCGCCGCAGGCTTGTTCGTGGTCGATGGGAGGGCCAAGTTTGAGGATGGTCTGAACGGTTTCTTCGTCCACGTGCCGGGCGGCGGCATAGGGCAGGAAATGGGACAGGTCGGAACTGATCACGATCAGCGTTTCCTCGCCGCCCCACAGTTTTTCCAGCACTTCTGCAACCTCCTCGGGCGTTGCCATGCCGACTGCCAGCGGGAGCAGTCTGAATTTGCCCAGCACCCTTTGCAGGAACGGCAGTTGCACCTCCAGCGAGTGTTCCAGCGCATGCGCGTCGGCGCTGACCGTCACTTGCGGCAAGTCGGCGATGGCACGCGCCGCCTCCGTATCCAGCTCGATGCGTCCCAGTGGCGTGTCGAAGGCATCCGCACCCGGCAATGCCAGCCCGAACACCGCGACGCGGTGGGTTGGACCGAGCAGCACCACGCGGCGGATGTGCGCGGCGGCGGGGCGCAACGTGGCGTAGGCGGTCGCCGCGATGGCGCCGGAATAGATGTAGCCGGCATGCGGAACGATCAGCGCCTTGGGAATCAGCTCATGAGGGGGCGCTTCGGCCAGCAGTTGTTGCACGTCATGCGCAAGCTGGCGCGGGTCGGCGGGATAGAACATGCCTGCGACGGCAGGCTGGCGGACGGTAGACATGGCAACCTCCCTTCAGGCAATGTTCATGATATGAGGGCAAGCAGGGCAGAATCAAGCCCGCCGAAACCGGGATTACGCCGGCTGCTTTCTCGTATGAAGGGGGTTGAGGGCGGCATTGGCCGCATCCCTCACTTCAGTGCTTGCTGATATTCGTGCCGGAAATGCAGGAAGGAGCTGTCGAGCAGGTGTACCACCCCGTTCACCAGGTGGCAGCGTCCGCTGCCAGGGAGCATGCGGCAGAGGGTTTCCAGGGTAGCCAGGTCCGCCGTCGTGCCGCGTCCGGTGTCGATGCGGTCCAGCAGGCGGCTGATGGTCGCTGTCCCTGTCTTGCAAGAGGGACATTGGCCACAGGAGGAATGGGCGAAGAAGCGAGCGTACTCGGCCACCCGTTTGACCATGCCGGTGCCATCCGAGACCACGATCATGGCGCCGGTACCCAGGCTTCCGCCGCGCTCGCGCAGGGATTCGAAATCGAGGTTCACGTCCAGATCGTCCGGGGTCAGCAGGGTGTTGGACGGCCCGCCGGTGAACACCGCCTTGAGCGGCTTGCCGGAAAGGAGTCCGCCGCCGTGGACGAAGATCAGGTCGCGCAGCGTGGTGCCCATCGGCAATTCGTACACGCCGGGGTGCAGCACGTCGCCGCTCAGGGAATAGAGCTTGGTGCCTGCACCGCGCCCGATTCCCTGTTTGCGGAACCAGTCGGCCCCGTTGCGCACGATTGCAGGAATGTGGGCCAGCGTCTCGATGTTGTTGATCAGCGTCGGACAGCCGTAGATGCCGCATTGCGCCGGATAGGGCGGCTTGCCGCGCGGGAACGGGAATTTCTCCCCGCCGCTCAGTCGGCCTTCTATCCACTCCATCGCGGCGGTTTCCTCGCCGCCGATGTAATGGCTGGAGCCGGGAACCAGTTCCATTCTGATGGTTTTTCCCAGTGCATCGCTTGCGAGCTTCAGCAATTCGCCGTCCTGCCATTGCGCGAGCGCAGCTTTCAGCGCAGCCAGCGAACGTGTCAGGTCCGGATTGATGTAGAACACGATGCGGCTGATGCCGCAGGCGAGCGCGGCCAGCAATGCACCTTCGATGATCTGGTGCGGCGTCTCCTCGAGCAACAGCCGGTCCTTGAAGGTGCCGGGTTCGTCTTCGTTGCCGTTGCATACCAGGTATTTGTCTGGATCGGCGGTTTCGTTCGCCACGGCTTCCCACTTGCGCCACACTGGGAAGCCGCTGCCGCCCAGTCCGCGCAGATCGGCATCCTTTATGGAGGCCAGAACGGACGCCGGATTCCTCACGGCAATGCGCAATGCTTCGCCGCCACCAGCTTCCTGCCAGCGCTGCATGTGTTCGCCGACTCGCTGCCGGGGATGCAGGAGGTTGGTATTCAGGATTTCCATATGTCTTTCCCTGCCGCGGTATAGGCGGGCAGTACCCGGGGGGCGCGTTGTTCCAGCGGCAGTCCGGCCAGGGTCAGTTCGCGGCGGGCGCGGTTGACGTGTTCCAGCGTGATCTTCTTCGGGCCTCTGTCGTGCTCTGCAGCGGCGGCGGCGCGGCCTGCGCGGCGGCCGAAGCCGATGATGTCCAGCAGGGCGTTGCCCATGATGCGGTTGCGCCCGTGGATGCCGCCCGCGACTTCGCCCGCCGCGTATAAGCCTGGCACGGTGGTCGCGCCGTCGACGTCGATGACCACGCCGCCGTTCTGGTAGTGCAGGGTCGGGTGCACGAGGATGGGCTCGCGCCGCGGGTCTATGCCCACGTGGCGGGTACGCGTCAGCAGCTTGGGGAATTCCCGTTCGAGCAGGCCGGGCTGGCTACGTTCCAGCCGCGGCGTGTCCAGCCATACCCCTACGCCGTTGTCGTTGTGGATGCCACGGCCTTCGCGGCACTCGCGGATGATGGCGGCGCTGACGATGTCGCGCGGCTGCAGTTCGTCGACGAATCGCTGGCCGTGGGCGTTCAGCAGCAGGGCGCCCGCGGCGCGCACGCCTTCGGTGACCAGCTTGCCGTAGAGGTGTGCCGGATGGACCAGCCCCGTGGGGTGGTACTGGAAAGAATCCAGCTCGCACAGCTTCGCGCCCATGCGGTAGGCGAGCACCAGTCCGTCGCCGGTGGCGCCGATGTGGTTGGAGGTGGGAAAGCCGTTCAGGTGCAGGCGGCCGAGACCGCCGGTGGCGAGGATGACAGAACGGGTGCGCACGATGCGCATGCTGCCGTCGGCCAGCGAGCCCAGCACCGCGCCCACGCATTTCTGGCCGCGCTCGTTGGACAGCAGCTCGACCACGGGACTTTGCTCCCACACTTCTATGCCTCGATGCTGCTTCACCGCCTCGCGCAGCACGCGCATCATCTCCAGCCCGGTGTAGTCGCGGCAGTGCACTACGCGCGGCGCGCTCGTGCCGCCCGCCTTGCGGGTATGCAGGTCGCCGCTCGGGGTCTGGTCGAATTGCATGCCTTGGTGGATCAGCCAGCGTATCGTTTCGGGACCGTCGCCGACCAGCGCCGCCACCAGCGCGGGGTCGCCCGCGTGATGGCCCGAGCGCAGGGTGTCCTGCATGTGCTGTTGCGCCGTGTCGCCGGGCTCGATCGCGGCCTGGATTCCGCCTTCGGCCATCACCGTGTTGCTGTCGCCCAAACGCAGCTTGGTGGCGAGCAGCACGCGCGCGCCGCGCTCGGCGGCGGCAAGCGCCGCAGCGCAGCCCGCGCCGCCGCCGCCAACCACCAGCACATCGGTGTCGGTAACCTGAGCGCCGGCCAGATCGGCTTCGTCGATGAATGCTTCGGCCTGCAGCAAGTCGGCCAGCTCGCGCTGGCAGTCCGCGCCTGCGTTTGCGCCTATGGTCAGCTTGGTCATGCTGCCGCGCAGGTAATCGGGGTGATAAGCGTGCAGCAGCGCATCCGGATCGGGCTGGTCCGGCAACGGAGCCAGTTCGGCATCGGCACGATAGGCGGCAAGCGCTGCCTGCAGGGACAATCCTCGCTTCACGGCTGTTCCTTCTTGTCTGCCTCTTGCTTGAGTTCTTCCAGTTTGTGGATCAGGTTGGGCGGACGCAAGTGGAAGAAGGCAGTGATGCGGCGGCAGAACAGGCCGACGTGAGCGGGCGCGATGTACTCTGGACAGGCACTGTCGCACAGCTCGCACATCACGCATTCGAGAAAGGCCTCACCGGCTTCGCGGTAGTGTCCTGCAGCGGCCAGCTTGACGCCTTCCTCCACCGAGATACCCTTGGGGCAGGACTTTACGCAGCCGTGGCAATGGCGGCAGCGGCTGGCTTCAGGGAATATTTCATGGAAGCGCGCCTGGATGTCCCAGCCGTCGGCGAGTTCGGTCAGCTGGTACTGGTGTCGGGGTGTGCCGGGAGCAGGCAGGAACAGCGCCTCCATTCCCGGTTCGACGAAGGTCTCGCACCCCAGTGCGACGTTGACCTCCTTGCCGCGGCGCACCAGGATGCGGCACGAGCCGCACACGCCCTCGAGGCAGCCCACGCCGGTGACGCGCGGCACGCCGCCCGCCCAGGCCGCTTCGACGATGGTCATTTGCGGCTCGGCGCGTACGGGAATGCCGTTGATCAGCAGTTCAACGGGTTGGATGTCTCGAGTGGCTTCGGTCATGGACGGGCGAGATCGATGATCTTGCGCAGGTCATAGTCCGGGCTGCCGCCGACCTGCTTCACCAGTTCCGCCATACGCTCGTCCAGCGTGGGGCGCTCTTCGCGGAACAGCAGGCCGACCGGGATACGGCCGTTCTTGTGGGCCATGTTCACCGCATGCATCGCGGCATCGATGTCGCTCACGTCGTGGTTTTCCTGCAGTTCTTCTGCGCTCTCCTTGAAGAACTTCGCGTCGTCGATGGCGTTGAAGGTGGGGCAGTGGCTCATCACGCTGATGAAGGAGAAGCCCTTGTGCTCCATGCCCTCCTTGATGAGTTGCGCGGTCATCTTCACGTTGGTGGCCAGCGTCTGGGCGACGAAGCTCGCGCCGTAGGTCAGCATGTACAGTACCGGGTCCAGCGGCTCCTCGACGCCGCCGTAAGGCGTGGTGTATGCCTTCATCTTGCGCTGCGAGGTGGGGGAAACCTGACCTTTGGTGAGGCCGTAAATGCGGTTGTCCATCAGCACATAGGTCATGTTGATGTTCTTGCGCGCCAAGTGGGGCATGTGGCCGCCGCCGATGGAGAAACCATCGCCGTCACCGCCGTTGACCAGGATGGCCAAGTCGGGGCGAGCCAGTTGCACGCCAGTCGCCACGGGACCCGCGCGGCCGTGCAGGGTGTGCATCTTGTAGGAACGGACGAAGTAGGGCAGACGCGAGGAGCAGCCGATGCCCGAGATGTTCACCAGGTAGTTCGGGTCCACGCCCAGTTCGGTCAGGGCACGGTAGATGCCGGTCAGCACGCCATGGTCGCCACAGCCGGGGCACCAGAACGGCTTGGTGTCGGTCTTGTAATCCTTGGGCAGGAGCTCGACCTTGTGCAAATGGGTCTGTGCGTTGCTCATTTCAGCATCTCCTCGGCTCGTGCGACGATCATGGCCGGGGTGAAGGGCAGCCCGCCGCAAATGGTGTAGGACTCGGGGCGCAGCGAAGTTTCCGCGCGGACGAAATGGGCCAGCTGGCCGGTGAAGTTCACCTCGGGCAGCATGAGCTTGCGGCAGGTGGCGCCGAAGGCATCGAACTGCTCGGCTGGCAGGGGCCACAGCAGCTTGGGATAGAAGCCCTTCACCGAATGGCCCTCGGCGCGCAGGCGCGCGATGGCCTCGCGCACCACGCCGATAGTGCTGCCCCAGGCGATGATGCCGAGATCCGCTTCGCCTTCGCCGTCCACTTCGACCGGCGCGAAATCGTTTACCACGTTGTCGAGCTTGCGGAAACGCTTGGCCTGCATCGCTTCATGGTTGGCCGAAGTGTAATTGGGTTCGCCGGCCTCGTCGTGCTCCAGTCCGGTGGCGATGTGCATGCCGCCCGGCGTGCCCGGATCGGCCATCGGGGAGATGAAGTCGTCGGTGATGAGGTAGCGCTTGTATTCGCCCTCGCCGTCCCAGCGCTTGCGTTCCACCACCTTGTAGCTGGCGGGATCGGGGTAGGGAACGGTCTGTGTGGAGAATGCCAGCGAACCATCGGAAAGCAGCATCACCGGGCATTGGTATTTTTCGGCCAGGTTGAACGCTTCCACGGTCAGCGCGATGCAGTCGCTCACGCCTTCCACCGACAGTACGATGCGTCCGCAATCGCCGTGGGAGCCGTGGATCGCCATGAACAGGTCGGATTGTTCGTGCTTGGTCGGCAAGCCCGTGGAGGGGCCGCCGCGCTGCACGTCCACCACCACGCAGGGAGTCTCGCTCATGAACGACATGCCCAGCATCTCGCCCATCAGCGCGAGGCCGGGGCCGGAAGTCGCGGTCATCGCCTTCTTGCCGGCGAATGCCGCGCCGAGCACCTGGGAGATGGAGGCGATCTCGTCCTCTGCCTGGATCAGCGTGCCGCCGCGCTTGGGCAGGTGGCGCGCCACATAGCGGGCGATCTCCGTGGCGGGGGTGATGGGATAGGCAGCGAAAAAATCCAGTCCGGCGATGAGCGAACCCAAGCCTATGGCGTCGTTGCCGGAGAGTACGACCACATCGCGTTTCCCGGTCGTCGGGTCGCTGACGCGCCACGGGTCGGTCTTGGGCAGGGCGGCGGCCAGTTCACGGCCGCGCGCGAAGGCATTGAGGTTGCTCTCGACGACCGTGGTGCCCTTTCTGGTGAATTTGGCGGTGAGGATCTCCCGCAGTGCCTGCTCGGAGATGTTGAACAGCTGGGAGAGCGCACCCAGCGCTACCATGTTCTTGGCCTTGATGCTGCCGAGTTCCTTGGCGGCCTGAGTCATCGGGATCGGGTACGCGTGCACGCCCTCCGGGATCTCGGGCTCGAAATCGCCCCCTGGTGCGTCGTAAACGAAGGCGGTGCCCGGGCGCAGCAGGTGGCGATTCAGGTCGTAGGCTTGGCCATTGAATGCGCACAAGACATCGAATGTGTCACCCTGGTTGAACAGCGGCGAGGCGCTTGCGCGCGTCTGGTACATGGCGTAACCACCCTTGATCTCGGCCGGGAATGTCTTGAAGGTGTAAACCTCGAGTCCGGCGCGCGCGCAGGCCTGCGTGATAAAGTCGCCGGCGGAGATGATGCCTTCCCCGCCTTCGCCGGCCACGCGGATAATCAAATCGTTCTTGTCCAAATCTAACCTCTGTGTTGATGCTGCAAAAAATGCCGCCCGGCAATGTGCGCGGTGCGATAACCCATGCTCACCATCTCGGTGAGCACCATACCCGAACGCTCCGACCGAAACTCCGCCGGAAAAACGCGGCGAGCCGGAAGGGTGACAAAGGGAATGAAGACTTCCTTGGTATGGGCTTGGCAGGCGGGTGCGAATTCTAATGGATAAGCGGTTCCGGCTCAACCCGATTGCGGGGTCGGACATTCGCAAATGCTTGTGCCGAATGGCATTCCGGGCCGGCGCCGCTCCGGGAAAAGGCTATAGCAGATGCTTCACGTGCTCGCGTTCTTCGAGTAGTTCGCGGTAGCTGTCCTGCATGTGTCTGCGCCCAAGTTCACTGATCGCAAGGTTTTGCACGATTTGGTACCTGCCTTGGTTGCACCGCACCGGGAAGCCGTAGATCACGCCTTCGGGAATGTCGTAGCTGCCGTCGGATGGAACGCTCATGGTTACCCAGTTGTTGTGGTGTGCGCCGAGCACCCAGTCGTGCATGTGCGCGACCGCTGCGTTGGCTGCGCTGGCCGCGCTGGACAGGCCTCGCGCCTCGATCACCATCGTGCCTCGCTTCTGCACTGTTGGAATGAATTCGTTTTCTGCCCAATTCTGGTCCGGCAGCAGGTCGCGCACAGGGATGCCGCGGATCTGTGCGTGGTTGAGGTCCGGGTATTGCGTGCCGGAATGGTTGCCCCACACGATCATGCGCTTGACGTCCCGGACCGGCTGGAATAGGTGCTGCGCAACCTGGGCGATGGCGCGGTTGTGGTCCAGGCGCATCATCGCGCTGAAGTTGCGCGGATCAAGGTCGGGGGCGTTCTTCATGGCGATCAGCGCGTTGGTGTTGGCGGGGTTGCCCACCACCAGCACTTTCACGTGGCGCGCCGCGACTTCGTTCAGTATCCGGCCCTGCACGGAAAAGATCACGCCATTGGCCTCGAGCAGATCCTTGCGTTCCATGCCTTTGCTGCGTGGGCGCGCGCCGACCAGCATGGCGATCTCGGCATCCTTGAAGGCTATCTTCGGGTCGTCGCTGATGATGACCTGTTGCAGCAGTGGAAAGGCACAGTCTTCCAGTTCCATCATCACGCCGCGCAACACCTGCTGCGCCTGTGGCAGGTCCAGCAATTGCAGGATGATGGGCTGGTCGTCACCCAGCATGTCGCCGTTGGCGATACGAAACAGCAGGCTGTAGCCGATTTGTCCGGCAGCGCCGGTGACGGTGATACGGATCGGGGCTTTCATGGCGGCCTCACGAGGAAGATGATGGCCTCATTCTGCCAGTGTTTTCCGGGCAGACAAAGGGGAACTTGCCTGTATGGGAACAGGGGTCAGGCGCGCGACCTGGGAGCGGTGATGACCAGGGAACGCTCGCCGAAGGACATCAACCCGAGATGATTCATGGCGTCGGTTGCCGCTTGCTGGCTGTTCATGGTGATGAGGATGATTCTGCTGTCGTGTTCCGGCAGGTCAAAGATTTTCAGGGTGGTTACTTCACCGAAAGACGAGAGGAATTCGGAGACGATTTTGCGTATGTGGTTTTCGTCGGTCAGTCCAGTGAGGTCGATCAGCAACTGTTTCATCATTTACCGGATTTCGTTGATGGTGGAAAACATATGGACATAACGCTCGATCAGTTCGCGGGTCTGGGTCGAAACGCCCAGTTCGACGCTGCGTCGGTCCGACGGGCAGCGCGTGCGGGTGATGACGCCGCGCTCCACCAGGGCGCAGATACGTCGCTGCACGGTGGCCGGCGATGTGATGTTCAGCAGCACCAAGCCCTTGAGGGTGAGCGGAGTGCCGTTTTCCTGATGGAAGCCGACTTCAATGACGATGTCGAAATCTTCGTGAGTGCGAAGATGCGGCAAGTGCTGCTTTTCGAACATCCTGATTGTTTTTAGTTTTTTGAATGCCGTCATAAGCGAGGATTCTGCTTTAGCAAGTGATTGAAGCAAAGCCGGATTGCATCGCATTTTGATTAGCATGGGATTTAATAATCTATTGCTCAATGGGTTATGCGATGTATTTTGGACTGCAGGGATTGCCGTTGCCGGAGGGGCGGTTATTCGAAGATTACGTGATGCCCCCCAGAACAAACGGCCTGGTATCGGGTGTAATATCGCGCCTGTGTTCACAGCTTGGTTGCGACAAATAATGAAAAAAGAACGCCCCAGACACCTCGCCCTCTATCAGATCAAGCTGCCGCTCCCCGGCCTCGTTTCCATCCTCCACCGCATCAGCGGCCTGTTGCTGTTCATTGCGCTGCCGCTGCTGTTGTTGTCGTTGCAATACAGCCTCAGCTCCATCGAGACTCATACCCAATTGCTCGACTTGCTGGCTCAGCCGCTGCCCAAGCTGATGATGCTGGGCCTGTTGTGGGCTTTCCTGCACCACTTCTGCGCGGGTATCCGCTACCTGCTGATCGATCTGCGCATCGGCTCCGATCTCGCCGGGGCTCGATACGGCAGCAAGGTAGTCCTGGCAGTGAGTATCCTGTTGACCGTTGTTCTGGGAGCGAAGCTATGGTGAACCGCATCGTTGTTGGCGCGCATTACGGTCTGCGCGACTGGCTGATCCAGCGTGTCACGGCGGCGGTGATGGCAGTTTATTCGGTGGCTCTGGCCGCCTGGCTGCTGTGGCAGCCGTACCTGAATTACGACATCTGGACCGCCTTGTTCTCCAGTCAGTGGGTGCGCAGCTTCACCTTGCTGTTCCTGCTGAGCCTGTATTACCACGCGTGGATCGGCGTGCGCGACATCGTGATGGATTACGTGAAGCCGGCGGGCGTCCGCCTGGCTATCCACGTGCTGGTGATCCTGGCGATGATGTTTTACACGATCTGGTCGGTGCAAATCCTGTGGGGAATGTGATGACGGTAGCGAAACGGACTTTCGATGTAGTGGTGGTCGGCGCGGGCGGCGCGGGGATGCGCGCGGCGTTGCAGCTGGCGCAGGCCGGACTGAAGGTGGCGGTGCTGTCCAAGGTGTTTCCGACACGCTCGCATACCGTCGCGGCGCAGGGCGGCATCGCCGCATCGTTGGGTAACGTCAATGAGGACAACTGGCACTGGCACATGTATGACACGGTGAAAGGATCGGATTACCTCGGCGACCAGGACGCCATCGAGTTCATGTGCCGCGCCGCGCCCGAGGTGGTGTACGAGCTGGAGCACTTCGGTATGCCGTTCGACCGGCTCGATAGCGGCAAGATCTACCAGCGGCCGTTCGGCGGCCACATGCAGGATTACGGCAAGACCCCGGTGCAGCGCGCCTGTGCGGCCGCCGACCGCACAGGCCACGCCATGCTGCACACGCTGTACCAGCAGAACGTAAAGGCCAACACGCATTTTTTCATCGAGTGGATGGCGCTCGACCTGATCCGCGACGAGGACGGCGACGTGCTCGGCGTCACCGCGATGGAGATCGAGACCGGTGAGGTGATGATCTTCCAGGCGCGCGCCACGCTGTTCGCCACCGGCGGCGCAGGCCGCATCTTCGCCTCCAGCACCAATGCCTACATCAATACCGGCGACGGCCTCGGCATGGCGGCGCGCGCCGGTATTCCGCTGGAGGACATGGAGTTCTTCCAGTTCCATCCCACCGGCGTCTACGGCGCGGGCGTGCTGATCTCCGAGGGAGTGCGAGGCGAGGGTGGCTACCTGGTGAACAAGAACGGGGAGCGCTTCATGGAGCGCTACGCGCCGACCGCAAAAGACCTCGCCAGCCGCGACGTGGTGTCTCGCGCGATCACCGTGGAGATCAACGAGGGGCGCGGCTGCGGCCCGTACGGCGACCACATCCTGCTCAAACTCGACCACCTCGGCGACGAGGTGATCAAGCAGCGCCTGCCCGGCATTCGCGAGATCGCGCTGAAGTTCGCCCACGTCGATCCGGCGATATCTCCCATCCCCGTCGTGCCGACCGCGCACTACATGATGGGCGGCATCCCGACCAATTACCACGGTCAGGTGGTCGCTCCCTACAAGACCGGACCTGACGAAGTGGTGCGCGGCCTGTATGCGGTGGGCGAATGCGCCTGTGTGTCGGTGCATGGGGCGAATCGATTGGGCTGCAACTCGCTGCTCGACTTGCTGGTTTTCGGGCGCGAGGCGGGGCGGCAGATCATCGAGGACTTGCAGAACCACCCGCATCCCAAGCCGCTGCCCGCCGATGCCGCCGAGCGTCCGTTGGCCCGGCTGGCCCGGCTGGAAAACCAGCAGAACGGCGAGCGCGTCGCCGAGGTGGGGAATGAGATGCGCAAGGTGATGCAGAAACATTGCGGCGTGTTCCGCTTTCCCGAACTGCTGGCGGAGGGCGTCGAACAGATCAAACAGGTCGCCGAGCGTGTCGCCCGTACCGGGATCGGCGACAAGAGCAGGGTATTCAACACCGCACGCATCGAGGCGCTGGAGTTGGACAACCTGATCGAGGTCGCACAGGCGACGATGGTTTCGGCTGCGGCGCGCCAGGAGAGCCGTGGCGCGCATGCTCGCGATGACTTCCCGCAGCGCGACGATCAGAACTGGCTCAAGCACAGCCTGTATTTCCGCGAGGATCATCGACTCGATTACAAACCGGTGCGCCTGAAATCGCTGACGGTGGAATCGTTCCCGCTCAAAGCACGCGTCTATTAGAGAGGTCTGGAGATGAAATTCCATATCTACCGCTACAACCCTGACACGGATGCCGCGCCGTACATGCAGGACTACGACCTGGACATCGAACCCGCGGGCAAGATGCTGCTGGATGCCTTGCTGCTGCTGAAGGAGCAGGACGATTCCCTGTCGTTGCGCAAGTCCTGCCGCGAGGGGGTGTGCGGTTCGGATGCGATGAACATCAACGGCCGCAACGGTCTGGCCTGCATCACGCCGCTCTCGTCGCTGAAGGAGCCAATCACGTTGCGCCCGCTGCCGGGGCTGCCTGTAATCCGCGACCTGATCGTGGACATGACGCAGTTCTTCAAGCAATACCATTCGATCAAGCCCTACCTGATCAACAACGATCCGCCGCCGGAGACCGAACGGCTGCAGTCGCCCGCACAGCGCGCGCACCTGAACGGTCTGTACGAGTGCATCCTGTGCGCCTGTTGTTCCACAGCCTGTCCGTCGTTCTGGTGGAACCCGGATAAGTTCGTCGGCCCCGCCGGGTTGCTGCAGGCCTATCGTTTCCTCGCCGACACGCGAGACCATGCGAGCAGAGAACGACTGGACGATCTGGAAGACCCGTACCGCCTGTTTCGCTGCCACACCATCATGAATTGTGTGGATGTGTGCCCCAAGGAGCTGAACCCGACCGAGGCCATCGGCAATATCAAGGATATGATGGTCAGGCGGCTGGTATGAAGAATCTGGAGAGGGTGCGCTGGCGTGCGCGGCGCGGTTTGCTGGAGCTGGATATCGTGCTTGGACGCTTCATCGAGGCACATTACGCGCAGCTCGACGAGACGGAGCGAGATGCCTTTGAGGTATTGCTGGATATGCCCGACAACCCGCTCTGGGATATGATTGCTGGCAAACAGGATGCGACGCGCGGCGAACAGCAAGCGTTGCTGGAAAAAATCAGGGCGGTCTGAAGGCGAGCCCAATGCAGGAGGAATATCGATGGAGAATAAACAACGCACCGCAACGCTGACCCTGGATGACGGGCGCAGCATCGAACTGCCTATCTTGTCCGGCACGCTGGGGCCGGATGTGGTGGACATGCGCGGCCTGAACAAGCTCGGCGTATTCACCTACGACCCGGCGTTCTTCGCCACGGCGAGCTGCACCTCCGCGATTACCTTCATCGATGGCGATGCGGGGCTGCTTTTCTATCGCGGCTATCCCATCGAACAGCTGGCGGAGAAATCGGACTTCCTCGAGGTGTGCTATCTGCTGCTGAACGGCGAACTGCCCAACGCCGCGCAAAAGACGGAGTTCAGGCAGATCATCACCCACCATACCATGGTGCACGACCAGCTTGCGCGTTTCTTCAACGGCTTCCGCCGCGACGCACATCCAATGGCGGTGATGGTTGGTGTGGTCGGCGCGCTGTCGGCGTTCTATCACGACTCGCTGGACATTAGTAATCCGCAGCATCGCGAGATATCGGCACACCGCTTGCTGGCCAAGGTGCCGACACTGGCGGCCATGGCGTACAAGTACAACGTCGGCGAGCCGTTCATGTACCCGAAGAACAAGTTCAGCTACGTGGAGAATTTCCTGTACATGATGTTTGCCACGCCGGCGGACGACTATGTGCCCAACCCGTTGCTGGTGCGTGCGCTGGAGCGTATCTTCATCCTGCATGCAGATCACGAGCAGAATGCTTCGACCTCGACCGTGCGCCTGGCCGGTTCGAGCGGCGCGAACCCGTTCGCCTGCGTCGCTTCCGGTATCGCGGCGCTGTGGGGTCCGGCTCACGGCGGCGCGAACGAGGCTGCGCTGAAGATGCTGGAAGAGATCGGCGATGTGTCGCGCGTGGCCGAGTACGTGCAGGGTGTAAAGGACAAGAAGTACCGCCTGATGGGCTTCGGTCACCGGGTATACAAGAACATGGACCCGCGCGCCAATGTGATGCGCGAGACCTGTTACGAAGTGCTCAAGGAGCTCAAGCTGGAGAACAACAAGCTGTTCGAGTTGGCGATGGAACTGGAGCGCACTGCGTTGAGCGACCCGTATTTCATCGAGCGCAAGCTGTATCCGAACGTGGATTTCTATTCCGGCATCGTGCTGCGTGCGATCGGCATCCCGACCAATATGTTCACGGTGATCTTCGCGCTGGCTCGCACCATCGGCTGGGTGTCGCAGTGGAACGAGATGATCGGCGACAGCGAGCACAAGATCGGCCGTCCGCGCCAGCTGTATCGCGGCGCGCTCAAGCGCGATTTCGTGCCGATGGAGAAGCGTTGAACGAACCGGCCAATTTCCTGAAACTGATGCAGGGCAGCTCGCTGCTGTTCGGTGCGAATGCGCCCTTCATCGAGGAATTGTACGAGCAATACCTGGCCGACCCGAAGTCGGTGACAGCCGAATGGAAGGCCTATTTCGATGCGCTGCCGCCACTGCCGGGTGGCGCGCACGACCAGGCGCACCGCAAGATCCAGCAGGCCTTCGCCGCCATGCCGAAAACGACCGTCAGCAGCGCGATTGCGCCGGATGCGGAGCTGGAGCGCAAGCAGGTCTATGTGCTGCAACTCATCAACGCGCACCGTTTCCTCGGCGTGCGCGTCGCCAACCTCGATCCCCTGAACCGCCATGCCAAGCCCGTGATCGCCGAGCTCGATCCGGCGTATTATGGCCTGGGCGAGGCCGACATGGACACCACGTTCGACACCGGCTCATTGGTCGGAGGGGCGCGCATGACCCTGCGCGAGATCCTCAAACTGCTGCGCCAGACCTATTGCGGAAGCATCGGCGCGGAGTACATGTACATCAGCGACGTGGGCCAGAAACGCTGGATCCAGAACCGCCTGGAGAGCGTGCGCGGGCTGCCCGGCTACGACGCCGCGCAACGGCGCCATATCCTCGAACGGCTGACCGCCGCCGAGACGCTGGAGCGTTACCTGCACACCAAATACGTCGGGCAGAAGCGCTTCTCGCTGGAGGGCGGCGATACGCTGGTTCCGCTGCTCGACCACTTGCTGCAGCGCTGCGGCAAGCAGGGCGCACTGGAGGCGGTGATCGGCATGGCACACCGCGGGCGCCTCAACGTACTGGTCAACATCCTCGGCAAGCAGCCGAAGATGCTGTTCGCCGAATTCGAGGGCGTTCACGCCGAACACCTGACTTCCGGCGACGTGAAATACCACCAGGGCTTCTCGGCGAACATCGCAACCCCAGGCGGCTCTCTGCATGTCGCGCTGGCCTTCAATCCCTCGCACCTGGAGAGTGTCGATCCGGTGGTGGAAGGCTCGGTGCGAGCGCGCCAGCACCGCTGCGGTGATCACGATGGCAACAGGGTGATCCCCATCCTGTTGCATGGCGATGCCGCGTTCGCCGGGCAAGGGGTGGTGATGGAGACGCTGAACATGTCTCAGACGCGCGGCTACCGTACCGGCGGGACGATTCATATCATCATCAACAACCAGATCGGCTTCACTGCGTCGGACGCGCGAGATACGCGCTCCAGCGCCTATTGCAGCGACGTGGCGAAGATGATCGATGCACCCATCTTCCATGTGAATGCGGACGATCCAGAGGCGGTGCTGCTGATCACCGAGATCGCCCTGGACTATCGCATGCAGTTCAATCGCGATGTGGTGATCGACCTGGTGTGCTTCCGCAAGCTGGGGCACAACGAACAGGACGAGCCGCTGGTGACACAACCGTTCATGTACCGCTTCATCCGCCAGCATCCCGGCACGCGCACGCGCTATGCGCAGCAACTGGCTGAGCAGGGCGTGGTTCAGCCCGATGAGGCCGAAGCGATGATCGCGGACTACCGCAAGGCGCTGGATGAGGGGCGCAATATCGTCGAACTGGCACCGGCACTGGTCGAGCGTGCCAACTGGACCCGTTTCAAGCGCGACGTGCCGTGGGATGCGGCGGTGGATACCGCGGTGCCTTTGGAGCGCTTGCGCCAGCTTGCCGCGCCGCTTACCACCGTGCCGGAGAATTTTACGCTGCATGCCCGCGTGCAAAAGATCGTCGAGGACCGCGTTGCCATGGCGAAGGGCGAACTGTCGCTGGACTGGGGGATGGCGGAGAATCTGGCTTATGCCACGCTGCTCACCGAGGGTTGTCCGGTGCGACTGACCGGACAGGACTGCCGGCGCGGCACTTTCTTTCATCGCCACGCCACTTGGCACGACCAGAATCGCAAGGAGTGGCACGAGGGCGCTTACACGCCGTTGCAGCATCTTTCGCCCGATCAGGCGGACTTCGTGGTGGTCGATTCGTTGCTATCCGAGGAAGCAGTGCTCGGCTTCGAATACGGCTATGCCACCGCCGAGCCGGATTCGCTGGTGCTGTGGGAGGCGCAGTTCGGCGACTTTGCCAACGGCGCGCAAGTGGTGATCGACCAGTTCATCGCCTCCGGCGAGGTGAAGTGGGGACGGATGTGCGGGCTGGTGATGCTGTTGCCTCACGGCTACGAAGGTCAGGGTGCGGAGCATTCCTCGGGGCGCATCGAACGTTACCTGCAGCTGTGCGCCGACTACAACATCCAGGTGTGCATTCCCTCCTCGCCGGCGCAGATGTTCCACCTGCTGCGCCGCCAGATGCTGCGTCCCATGAGAAAGCCGCTGATCGTGTTCACGCCCAAGAGCCTGCTGCGCAGCAAGGACGCGGCTTCGCCGCTCTCCGACCTGACGCAGGGGCGCTTCCAGCCGGTCATCCCCGAGGTGGATGCTCTGGATGCCGGCAAGGTGCGCCGCATCATCGCGTGCAGCGGCAAGGTGTATTACGAGCTGCTTGCCGCGCGGCGCGCCAAGGGTATCTCTGATATGGCGATCATCCGCATCGAGCAGCTGTACCCGTTCCCGCATGACGACTTCACTGCGCAGATCGCTGCCTATCCGAATGCCGGCGAACTGGTTTGGTGCCAGGAAGAGCCTGGCAATCAGGGCGCATGGCACCGCATCCAGCATTACCTGCTGCGCCACATGCGGAAGGGCATGCGCCTCGACTACGCGCTGCGCGCCTCTTCCGCCGCCCCGGCGGCGGGCTATCTTGCGGTGCATAATGAACAGCAGAAGGCGGTGATCGAAGCGGCCTTCCGTCCCGATCTGGATGTCAAGAATAATCCAGGAGATCGACGCAATGAGCACCTCTGAAAATTCATTTTTCGGGCGCATCGCGGCGTTGCGCGGTGCTCGCTTTCTCGCCTATCCAAATGATATGTCTCGTTCGCTGCGCTCCGTGCGCCTTGCGCTGCATCCCGAAAAACTGAATTTATCAGAGGTGCCCTATGTTGATTGACGTAAAAGTCCCGCAACTCTCCGAGTCTGTTTCCGAGGCGACGCTGCTGACCTGGCACAAGCATGCCGGCGAGGCGGTACAGGAGGGCGAGAACCTGATCGACATCGAAACCGACAAGGTGGTGCTGGAACTGCCTGCTGCCAAGAGCGGTGTGCTGACCAAAATCATGAAGGGCGACGGCGAGAAAGTGACCAGCGGTGAGCTGATCGCGCAGATCGATACCGCTGCGGCTGCTGAGGTGCAACCGGCTGTGCATGCCGAGGCGCCGGCTGCCGTGCCGCCGTCAGTGCGCAAGCTCGCACGCGAACATGAGATCGATGCGGCCCAACTGCAGGGCAGTGGCCGTGGCGGGCGTGTCACCAAAGAGGATGTGCTGAGCGCGGTTCAGCAGCCGGCTGCCGTGCCGCAATCCGTTCCGGCCATTGCGCCTTCCGGCAATCGCCCTGAGCAGCGCGTGCCGATGACGCGAATCCGCCAGCGCATCGCCGAACGCTTGCTGCAGTCGCAGCAGAACGCCGCGATCCTCACGACCTTCAACGAAGTGAACATGCAGCCGGTGATCGAGCTGCGCAACAAGTACAAGGACGCGTTCGAGAAGAAGCATGGCGTGAAGCTCGGCTTCACTTCTTTCTTCGTCAAGGCCGTGGTGCAGGCGCTGCAGAAGTTCCCGGTCGTCAATGCCTCGGTGGACGGCAGCGACATCATCTATCACGGCTATTACGACATCGGTGTGGCCATCGGTAGCGAGCGCGGCCTGGTGGTACCCATCATCCGCGACGCGGATAAACTGTCCTTTGCCGACATCGAAAAGCAGGTGGCCGATTTCGCCGCGCGCGCGAAGGACGGCAAGCTCACGCTGGAGGAGCTGACCGGCGGCACGTTCTCCATCACCAACGGCGGCGTGTTCGGCTCCATGCTGTCCACCCCTATCATCAATCCGCCGCAGAGCGCCATCCTCGGCGTCCATGCGACGAAGGATCGGCCGGTGGCCGAGAACGGACAGGTAGTGATCCGTCCGATGAACTATCTCGCGCTGTCCTATGATCATCGCATCATCGACGGGCGGGATGCGGTGCTGTTCCTCGTCGCCATCAAGGAAGCGCTTGAGTATCCGGGCCGGGTGCTGCTGGATCTGTGATGATTCGTAGGTCGGGTTAGCGATAGCGTAACCCGACAAATTTCCCCAATGAATGCCGCAAAAAAGTCGGGTTGCGCTACTCTAACCTGACCTACAGGAAACTAACATGAAGAAATTTTCCGCTTACCGCATCTTCGACGAAAACGGTAAATCCCAAGGCCGTTTCGTCGAATTGTCGCTCGACGATCTCGATCCAGGCGAGGTCGTCATCCGTGTTCATTACTCCAGCGTGAACTACAAGGACGCGCTTGCCGCGACGGGCGCCGGGAAAGTCATACGCCGTTTCCCATGTGTGGGCGGGGTGGATGCGGCGGGCGTGGTGGAAAGCTCGGCTGATGCGCGCTTCAAGGCGGGCGACGAGGTGTTGGTTACCGGCTATGGCATGGGGGTGGAACATGACGGCGGATATGCCGAATACGTGCGTGTTCCCGCCGATTGGGTGGTGTCGCTGCCGCAGGGATTGACGCTGTTCGATGCGATGGCGCTGGGTACGGCGGGGTTTACCGCCGCACTGTCCATCCACCGCCTGGAACAGAATGAGTTGAGCCCGGAAAACGGCAAGGTGATCGTCACGGGAGCGACCGGCGGAGTGGCGAGCCTTGCCATTGAGATGCTGGCCCAGCGCGGGTATCACGTGGTCGCCATGACCGGCAAGGAGAGCGAGCACGATTACCTGAAATCCTTGGGGGCGAGCGAGATACTGTCGCGCAAAGATGTGCCGATGGGCACGCGTCCGCTGGAGAGGGCACAGTGGGCAGGGGCGCTGGATGCGGTGGGCGGCGAGACCTTGGCATGGCTGACTCGCACCATGCAGCAGAACGGCGCGATCGCCAGCTTCGGCAATGCCGGCGGCATCGAACTGCACACCACGGTGATGCCGTTCATCCTGCGCGGCGTGCGCCTGATCGGCATCGATTCCGCCGCTACTCCCATGCCGTTGCGCCGCCTCATCTGGCAACGCCTGGCTACGGATTTGCGTCCGCAGCAGCTGGGCAAGGTCGTGCATACCGTGCCGTTCGCCGAGTTGCCGCGGGTTTTTCCTTCGATGTTGCAGGGCAGGGCGCATGGCCGCACGGTGGTCGCTATTTCTGCAGCGTGAATTCCTGACAGTGCTGTGAGATGCCGCTTCTGCGGCGCCTTGTTCGGCTCTGAAATTTCACCGTGTTTTGTGTGCGGGTAAAGCCGTATGAGTCATACCGCTGCCGGTGCGGCGAAAGCTTTAGTGATGCTATAATCCGCCGCAAAGCTGGAGCACAACAGCGCGAAAGTGGCGGAATTGGTAGACGCACTGGATTTAGGTTCCAGCGCCGCAAGGCGTAAGAGTTCGAGTCTCTTCTTTCGCACCAGCACAAAATTCAACTTCAACATCAAGGAAATACAGCATGTCCAGCGTAGAAACAGTGAGCGCGTTAGAACGTCGTCTGAACGCATCCATCCCCCAGCAGGCCATCCGCAGCCAGGTTGCCAACCGTCTGAAGCATATCGGGCGCACCGCCAAGCTCGCTGGCTTCCGTCCCGGCAAGATTCCCGCCAAGGTGCTCGAGCAGCACTACGGCGCTCAGGCTCATCAGGAGGCGCTGGGTGAAGCGTTGCAGCAATCTTTCGCGGAAGCTGCGCAGGCCAACAACCTGAAGGTGGCCGGTTATCCGCAGTTCGAGATCAAGACCAATGACCTGAATGCAGAGCAGATCGAATACAGCGCGACTTTCGAGGTGTATCCCGAAGTGGTGATGGGCGATGTCGGCGGCGAGACGATCGAGCGCGCGGTTTACGAGTTGGGGCAGAGCGACGTGGACAACACCATCGCGACCCTGCGCAAGCAGCGCGCCACGTTCGAGAAGGTGGACCGTGCGGCCCAGGCCGAAGATCAGGTGCGTATCGATTTTACCGGCAAGCTGAATGGCGAGGTGTTCCAGGGCGGCGAAGCCAAGGACTATCCGTTCCAGCTGGGCATGGGGCGCATGCTGCCCGAGTTCGAGGCAGCGATCACCGGCATGAAGGCCGGCGAGACCAAGTCGTTCGACATGACTTTCCCGGAGAATTACCACGGCAAGGATGTAGCGGGCAAGCAGGTGACCTTCACCATCACGCTGAATAGCGTTGAGGCGCCCAAGCTGCCGGAAGTGGATGCGGAATTCGTCAAGTCTCTCGGCGTCGCCGACGGTGACGTCGCCAAGCTGGAAGAGGAAATCCGCAGCAACCTGAGTCGCGAAGTCTCGCGCCGTTTGAAGGGGCGCAACAAGGATGCGGCGATGGACGCGCTGCTGAAGGTCGCCCAGTTCGATCTGCCCAAGTCCCTGGTGGAATGGGAAGTGCAGAACCTGATGCAGCAGACCGTGAAGGACATGGAAGCGCGCGGTATGAAGATGAAGGGCATGCCCTTGCCGCCGGAGTTGTTCAAGGAGCGTGCCGAGAAGCGCGTCAAGCTGGGCCTGATTCTTGCTGATCTGGTGCAGAAGCACGATCTGAAGGCCAAGCCCGAGCAGGTTCGCGCCCTGATCGACGATCACGCGCAAAGCTACGACCAGCCTGAGGAAGTGGTGCATTGGTACTACTCGAATCCTGCCCATTTGCAGGAGATCGAGAACCTGGTTCTGGAAGACAATGTCGTAAGTTGGACGCTGGGACAGGCAAAGACGACAGACAAGGCCGTGGCCTTCAATGAGCTGATGGGGAACTGACAAGATGCATTATCAAGAGCCACAAAATATCGGTTTGGTCCCGATGGTCGTGGAGACCAGCGGGCGCGGCGAGCGGGCCTATGACATTTATTCGCGCCTGCTCAAGGAGCGAGTGGTGTTCCTGGTCGGAGAGGTTAACGACCACACCGCGAACCTGATCGTGGCTCAGATGCTGTTCCTTGAGTCGGAGAATCCGGACAAGGACATCCATTTCTACATCAATTCACCCGGCGGTTCTGTCACGGCAGGCATGGCGATCTACGACACCATGCAGTTCATCAAGCCGCACGTCAGCACGCTGTGCATCGGTCAGGCGGCCAGCATGGGAGCATTCCTGCTGTCGGCAGGCGAAAAGGGCAAGCGTTTCGCACTGCCCAATTCACGCGTGATGATCCATCAGCCGCTGGGCGGTTTCCGTGGCCAGGCTTCGGACATCGAGATCCATGCCAAGGAGATCCTGTACCTGAAGAAGCGCCTGAATGAATTGCTGGCGCAGCACACAGGTCAATCGGTGGAGACCATTGAGCGCGATACGGATCGCGATAATTTCCTGAGTGCACCGGATGCCGTGAAGTATGGCCTGGTGGATCAGATGCTGGATAAGCGCGCTTAATAAAACGGCTGGTTTGCCGAAAAGTTAATGGAAGGTTGGTACGATGGCGGGCGATAAAAAGTCAGGGGACAAGTTGCTCTATTGTTCATTCTGCGGCAAGAGTCAACACGAGGTGCGCAAGCTGATTGCGGGCCCGTCGGTGTTCGTCTGCGACGAATGCATCACCTTGTGCAACGACATCATGCGCGAGGAGATCCAGAACGAACAGGGCAAGATCGAGAAGACCGATCTGCCTGTGCCGAAGGAGATCTGCGCGACGCTCGACGAATACGTGATCGGGCAGGAGAAGGCGAAGCGCATCCTTTCTGTGGCGGTGTACAACCACTACAAGCGCCTGAAGAGCAACGTCAATGATGGCGTGGAGCTGTCCAAAAGCAACATTCTGCTGGTAGGTCCGACCGGTTCGGGCAAGACCCTGCTGGCGCAGACGCTGGCGCGCCTGCTGGACGTGCCGTTCGTGATGGCCGATGCCACCACGCTGACCGAGGCGGGTTATGTCGGCGAGGACGTCGAGAACATCATCCAGAAGCTGCTGCAGGCTTGCGACTACGACGTGGAAAAGGCCCAACGCGGCATCGTGTATGTGGACGAAATCGACAAGATCTCGCGCAAGTCGGACAACCCGTCGATCACCCGCGACGTGTCGGGCGAAGGGGTGCAGCAGGCGCTGCTCAAGCTGATCGAGGGCACCAAGGCGTCTATCCCCCCGCAGGGCGGACGCAAGCATCCGAACACAGAGTTCCTGCAGGTGGATACCACCAACATCCTGTTCATTTGTGGCGGTGCATTCGACGGCCTGGAAAAGGTCATTCGCAACCGTTCCGAAAAGGCGGGTATCGGTTTCGGCGCAACGGTCAGCAGCAAGGTGGAACGCAAGACCGGCGAAACCCTGCGCGATGTCGAGCCGGAGGATCTGATCAAGTTCGGTCTGATTCCGGAATTCGTCGGTCGTTTGCCGGTGGTGGCGACGCTGGAAGAACTGGACGAGACCGCCCTGGTGAAAATCCTGACCGAGCCGAAGAACGCGCTGACCAAACAGTATCAGAAGCTTTTCGCGATGGAAGACGTCGAACTGGAGTTCCGCGAAAACGTGTTGCTGGCGATTGCCCGCAAGGCCTTGGCTCGCAAGACGGGTGCGCGCGGTTTGCGTTCTATCCTGGAGCACTCCCTGCTGGACGTGATGTTCGATTTGCCTTCCATGGATAATGTCAGTAAGGTGGTGCTGGACGAGGTTGGTACGACCGGCGAAATCAAACCCATGGTCATCTACGCCGACACGCCCAAGGCAGCTTAGTAAGCCCCAGATTCATCTCGCTCTTTATCTTGTCCCGATGGGGATGCTTGAATTAGCTGAAGTCATCCCCATTTGACCTTTCAATTACTGAAGAGGTTATTGCCATGTTTGAACAAGATACCCAAAGCACAACAAATCTGCACCCGCTGTTGCCTCTGCGCGACGTCGTGGTGTTTCCCCATATGGTTATCCCGCTGTTCGTCGGCCGCGCCAGATCGATCAAGGCGCTGGAAAGCGCCATGGAAGCCGGCAAGGGCATCGTGCTGGTCGCGCAAAAATCGGCGGCGAAAGACGATCCGGGCAAGGAAGATTTGTACGGCATCGGCAGCATGGCCAACATACTGCAGATGCTGAAGCTGCCCGACGGCACGGTGAAGGTGCTGGTGGAGGGCACGCAGCGCGTCAAGGTGCTGCGCGTGTTCGATGCGGACAGTCATTTTGATGCCGAAGTGGAGGTGGTGCCCTCCGAGGATGGTACGGACAGCGAGGCCGAGGCGATGCGCCGCGCGCTGATCGCGCAATTCGACCAGTATGTGAAGCTAAACAAGAAGATTCCCCCGGAAATACTGACTTCCCTGGCTGGCATCGACGATGCCGGTCGCCTGGCTGACACCATTGCCGCGCATCTGCCGCTCAAGCTGGAACAGAAACAGGAAGTACTGGAGGTGTTCGGGGTGCGCATGCGTCTGGAGCACTTGCTGGGATTGCTGGAAGCCGAGATCGACATTCTTCAGGTCGAGAAGCGCATTCGCGGTCGCGTGAAGCGCCAGATGGAGAAGAGTCAGCGCGAGTATTACCTGAATGAGCAGGTCAAGGCGATCCAGAAGGAGCTGGGCGAAGGCGAGGAAGGCGGCGACTTCGAGGAGCTGGAGAAGAAAATCAAGGCCGCGCACATGCCGAAGGAAGCTCGCGCCAAGGCCGAGGCCGAGATGAAAAAGCTGCGCCTGATGTCGCCGATGTCGGCGGAAGCCACCGTGGTGCGCAACTATATCGACGTGCTGGTCGGTTTGCCGTGGAAGAAAAAGACCAAGATCAGCGCCGACCTGAAGAAGGCCGAAGTGGTGCTGGAAGAGGATCACTACGGCCTGGATAAGGTCAAGGAACGCATTCTCGAATACCTCGCCGTGCAACAACGCGTGGATAAGCTGAAGGCTCCTATTCTCTGTCTGGTCGGGCCTCCCGGCGTGGGCAAGACTTCGCTCGGTCAGTCCATTGCGCGTGCCACCAACCGCAAGTTTGTGCGCATGTCGCTGGGCGGGGTGCGCGACGAGTCCGAGATCCGCGGCCATCGTCGCACCTACATCGGTTCCATGCCGGGCAAAATATTGCAGAACATGAGCAAGGTGGCGGTGAAGAATCCCTTGTTCCTGCTCGACGAAGTGGACAAGATGGGCATGGACATGCGCGGTGATCCGTCCTCCGCATTGCTCGAGGTTCTCGATCCCGAACAGAACAGCACGTTCGTCGATCACTATGTCGAGGTGGAATACGACCTCTCTGACGTGATGTTCGTGGCGACCGCGAATACGCTGAACATCCCCGAGCCATTGCTGGACCGCATGGAGATCATCCATGTCTCCAGCTATATGGAGGAGGAGAAGATCAATATCGCGACCCGCTATCTGGTTCCCAAGGCGATCAAGAACAACGGTCTGAAATCCGAGGAGATCAGTATTTCCGAGAGCGCATTGCGCGACATCATTCGCTATTACGTGCGCGAGGCGGGAGTGCGCAGTCTGGAACGCGAGATTTCGAAGATTTGCCGCAAGGTGGTGAAATCGCTTTCGCTTAAGGAGCGAGATACGAAGGTAGTCGTCAATGCCCGCAATCTCGACAAGTATCTTGGTGTGCGCCGCTACTCCTATGGTGTCGCCGAGAAAAACAATCAGATCGGTCAGGTGACGGGATTAGCCTGGACTGAAGTTGGCGGCGAATTGCTGACTATCGAAACCGCCGTGTTGCCAGGCAAGGGCAAGACCACGACTACCGGCAAGCTGGGCGAAGTGATGCAGGAGTCCATTCAGGCGGCTATCAGTGTGGTGCGGGGGCGAGCAAAGCGCCTGGGCATCAACGACGAGTTTTACCAGAAGACAGATTTGCATATTCACCTGCCCGAGGGGGCGACTCCCAAGGACGGCCCCAGCGCAGGCATCGGAATATGCACATCCATCGTTTCGGCTCTGACCGGAATTCCGGTGCGTGCCGATGTGGCGATGACCGGCGAGATCACTTTGCGCGGAGAGGTGTTGCCGATCGGAGGCTTGAAGGAAAAATTGCTCGCGGCGCAACGCGGTGGCATCAAGCTGGTGTTGATTCCTGAGGAGAACACCAAGGATCTCGCCGAGATTCCCGATAACATCAAAAACAAGTTGGAAATTCATCCGGTCAAGTGGATTGATCAGGTATTGGAATTGGCGCTGGAACGTAAGCCGGAGCCTTTGCCGGAGTCGTCCGAGGCCGCAGCCGCGGCCGGTTTGTCAGCGGCTGGAGATGTTCAGGGGGCCTCTCCAATCATCAAGCACTGAGAGAAAATTGCTGCCGGTCAATCAATTGCAAAGCAAGGTGAAAAAAATAATCGTAATTGCTTGACCGGAGTCTCGAAGCCTTGATATAAAGCCGTTGCAGGGCTTTTCCTGTTTTTTAAACCACAAGCAAAGGGGACTTACGTGAATAAATCTGATCTGGTTGATGCAATTGCAAATTCCGCTGATATCTCTAAGGCAGCCGCAGCTCGTGCGCTGGATGCGACTGTTGATTCCATCAAGAAAGCACTGAAGAAGGGCGATACAGTGAGCCTGGTTGGTTTCGGTACTTTCAAGGTCGGTAAGCGTGCTGCGCGTAATGGTCGCAATCCTCGCACTGGCGCCGTGATCAAGATCAAGGCAGCCAAAGTTCCTAAATTTACTGCTGGCAAAGGCCTGAAAGATGCTGTAAACTAGCATTCTTTCTTGGGGTGCTTAGCTCAGTTGGTAGAGCGTCGCCCTTACAAGGCGAATGTCGGCGGTTCGACCCCGTCAGCACCCACCAAGAAGACGAGTTTTGGAGTGGTAGTTCAGTTGGTTAGAATACCGGCCTGTCACGCCGGGGGTCGCGGGTTCGAGTCCCGTCCACTCCGCCAAATCAAGGCGAACGCAAGTTCGCCTTTTTTTACATCTGTTGTTTGTCCATCAATAAGTCTGTGGTGTCGCTATGTTTGATTTTGTTCATGAGAAGAAACGACTGGTGCAAATAGTCCTGGCAGTGATCATCCTGCCGTTTGCGTTCTGGGGCGTGGATTCGTATCGCCGCTCTGGCAATGCCGAGGCGCCTGCTTCGGTGAATGGCGCGAAAATCACCCAGCAGGATTTTGAGAATGCCTTGCGTCAGCAGCAGGATCGTTTGCGGCAAATGCTGGGCGGGAATTTCGATGCGGCAATGTTCGAGACGCCGGAAATGAAGCGCGCGGTGCTGGATAATCTGGTGGCGCAGAAGCTGCTGGTCGAACGGGCCAAAGCGGCCGGCTTGTTTGTCAGCGATGCACAGCTGGCGCAAGTCATCCAGAGTATCGAGGCGTTCCATGAGAATGGTCGCTTCGACAAGAAACGTTATGAAGCCGCACTGGCGGGGCAGAACATGTCGCCTTTGATGTTCGAGGCGCGCGTGCGCGATGACCTGCTTGGGCAGCAGATGCGCGACGGGTACGTGCAAAACGGATTTGCATCGAGCTCTGTGACGGATAATGTCATCCGTCTGAACGAGCAGCAACGCCTCGTTTCCATATCTACCGTTCCCTTCCAGTCCTTTGCCGACAAGGCGAAGGTGGACGAGGCGGACCTGAAAAAATATTACGAACAGAACCAGAAAGAGTTCCAGACCCCGGAACAGGCTAAGGTCGAGTACGTGACGCTGTCTGCAGATTCCTTGTCGAACAAGGTTCAGGTGACCGCCGATGAGGCGCGCCAATACTATGAAGCACACCTGGGCGATTTCGGCACGCCGGAACAGCGCCAGGCTGCGCACATCCTGATTTCCGTCCCGCTTGCTGCACCGCAAGCCGAGCAGGATGCGGCGAAATCCAAAGCGGAGAAGCTGCTGCAACAGGTCAAGCAGAATCCTGCCAAGTTTGCCGAGTTGGCAAAGGCAAATTCGCAAGACCCTGGGTCCGCCGCGAACGGCGGGGATCTCGGCTTTTTCGGGCGCGGCATGATGGTCAAGCCCTTCGAGGATGCCGCCTTCGCCTTGAAGGCGGGCGAAATCAGCGGGCTGGTGAAGTCGGATTTCGGCTATCACATCATCAAGCTGCTCGCGGTCAAGCCATCCGGCGGGCAGCCGTTCGAGGCGGTACGCCGGGAGATCGAGAACAAGCTGCACCAGCAAAAAGCGGCCGACATGTTTGCCGAGCTGGCGGAGAAGTTCAGCAACACCGTCTATGAACAGAGCGATACCCTGAAGCCGGCCGCAGACCTGGCAGGGTCGAAGATCGAGCAGAGCGGCTGGCTGGTAAAGGGGGCGGGCGCAAACGCACCTTGGACAGCCAAGATGCTGGAGGCGGTCTTTTCCGATGAGGCTGTGAAGAACAAGCGCAATACGGCTGCGATCGAAGTGGCTCCGAACACTTTGGTTGCAGCGCGGGTCGTCGAGCATAAACCCGCTGCCGTGCTGGCTTTGACCGAGGTGCGGGATGCGATTCGTCAGAAGTTGCTGAATCAGCAGGCACTGGATCTCGCTATCAAGCAGGGCGAGACGCTGCTGACCCAATTGCAGCATGGCGACAAGCTGACACTGGGCTGGAGTGCATCCCAGACCATCACCCGCGCACAACGCGGCCAGCTGGATATGGAATTGGTGCGGCAGATATATCAGGCGGATGCGGCGAAATTGCCTCAGTATGTCGGGGCCAAGGCCGGGCAGAACGGTTATGTGCTGGTGCGCATCGATGCCGTCAAGGAAGCCGGGGCGATCGACGACATGAAGCGCGCGCGCTATGCGCAGCAGTTGCGCCAATTGACCGGTGAGGAAATGTTCCAGGCTTATCTGGCCGATGCCAAGAAGCAGGCCACTATCAAAGTGAATCTGCCGGAGAAGGCAGCGCAGCCCTGACCGGTTGTTGTCGATGAATAAAAAACGCCACCCTTGGGTGGCGTTTTTTATTTGGTACAGCCCGATTATGCTTCGGTGGAGCCCAGTGCGGTGGTGTTGAATCCACCGTCGACGTAGGTGATCTCGCCGGTGATGCCGCTGGCCAGGTCGCTGCACAGGAAAGCGGCGGCATTGCCGACTTCCTCGATGGTGACGTTGCGCTTGAGCGGGGCATGTTTTGCGTTATAGGTAAGCAGCTTGGAGAAGTCGCCGATGCCGGCTGCGGCCAGTGTCTTGATCGGACCGGCGGAAATGCCGTTGGCGCGGATGCCCTTGCGGCCCAGTTCCATCGCCAGGTAACGAACGCTGGCCTCGAGGCTGGCCTTGGCCATGCCCATCACGTTGTAGTGCGGCATGGTGCGTACCGCGCCGAGATAACTCAGGGTCAGCAGGGCAGCCTTGCGGCCTTCCATCAGCGGCATGGCGGCCTTTGCCATGGCGGGGAAGCTGTAGGCGCTGATATCGTGTGCGATGCGGAACGCTTCCCGGCTGAAGCCATCGAGGAATTCGCCGTCCAGTGCTTCGCGCGGCGCGAAGGCGACAGCGTGCACGAATCCGTCGAATCCGTCCCAGTGCTTGCCCAGGTCGACGAACAGCTGGTTGATCTCGTCGTCGCTCGAAACGTCGCAAGGAAAGACCAGGTTGCTGTCGAACTCCTTGGCCATGTCTTCAACGCGGCTGCGTACTCGTTCGCCTTGGTAGGTGAAGGCGAGTTCCGCACCTTCGCGATGCATGGCTTGCGCGATGCCGTAGGCGATGGAGCGGTTGCTGATCATGCCGGTGATCAGGATGCGTTTGTTGGCCAGAAATCCCATGCTGTTCCTCTGTGAATGGTGGTTAAGGTCTTGGGCCCCGAAAACGCTTGCTGGACTGATCAATGACGAGGCCGCTCGTTATTTGCCTACACGGTCAAATGTTTTACTTGCAGTGCCTTTCAACAAGCTGCTTGGCGATGACGTCGTGATTCAGCCAGATAACCGCTGCTGCGGGAGAGGAGGTTTCATAGAACATCAACGGCCCGGTTCCTTCCAGCACCAGGGCACTCAACAGATCGGTTACCAGGGCTTTGCGGTCTTTGTGCATCTGGGTGATTGCATCTGAAGTGCCTATCATCAAATCGGCCAGCTCCCTGCTGTTATCCATAGGCCACGCTTCGAAATTGCGATAGCCTTTCATTACATCGCTTGCGTTGTAATCGTTGATATTCTGCAACAGGCCTTCCAGCGTGAAGCCTTCCTGCAACAGCGCACGGCATGCCTGCCATTGCGCTTCGGCCCAGGCACCGCCGCACTCCTTTTTCAGGGCATTGAGCAGGGGGAACAGCGAGAGTTCGACGCCGACGAAGATGTCGGAGGAATTGGTGCGGATCTCAGGGCAGTTGTAAACCGTCGCCTTAATCCCGTTGGCCCAGGCAGATTCGGCGACGCGTTCGAGACGCATCTTGGCATAGCCTTGGGTGTAGTTGGTGTAGGTTTGCCACTGGTAGCGGTCCTCGATGAGGATCTCGGTGCCGTGATAGCCGTAGGCCGTATAGCGAGCCTGTCCGCCGGTCCTTTCGACGCGCGCACGTATCGCAGCACTGCCTTCGATCAGATACTGGAAGGTATTGGCGGTGACTTCGTCGAAATTCATCAGGATCAATTTGCCCAAGTCGCTGTCAAGCAGCGCGCGCGAGGACAGGAAGCGGTCGCCCTGTCCCTTGTAGATGCGGTTCGCAATCGCCAGGAACACTTTTACCTTGGGGATGCCACCTGCCATGGTGTGGGCAAAGAAGACGTTGCTGCCATCCGGAATCATGCCGTCCAGCTCGGCCATCACTTTCGCCACCGAGTTCTTGAAGCGCTGCACGCCCGCCTCGCGGCATTTCTCGATGTGTGCCCAATCGAGCTTGTCGTCCTGCCAGCTCTTCAATGTCATGTCGCCAAGAAGGTCTGTGGGTGTCGGTTCGCCGGCAGGCGAGTCCAGGTCGAATCCTGCCATCAATGGGACATTGATGATGCGTCCGCCGAGATTGGCTTCGGCCTGGGCGAGTTCCTCGTCGGTCAGCGGGCGCAAGGCATTGTTTTCATCGCGGCGGCCGACGGTGATGCCGACGATGGTCATGCCCACCTTGCGAGCCTCGTCGATCAGGCCGTTGGCATAGCCACGGCCGAACAACTCGCCAAACAGCACAAAAACATCGCCTTTCCGGAAGATATTTGTCTTTGGAATATCCCGCAACGAAACTCGTGAACTCATAAAAATCAGCCTTCCGCCTGTCGAACAATTAAACAATCTGTTAATGATAGCCTGATTTGGCGTTTAGCCAAACCCGGCGCGTTGTTAAAAGTGGTTGGTTCGGAGTCGGTGGGTAGATGGTGCGCCTCAATAACCTTCTGCCGGCAGGGGGAGTCGAGCCGTGCGGTAGGTTTTTCGAATATCCATCGTATATAATCCCGCGCTGTTCAATTTCGGGTTTTCCCTTACATGCTGGAAGTCAGCAATCTTGCTTGCAGTCGCGGCGATCACCGCTTGTTTTCTGGCTTGAGCTTTACGCTGCATCCGGGGCAGATCATGCAGGTGCAGGGCGAGAACGGCAGCGGCAAGACCAGTCTGCTGCGCACGCTTTGCGGCTTCATGTCGCCCGACGAGGGGGACATCCTATGGCGCGGCGAGAGCACGCGGGAATTGGGCGAGGACTATTGCGCCGAGATGATGTATCTCGGACACCTGAATGCGATCAAGGACGAATTGAGCGCGCTGGAGAACCTGCGCATCTCGTCCGGACTGTCGGGTGTTGAACTCGACGAGAAAGAAGCGGTCGCCGCATTGCGCCGCATGGGATTGAAGGGGCGCGAGTTGTTGCCGACCAAGGTGTTGTCGCAGGGGCAGCGCCGGCGCGTTGCGTTGGCGCGCATGCTGGTGAGCAAAGCGAAGTTGTGGATACTCGATGAACCTTTGGCGGCGCTCGATGTCGCAGCGGTGGCCTTGATCGAGTCATTGCTGGAGGAACATCTGGCGCGGGAGGGGATGGTGATCTTCACTACCCACCAGCCGCTGCAAGTGGCGGGGATGGATATGCGTACTTTGTCCCTGTCATGATGGTCATCCGGTTATGAAGAAATCCACGATGTTCGATTTGTTGCTGCTGGTGGTCCGGCGCGATCTCATCCTGGCGATGAGGCGCCGTGCGGATGTGCTCACCACGCTGATCTTCTTCGTGATGGTGGTCAGCCTGTTCCCGCTGGGCGTTGGTCCCGAGATGGGCATGCTGCGCAAGATGGCGCCGGGCGTGTTGTGGGTGGCGGCTTTGCTGGCCTCGATGCTGTCGCTGGGGAGATTGTTCTCGGCGGATTATCTCGATGGCACGCTGGAGCAGATGATGTTGGCACCGCAGTCCTTGTCGATGCTGGTGCTGGGCAAGATGGCGGCGCACTGGATGGTGTCCGGGCTGCCGCTAGTGCTGATGGCGCCGGTGCTGGGGGTGCAATTTGATATGTCGGCACAGGCACTCGGCGTGCTGATCCTCGGGCTGCTGCTGGGCACGCCGATACTCAGTATGGTCGGCGCGATCGGCGCGGCACTGACGCTGGGTCTGCGCGGCGGCGGTGTGCTGTTGTCACTGCTGGTGTTGCCGTTGTGCATTCCGGTGCTGATCTTCGGCACGGGAGCGGTCGAGGCGGTATCGACCGGTTTGACGGCCGCGCCCCACCTGTCGCTGCTGGGGGCGTTGCTGGTGTTGGCCTTGGCGTTCACTCCCTGGGTGACCGCGCAGGCGTTACGTATTTCTATGGAGTAATAAGTTGGCAATTAACTGGTTCAAGTATTCCGCACCCACCACCTTCTACGGACTGGCGGGAAAAATGATCCCGTGGTTCGCATTCTCCGCCGCGATCCTGTTCGCAATCGGTCTGTACATCGGCTTCTACGTTGCCCCCACCGACTATCAGCAGGGCGAGTTCTACCGCATCATCTTCATTCACGTTCCATCCTCCATCCTGTCGATGTTCCTGTATCTCATCATGGCCGGCTATGCGGCGCTGGGATTGATCTTCAACACGCGTTTGTCATCCATGATGGCGACCGCGATCGCCCCGACCGGCGCGCTGTTCGCATTCATCTCGCTGTGGACCGGCGCGCTGTGGGGCAAGCCGATGTGGGGCGCATGGTGGGTATGGGATGCGCGCCTCACCTCCGAACTCATCCTGCTGTTCCTGTATCTCGGCTTCATCGCGCTGCACGCATCGATCGACGATCCGCGCCGTGCGGACCGTGCCAGCGCGCTGCTGGCGATCGTGGGTTCGGTCAATGTGCCCATCATCTACTTCTCGGTGAAGTGGTGGAACACGCTGCATCAGGGCTCGACCATCAAGTTCACCGGAACGACCATGCACATCGCGATGCAGCAGGCGATGTTCATCATGCTCGCGGCCTGCTGGCTGTATGCCATCGCGGTGGTGCTGGCGCGGGTGCGCAGCATCATCCTGGAGCGCGAACGCCATACCAAGTGGGTAACCGAATTGCCGGAGGTTAAATAATGAACTTGGATATCTGGATGCGGGAAAACCCGCTCACCTACATCTGGTTGGGATCGTATGCCGTCGCCTTTCTCATTTTTGCTGTCGAGATCGCGATGGTCAGACATAAACGCAAGATCACTTTGCAGCAGCTGCGCATGATGCGCGACGCAGGAGACGAGGAATAAATGAAGCCGCGCCAGAAAAGATTCATGTTCATCGCAGTGGGTGTTGTCGCCGTCGGCCTGGCCGTCGGTCTGGTGCTGAACGCGCTGGACAAGAACGTCAGCCTGTACTTCACGCCGACGCAGGTGTTCAACAACGAGGCGCCGCACGGGCGCAGCTTCCGCATCGGCGGTCTGGTCGAGGAGGGCAGCGTGAAGCGCGATGCGGACGGCCTGACGGTGAACTTCGCCATCACCGATACGCACAAGCGCATCCCCGTTGTGTACAAAGGCATCCTGCCGGACCTGTTCAAGGAAGGTAAAGGCGTGGTCGCACAAGGCACGGTCGGTCCGGATGGCGTGATGCATGCCGACGAGGTGCTAGCCAAGCACGACGAGAACTACATGCCGCCGGAAGCCGCCGACGCGCTGAAGAAAGCCCAGGCCGCGAATGCCGCCGCGGCGAGCGCTCCCGCTGCATCTCCTGCCGTTAAATAACTCCTGAAAGATTCAGCATGATTCCAGAGATTGGTCATTTCACGTTGATCGTTGCGTTGTTCCTCGCTCTTTGCATGGGCGTGCTGCCCATCGTCGGTGCGGCGCGCAACAACGCGGTGCTGATGGGCGTCGCCCGTCCGCTGGCTGCGGGCCAGTTCGTGTTCCTCGGCATCGCCCTCGCTTGCCTGGGGTATGCCTTTGTCTCCAACGATTTCTCCGTGTTGTATGTGGCGCAGCATTCCAATTCGCAGTTGCCTACCGTCTACCGGATATCCGCCATCTGGGGCGGGCACGAAGGTTCGCTGCTGCTCTGGGCTTTCATCCTCTCCGCATGGGCGCTGGCCGTCGCCACTTACAGCAAGCACCTGCCGGAAGAGATGGTGGCGCGCGTGCTCGGCGTGATGGGCCTGGTCGCGGTCGGATTCCTGCTGTTCATGCTGATGACCTCGAATCCGTTCGATCGTTTGATTCCTGCCGCGGCTGACGGGCGCGATCTGAATCCCTTGCTGCAAGACCCCGGCCTGGTGATCCATCCGCCGATGCTGTACATGGGCTATGTCGGATTCTCGGTGGCGTTCGCTTTCGCCATCGCCGCACTGCTCGGCGGCAAGCTTGATACCACCTGGGCGCGCTGGTCGCGCCCCTGGACCACCATTGCCTGGGTGTTCATGACAGGCGGCATCGCGCTGGGCAGCTGGTGGGCGTATTATGAACTGGGCTGGGGCGGCTGGTGGTTCTGGGATCCGGTGGAGAACGCCTCCCTGATGCCGTGGCTGCTCGGCACTGCGCTGATGCACTCGCTGGCGGTGACCGAGAAGCGCGGCGCGTTCAAGAGCTGGACTGTGCTGCTCGCGATCGCCGCATTCTCGCTGAGCCTGCTGGGCACCTTCCTGGTTCGCTCCGGCGTGCTGACCTCGGTGCATTCGTTCGCGGCCGACCCCAAGCGCGGCATCTTCATCCTCTCATTCCTGGTCGTCGTGATCGGCGCGTCCCTGCTGCTGTTCGCCTGGCGCGCACCCAAGGTCGGTCTGGGGGGGAAGTTTGACCTGCTGTCGCGCGAATCGCTGCTGCTGTCCAATAACGTGCTGCTGTCGGTGGCATCCGCTTCCGTGTTCATCGGTACGCTGTATCCCTTGTTCATGGATGCGCTGGGCTTCGGAAAACTGTCGGTCGGGCCACCGTATTTCGAGGCGGTGTTCGTGCCGCTGATGGTGCCGATGGTGCTGATGATGGGCCTCGGCCCGCTGGCGCGCTGGAAGAAGATCGACGGCCTCGAGCTCGCCAAGCGCGTGCGTTGGGCATTCGCCAGTGCGTTGCTGATCGCGTTGTTGTTGCCGCTGGTGATGGGCAAGTGGACTCCGCTGATTGCGCTGGGTTTGTTGCTGGCATTCTGGATCATCGCTTCGGTGGTGTTGAGCCTGCGCGAGCGGTTGGCCGGACGCGACAACTTCATGCAGAGGCTGCGTAACCAGTCGCGCAGCTATTACGGCATGCAGTTTGCGCACCTCGGCGTGGCGGTGTTCATCATCGGCGTGACGATGGTGAAGGGCTACGAGACCGAGCGCGACGTGCGCATGAATGTCGGCGACACGGTGCAGGCGGCCGGTTACGAATTCCGTTTCAACGGCGTCACAGAAGAGCAGGGCCCGAACTACGTGGCCGGACGCGGCAATGTGACGGTCAGCAAGGATGGCAAGCTGGTTACCGAGTTGCATCCCGAGAAGCGCCAGTACAACGCATCCGGCATGCCGATGACCGAAGCCTCGATCAGCGCCGGGCTGCTGCGAGACCTGTATGTGTCGCTGGGCGAGCCGATTCCGGACAGCAACGGCGCATGGGCCGTGCGCGTCTATGTCAAACCGTTCGTGGACTGGATCTGGGCGGGCTGTCTGTTGATGGCGCTGGGCGGCGTGCTGGCGATCAGCGACCGCCGTTACCGTATCCACAGCAAGCGCACCAAACCGGAAGTGAGTGGCGCTGAATTGCCATTGAAGGAGAAGACAGCATGATGCGTTTCATCCTGCCGTTCATAGTGTTCGTGATCCTGGCCGCGTTTTTGTATGTAGGCCTCGGCCTCAATCCGCGCGAAGTGAACTCGCCGTTGATCGACAAACCGGCGCCCGCGTTCACGCTGCCGCAGTTGCACGAGCCGGCCAAACTGTTTTCGCCGGCGGACATGAAGGGCAAGGTCTGGTTGCTCAACGTCTGGGCTTCCTGGTGCGTGTCCTGCCGTGAAGAGCATCCGGTGCTGATGGAACTGGCGCGCCAGAACATCGTGCCGGTCTACGGCCTGGACTACAAGGACAAGAACGAGGACGCCGAACTGTGGCTGAAGAAGGGCGGCGATCCCTATGTGCTGAGCGTGTCCGACGCCGATGGCCGCATCGGCATCGATTACGGCGTGTACGGCGTGCCCGAGACTTATGTGATCGACAAACAGGGGGTGATCCGGTACAAGCAGATCGGGCCGGTGACGCCGCAGAATCTGAGCGAAAAGATCCTTCCCCTCGTAGCGGAGCTGCAAGCGAAATGAAGAAATACCTGCTGATATTGTTGTTCAGCCTGATGCCCGTCTTTTCATACGCGGGCGAGGCGAAGGATATGGCCGAAGACCCGGTGCTGGAAAAACGCATGATCGGCCTGGCGGAAAAGCTGCGCTGCCTAGTTTGCCAGAACGAGTCGCTGGCCAGTTCGCATGCCGAATTGGCAGAAGACCTGCGCCGCGAAGTGCGCGAGCAGATGAAGCTGGGCAAGAGCGACCAGGAGATCATCGACTATCTGGTCGCACGTTACGGCGACTTCGTGCTGTACGATCCGCCGGTGAAGAAGACCACGCTGCTGCTGTGGTACGGCCCGTTCGCCCTGCTGCTCATCGGCGGCGGTGTGCTGGTCTACCAGTTGCGCAAGCGCAAGGGCCAGATCGCCGAACCTGAACTGTCTGCCGAGGAGGCGCAGCGCGCAGCGGCCTTGTTGAACGAGCCTGCCGATACCCCCAATCAACCGAAAGACCCGCAAGCATGACCCTATTCTGGATAGTCTGCGCAGTGCTGCTGATCGTGGCGCTGCTGTTCGTGGTGCTGCCGCTGTGGCGCGCTACAGCCAACAACAACGATGTGCTTCGCGATGCGGCCAATCTGGAAATATTGCGCGACCAGTCGGCCGAACTCGAAACCGATCTGCGCAACGGTTTGTTGACGCAAGAGGCGTTCGAGCAGGGCAAGCGCGAATTGCAGGCACGACTGCTGGAAGAGGTGAAGACCACGGGGCAAAGCGTCAAACTGACGCACAATCCCGCCAAGGTGTTGGCGGTCGTACTGGCGGTGTTGCTGCCGCTGCTCGCCGTGCCGCTCTATCTCACCATAGGCAACCCCAAGGCCATGCTTCAGCAGGAGGTGCTCGCCACCGCCGACGGTTTCGGCATCGTCCGTTCCGAAGCGGCGCTGCAGGAACTGGAAAAGAAAATGGAACGCATGCCGGAGAATCCCGACGGCTGGCTGCTGCTGGCGCGTTCCTATGCCGAGTTGCAGCGCTTCCCCGATGCGGTGCGCGCCTACCAGAAGCTGGTGCAACTGGTGCCCAACGAGGCGCAGCTGTGGGCGGATTACGCCGACGCGACGGCGATGAACAACAATCAGTCGTTGAAGGGCGAGCCGACCAAGTTCCTCGACAAGGCGCTGGCGTTGGATGGCAACAACACCGCCGCGCTGGCGCTGTCCGGGTCGGCGGCGATGGAGCGCGGCGACTATGCCGCGGCGATCACACACTGGCAGAAGCTTGTCGACCTGCTGCCGCAGGATTACCCGAACGTGCAGATGATCCACGACGGTATCAAGCAGGCCAAGGAATTCCTCGCGATGCAGAAGGGCGGCAAGCAAATGCTGGCGCAGATCGATGCGGCCCATGCAGCCGAGAAGGCTGCTGCCGCCAATCCGGCGATGGCGATCAGCGGCAAGGTCGCATTGAGTCCCGCGCTGACCGGGAAGGTTGCGCCGACCGACACCGTGTTCGTCCTCGCGCGTGCTGCGAACGGCCCCAAGATGCCGCTCGCCGTGTTCCGCAAGCAGGTGAAGGATCTGCCGCTGGCATTCACTCTCGACGACAGCATGGCGATGCAGCCCCAGCTGAAGCTGTCCGGTTTCAGCGAGGTCGTGGTGGTCGCGCGCGTCTCGAAGTCCGGCACGCCGATGGCTCAGCCCGGCGACCTGCAGGGAACCACAGCGAGCATCAAGCCTGGCACCAAGGGGCTGAACATCGTGATCGACACGGTCGTGCAATAGTCGGTCGACGTACATCGATCTGGCTGCGATGTACCGAATAATGTATCTGTAAGGGATCAAGGGGTTGAGCTGTGCTGCTATCAGCCGACTCAACCATCTCCTTGAGCCGTCTTCACAAACGTCATATTCTGCCTCTCCCTTCCTACATACTTCAGCGTATTGCGCGCCTGGGGTTTGGATAGGATATTTGCGCCGAAGGGTGTTGGCGCCGTCGTTTCATCCACAACGTTTTTTGCCGACCCGGTGACAACTAAGGGAGATCGGCATGTGCAAAAGAAACCTGGCGTTGCTGGCGTTTGTTCTCGCTATCCTCCCACCGACCGCAGCTGCAGATAACCCGATTTCAATCTTCGGAAAACTGGATGCCGATGTAGAGTCGGTTCGCAGCAGCCAGCCAGGGGCGGGCACCGCTTCCGCACGTAACCGCATCGCCACGAATGCGTCACGCATCGGCGTGAGGGGAAGCAAGGACGTGGGGGGCGGTAGGGAAGTTATCTGGCAGCTTGCTACCCGCGTGAATCTGAACGGTGCGGAAACGGGTGGTGGGGGAGGGCTTTTCACTCTATGGGGCAATTCTCGTATCGGCCTGCAAGGCAATTTCGGCACGCTGTTCCTTGGAGTATGGGATACGCCGTTCCGGCAGGCATACGACAAGGTCGACCTGTTCGACAATTCACATATTGCCAGTCCCATGGCTGTGCTGGGAAGCATCGGCAACGGCATCGGCGCCGCCACCACTGTTCCGACGGCAGCGCAGGGATTTTCACCCTCCGTAGGTGGCGTCACTGTCGCTTCTACTGGTTTCTATCGCCGGCAGAAGAGTTCGCTGCAATACTGGACTCCGCAGTACCGGAATATCCAATTCAAACTCGCCTACAGTGTCGACGATCCCGGCAGCCGGACCGTTGCGGCTAATCCTTCGTTGTGGTCGTTATCGGCCACCTATGATCGCGAGCCGCTATATCTTGCCATGGCATACGAACGTCACCAGGACTTGAAGGTGCTGGCGGGTGCCAATGTCCGCGGCACCGATACAGGCACGCGGCTGATCGGAGGCTACCGGATCGGGGCCGGCAAAGTCGGAGTGGTTTACGAGCGCCTCAGTTTCAGTACGCTGGCCTCAGGCAGTACTGCCCGTAACGCCTTGAGCCTGTCGGGTTCATACCGCTTCGACGACAGCAGCCTTGGCGCGGTGTATACGCACGCAGATGATTTGTCCGGCACCGTCGGCACAGGCGCCAACCAGTTCTCGTTGCGCTACGGCTATGTGCTTTTCGATGGCGCCGAGCTATATGGCCAATACACGGCCATCCGCAACCGGGCAAACGGCACTTACAACTTCGGCGATGGCCTGAACATAGCAACGTCATCCGGTGCAACGATTTCCGGACTTGGCGTGGGAGTCGCGTATGCCTTCTGATCCCCGCCGATTGCCTTACGCGAATCCTGAACTCCGGCGCATGTTATGGCTGCTGTCGGGATTGACCGCGCTCTTTGTCTTCATCTGGTTGGCGCCCGCGCTCTACACTGTGCAGGGTATGGCGAGTTACTTGCCGGTGCACATGTTTGCAGAAACATTTTCCATCGTCGTTGCGATGCTGGTGTTCGGCGTTGCCTGGAATGCCTACAGCGTGGAGCGTCCGGGCAACATTATCATCCTCGCCTGCGCACTGCTTGCGGTGGGGCTGGTCGATTTCGCGCACATGCTGTCGTTCAAAGGCATGCCAGAGTGCATTACCCCCAGCGGGCCGGAAAAGGCCATCAACCTGTGGCTGTCGGCACGCTTGCTGGCTGCGCTGGCGCTGCTTGCCGCGGCGTTGAGGCCATGGCTGCCTTTGACCGAACCGCGCACCCGCTACTGGCTGCTGGCAGGCAGCCTGGCCATTGCTGTCGGGGTAAGCTGGCTTGGACTGGCTTATCCGCAGGCATGGCCGCGTACATTCATTGCCGGCCAGGGACTGACGCCGTTCAAGATCGGCGCGGAATACGCGATCGTCGCCATCCTGCTGTTGCCCGCAGTACTGTTCTATCGTCAGGCAAGACGGCCGCAGACCTACGATGCGGCCAGCCTGTTTGCCGCCACGGTCATCACCATCCTGAGCGAATTGAGTTTCACGCTCTATTCCGACGTGGCTGACATCTTCAATCTGCTCGGCCATTTTTATAAAATCGTGGCGTATTTCTTTATCTATCGCGCGGTGTTCGTTGCCAGCGTGCGCGAGCCGTTCCAGCGGCTGGATGCCGAGTTCGCCGAGAACCGGCGGATCGCGAAGGCGCTGCAAACCGTGTCGCTGTATACCAGGAGCCTGATCGAGGCGAGCCTCGACCCGCTGGTGACCATCAATGCGGCAGGCAAGATCACCGACGTCAACCACGCGACCGAGCAGGTCACTGGGATGAGTCGCGCTGAGCTGATCGGGACGGATTTCTCGGATTACTTTACTGACCCGGACAAGGCTCGGTCAGGCTATCAGCAGGTGTTCCTCAAGGGTTCGGTCACCGATTACCTGTTGGCGTTGCGCCACCGCGACGGCCATGTGACTGACGTGCTGTACAACGCCAGCGTCTATTGCGATGAAACAGGCGAGGTGCTGGGCGTGTTCGCCGCCGCACGCGACATCACCGAACGCAAGAAGGCGGAAGAAAATCTGCTCGCACTCAAGAACGATCTGGAAATCAGGGTGCAGGAACGCACTACCCAGCTCGAGGCCGCGAACCAGGAACTGGAAGCCTTTTCCTATTCGGTTTCGCACGACCTGCGCACACCATTGCGCGCTATCGATGGCTTCTCCGGCATCCTGCTCGAGGACTATGCCGACAAGCTGGATGACGAAGGCAAGCGTTTGCTGAATGTGGTGCGCGACAACACCGTGCGGATGGGACAGCTCATCGACGACATCCTCAAGTTCTCCCGCGCGGGGCGCCTGGAATTGAGCTACTCCGCCATCGACATGGAAGAGCTCGCCCGCTCGGTCTGCGAAGAACTGCAGCCCGCCATAGCCGGGCACGAGGTGCCGGTGGAGATCGAACATTTGCCTTCCGCTATGGGCGACCGCGCCATGATGCGTCAGGTGTTCGTCAATCTGCTGTCCAACGCGATCAAGTTCAGCCGCTCCAAAGAAGGTGCTCACGTAAAGGTGGGGGGCTCAATCGAGGGCAATGAGGCCATTTATTTTGTGCAGGACAACGGGGTCGGATTCGACATGCAATATGTCGGCAAACTGTTCGGGGTGTTCCAGAGGCTGCACGGCATAACCGAATTCGAGGGAACCGGCATCGGCCTGGCCATCGTCAAACGTGTGGTTACCCGTCATGGCGGGCGAGTTTGGGCCGAGGGAAAAGTGGGAGAGGGGGCGACCGTTTATTTTGCTTTACCGACCAGGGAGAAGGAGCATGGATGAAGCGGTGAAAGAGGTTGAGATCCTGCTGGTGGAGGATAATCCGACGGATGCGGAGCTGGCCATACGGGCGCTGAAGAAAAGCAACCTGGCCAACCGGCTGGTGTGGGTGAAGGATGGGGCGGAAGCGCTGGATTTTCTGTTCGCTACTGGGGCATACGCGACTCGCAGCATCGGAGACGGCCCGCGAGTCATCCTGCTGGATTTGCGCCTGCCCAAGGTGGACGGCATGGAGGTGTTGCGGAGGGTCAAGGGCGACGAGCGCACCAAGACTATTCCCGTCGTGGTGTTGACCTCTTCCAAGGAGGACCGGGACGTGGCGGAGAGCTACCGGCTCGGAGTCAACAGCTACATCAGCAAGCCAGTGGAGTTCGACGAATTTGCCAAGACGGTAGCCGAGCTGGGGCTCTACTGGCTGCTGGTCAACCACCCGCCGGTGGTGCCGAGATAGCCATGGAACAGGCCGCCATAAATAAGGAATTGCGGGTCCTGATGCTGGAGGACACGCCTACCGATGCCGAGCTGATAGAGCATGAGCTGCGCAAAGCGGGTATTGCTTTCATCTCGAGACGAGTTGAGATGCGGGATGCGTTCGTCCACGCACTGGAGGACTTCAAACCGGATGTCATCCTGTCCGACTACCATTTGCCCGACTTCGATGGCATGACGGCACTGACGATAGTACGACACACCCATCCGGAGATGCCGGTGATCATGGTCACCGGCACACTTTCCGATGTTGAGGCGGTAGAGCTGATCGACGCGGGCGCCAGGGACTACGTACTGAAAGACCGCCTGGCGCGTTTGGCTCCCGCCGTCGAACGTGTGATATCGGCCGAGCTGGGTATCCGTGCGCGCAAGTCGGCAGAAAAGGCGTTGCGCGAGAGCGAGGCAAAATTTCGTGCGCTGGTGGAATCCACCAGCGACTGGATATGGGAAATCGACGAACATGGCATTTACACTTACGCAAGCCCGCAGATATACGAAATCCTAGGTTATACCGTTGAGGAGATAATCGGAAAGGCTCCGTTCGATCTGATGCCGCCCGAGGAGGCGCAGCGGGTCAGAGGCATCTTTGAAGCCATTCTGAAGGAGGGAAGGGCTTTCCGATTCCTGGAAAATGAGAATCGGCACAAGGACGGCCGGATCGTTTTTATGGAAACCAGCGCCACGCCCATTTTTGAGGGGCAGGGTGTTTTCAAAGGCTATCGCGGAATCGATCGCGACATCACCGAGCGCAAAGAGGCAGAGAAGGAACGCCGTACCAGCGCGGAAAAGCTGGAACATACCCTGCTGCAAACCATCGAGGCCGTCGCAGCCACCGTCGATGCTCGCGATCCCTACACCGCCGGACATCAACGGCGGGTGGCCGCTCTTGCCAGCGCCATTGCCCATGAAATGGGACTCCCCGAGGACAAGATCCGGGGGCTTTATCTGGCTGCCAGCATTCACGATCTCGGCAAAGTTCATCTCCCGGCCGAAATCCTCAGCAAACCCGGCACCCTGAGTCCGATCGAATATGAGCTGGTCAAGACACATCCCCAAATCGGATACGACATCATCAAGGATGTGCAGTTTCCCTGGCCGATTGCGCAAATGGTGCTACAGCATCACGAACGTCTGGACGGATCTGGTTATCCGCAGGGATTGAAGGCCGAGCAGATTCTGCCCGAGGCGAGGATACTGGCGGTGGCCGACGTGGTGGAGGCGATGTCGTCTCATCGTCCTTATCGTCCTGGTCTGGGACTGGAATCGGCACTGGATGAAATCGCCAGGCAGCGCGGAGTGCTTTATGCCCCGGATGCCGTGGATAACTGTCTCGCCTTGTTCAGGGAAAAAAACTACGCTTTCCCGACCAATGCGAAGCATGAGTTCTTCATGAAACCCACGACATAACTTCGGCTCTGACGCCTTATTGGTAGCGCAATGCCTCTATCGGGTCGAGTTGCGCCGCTTTCTTTGCCGGATAGAAACCGAAGAAGATTCCCACGGCTGCGGCAACGCCGAACGCCACTACTACCGAGCTGAACGAAATGATGACCAGCGTGCCGGTCAGCGCCTCGGTCAGCAGCGCGCCGCCGATGCCCAGCAGCAAGCCGATGAAACAGCCGACCACCGAGATGATGATCGCCTCCAGCAGGAATTGCAGCAGGATGTCGCGTTCGCGTGCGCCGATGGCCATGCGAATGCCGATCTCGCGGGTACGTTCAGTGACCGAGACCAGCATGATGTTCATGATGCCGATGCCGCCCACCAGCAGCGATACCGAAGCGATGGCACCGAGCAGAAGCGACATGATGCGAGTGCTCTCGGCTGCAGAGTCGGCCACGGCGGTGAGGTTGCGCAGCGAGAAGTCATCCTCCATGCCTTCGCGGATGCGGTGCCGCTGGCGCAGCAGAGAGCTCATGGATCGTTCCACCTCGGGCATGATCTCCTGTGTGGTGGTTTGGACCATCATCAGGCGCACCGAGCCCGGGAACTGATTGCCAAACACCTGGCGTTGTGCGGTGGTGAGAGGGATGAGGATGGTATCGTCCTGATCGCGCCCGTCCATGCCTTGTCCCTTTATTCCCAGCACGCCAAGTATCACAAAAGGGCTCTGGAGGATGCGGATGGTCTTGCCGACGGGGTCTTCGCCGCCGAACAGGTTCTGCGCGGCGGTCTGTCCGATCAGCGCGACACGAGTGGCGGAGCGCACGTCGGAATCGGTGAAGGCTGAACCGGAGACCACCGTCCATGAACGCGCGTCCAGATAGCTTGGTGTGGTGCCGATGACGGACGTGTTCCAGTTGTTGGGACCATACACCACCTGTGCGTTTCCCGGCTGGATCGGAGCGACGGCCTGGACACCCGACAGTTCGGCGATGGCATCCGCATCGTTTACCGTCAGGGTATGGGCGCCACCGCTGGCGGAGCGCACACCGCCGGTCGAAGTATGTCCGGAAAGCAGCACGAAGAGGTTGCTTCCCATCGCGGCGATGCTTTGCTTGATGGCGTATTGCGCGCCTTGTCCGATCGACATCATCAGCACCACTGCGCCCACGCCGATCACCATGCCGAGCATGGTCAGCATCGTGCGCAGGCGGTTTGCCCCCATTGCCTGCCAGGCTTCGCCGAGCATCGCTATAGTCATGTCGTGCGCTCCTGAACCGGGTGGTCGCTGACGATGCGTCCATCGAGAAAGTGGACCTGGCGCTTGGCGTGATGCGCAATGTCGGTCTCATGGGTGACCAGCACGATGGTGATGCCTTCGCGGTTGAGCGACTCGAACAGCGCCATGATCTCCTCGCCGGTGCGGCTGTCGAGGTTGCCGGTGGGTTCGTCGGCGAGGATCAGGCTCGGGTGGTTGACCAGCGCGCGTGCGATGGCGACGCGCTGTTGCTGACCGCCGGAGATCTTGTTGGGCATGGAATCGAAATATCTTTCCAGTCCGACCTTGACGAGCAGATCGCGCGCTCGCTGCTGGCGCTCGGTGCGATCCACGCCGCTGTAGATCAGCGGCAGGGCGACATTGTCCTGCAACGACATGCGCGGCAGCAGGTTGAAGCCCTGGAACACAAAACCGATGGTGCGGTTGCGCAAGCCGGCCAGTTCGTCCCGGTTCAGTTCGGCGACGTTTCGGCCGTTCAGCAGGTAGCGCCCGGCCGTGGGTTCGTCGAGGCAGCCGAGGATGTTCATGAAGGTGGACTTGCCCGAACCGGACGGCCCCATGATGGCGACGAACTCGCCCGCACCGATCTGCAGGCTGACATCCTTCAGCACTGGGAACAGGCCCGCGGAAGTCTCATAGGACTTGTGCAGCCCTTCGATGCGGATGACGGTGTCGTTCATCAGAACATTCTCATGCGCGGCGGCGAACTGCTGCTGGGCGTGCTGTTTGCGGCATGTGCATTGCCGACCACCACCTGGTCGCCCGCTTTGAGTTCGCCGCCAAGAATCTCGGTATTACGGTTGTCGGTGATGCCGAGCGAGACGCCAACAGGCGCCAGTTTGCCGTCCTTCAGCACATACACCTTGCCGGAGAAGGCGTCGCGCGGGTGCCCGGACAAATATTTTTCGTCCTTCGGTTTCGGGCCTACACCATTGGTTGCAGCCCCTTTCTTCGGCTGTTCGCCATTGGCCGGTTTGAAACGCAGTGCTGCATTGGGAACCAGCAGCGCGTCCTTGCGCTCCGCCACGGCGATGCTCACGTAAGCTGTCATGCCGGGCATCAGGATCTGCTCGGGATTGTCCACGTCGATCACCACGTCGTAGGTGACGACGTTCTGCAGCGTGGTCGGATTCAGCCGCACCTGGCGCACCGTTCCCTGAAAGCTGCGGTTGGGGAATGCATCCACACTGAAGCGCGCCGTCTGGCCGATGCGGATGCCGCCGACGTCTGCTTCGGCGAAGCTTGCGTCGATCTGCATCTCTGACAGATCCTGCGCGATCTTGAACAGGGTGGGGGTCTGCAGGCTGGCGGCGACGGTTTGGCCGACATCCACTGCACGGTCCACGACCACGCCGGAAACCGGCGAACGGATCACCGAGTAGGATAGATTGGCTTTATCTTTTTCCACGGCCGCGCGCGCGAGTTTTAGTTGTGCATCGGCGGCTTTCTTCGCCTGCACGGCGGTATCGAATTCCTGGCGCGACACGTATTCCTGCGCATACAGATTGCGCATGCGTGCCTCGTTGGCGCTGGCGAGATCCAAAGAAGCGGCAGCGCTCAGCACGTTGGCCTGACTCTGCTTCTGTTGCGCGGCGAGCAGCGCATCGTCCAGTTCCAGCAGCACCTGTCCTTTCTCGACCTTGCTGTTGAAATCCACATACAGTTTTTTCACCGTGCCCGAGACCTGGGTGCCGACGTTAACCAGCGACACCGGATTGATGGTGCCGTTGGCGGAAACGGTCTGGCTGAGATCGCCTTTCGCTATGCCTTCCAGGCGGTATTGCTGTTCCGGTGCGATGGCGCCAAGCTGGCGGTAGGCGACGACACCTGTACCTACGAGAACTACGGCTAGCAGGAGCAGGGCGACGGGGGAGCGCAGGATTTTCTTCATGGGAGTGCTTTCTCTGGTGCGGCGGGCGACAAGGTTTGCAACAGGTTGCCGTCCAGGTTGCCCATAGCCTGGGCGAGGGTGGCGCGGCCGATGTTCCAGTCGAGCATGGATTGGATGCGCTGCTGTCGTGCGCTGGCCAGCGCACTTTGCGCGTTCAGCACATCCAGGATGCTGCCCACACCGGCTTGGTAGCGGCCCAACGCGACACGCTCAGATTGCTCCGCGCTGTGCAGCAGGTCGGCGGTGGTGCGCAGCGATTGCGTGGCAGTGATGAGGTTCTGATAGGCGTTCCACACGTCCAGCGCAACCTGAGATCGCACACGTTCCATTTGTGCCTGCTGCGCTTCTACCTGTGCCTCGGCAGCGCGGACGCGGTAGGTGGGCGCAAAGCCGGAGAACAACGGCACGCTCAGGTTGACGCCGAGCGACGAGCCATGCGAGGTGATGCCCGCACTATTGGCCTGTGTGGTCGATGCGGTCAACGAGATCGACGGCTTGCCTGCGGCACGAGCTGCATCCGCACTGGCCTCTGCGGCTTTCACCTGCGCTTCGGCGGCGATCAGGTCAGGGCGCTGCCGTTTGGCTTCATCGATCAGTGCGTTCACGTCGCGGTCGAAATCCGGCGGAACGGTTTCGGAATTCGCCGCTGCGAGAGTCACGCTGCGATTGGCATCCAGGCCGATGATATTCGCCAGAGTTCCGCCAGTTTTCTTCTGGGTACCCTCCGCCGTGATGCGATTCAACGTCGCCTGCGAGTAGGCGGTCTGTGCCTGCAGCTTGTCGGCAGGCGTTGCGCTGCCGGCGAGATAGCGTGCTTCGGCGGCGTCAAAGCTTCCCTTCGCGGCGCGTTCTGCTTCGCGCGTCGCATCCAGCGCGGCCTGCGTCGCCTGCGTCTGGTAGTAGGCCTGCACCGCCGACAGGAACACGACCTGTACCGTGCTGTCCTGCGTCGAGCTCGCTGCAGCGAGCAACTGGCGCGCGCTCTCCAGGTTCGCGGCACGTGCGCCGAAATCGTACAGCAGATAGGAGAGTGTCAGTCCGAGGGTGCGCTGGTTGGTGCCGGGCGAATTGCGGTTGCCGGAAGCGCTCAGGCTGACGGCGGGAAAGTAGCTTCCCTTGCTCACCCCGACCTGCGCTGCCTGTACTCGCGAACTGGCCCACACCTCGCGGGTCTGTGGATTGTTGCACAGGGCCAGGTTGACCACGTCGAACAGATTGAGTGTGCTGCGCGGCGCCGCATCCGCGCAGGGATCGCCCACCGCGCCACCAAGGCGCAAAGCGGGCTTGAGCGGCAGGGACGCTTCGGTGTTCAGCGGATCTCTTTCCGCGCACAAGGCTACGCTGCTCCACAGGCAGAGCAGTGCTGGCAGGACCGAGCGTTGCAGGCGTAGTCGCATGGGGAGTCTTCGTATTCAGAGTGTTCAGTATAACGGCTGCCCTTCATCCGGAATTATTGCATTTGTAAAAAAATGTGCCGAGGTATCCGATGGAAATAGGGTGAAGACCTTACATCCGCGCGGGTATGAGTCTTCACCGTAATTTGTCACAGCAATTCCGCAAATGAATTGTGGTTCCGACATCACATCTGCTATGTGGATATGAGTCTCCCTCCAATATGTCGCAGGTTGCTTTGGGGATTGTGGTTCCGGCCTAACAATCCTGCTGCGCAGGATGGTTAGCCACCCAATATGCCGCACCAAGGGTGCGACATATTGGGGCTTCGGCATAACCTGAAGGTTAGCCTTCACCGCAAAATGTCGCAGGTCGTTTCGACCTGCGACATTTTGTCGCGCGACATCATGTCGCATTCCCAGTGTGGTTATTCGTTCATAGAATCCGCCTCCTAATTATTGACCATGGCAATACCAAGGGGGATGGGAAATGAAGGGGACGCAATTGTTTGCGCTCAGCGCGATTGCGCTGGCGATCAGTCAGGCCGTATATGCGGCAGGTGGCAAAAATGAAACGCTGGATGAGGTAGTGGTGAGTTCCACGACCATTGATGACCGTTTCACTTCCAGGAACGACAAAGCATCCAATACCACCGTCATCAGCGGAGAAAAGATCGACAAGGAGCATCCGCAAAATTTGTTGCAAGTGCTGCAAGGCATTCCGGGTGTGACCGCCGACCTGGACAGCGGCGAGTCGGTGAAGATCAAGCTGCGCGGCATCGAGAACCAGCGCTACATGGGCGAGAAGCCGGGCGTGGCCATCGTGATCGACGGGGTTCCGGTGTTCGAGCGCACCGGTAAGGTGAACATCGATCTGGACAATATCGCGTCGATCAAGGTAATCAAGGGCGGCGCCTCCTACCTGTTCGGCGAAGATGCGCTGTCGGGGGCTGTCGTCATCACGACCAAACGCGGCTACAAGAATGCCGGATTTACGGCTGCCAAGGAGCTGGGGTCCTACGGCTTTCACAAGGAGCTGACCAAGATCGGCTTTGCCAATGAGACTGCCAGCGGCCACATCCAGGCATCCCGCCGCGGCGCCCCGGATTTCTATTACCAGGGCAATTACTTCAGCAACTATCTGGACGGCAAGCTGGCCTGGTATGTCAACGATCACAGCGACCTGAGTTTCGGCTTCGAAACGTCCAAGCGCTTCAAGGATTCGCACGGCAGTGTCACCGGCGTGACGCAGGCGGCGATCGATCCGCGCAGCGTCAATAGCAGCGACTACGCGCGCAAGTTCAATACCAACCTGTCCAAGCTGAACCTGACCTACTCGAACGATTACGCGCAGAATGCCAATCTGCTGCTGACGACCTACCAGTACAAGGACCACACTACCTTCCTCTCCGCGCCGCAGAAATACAGCGGGACGGGGGCGGTTGTGAACGATCCCAATGCCTATATCACCGGCAATGAGTATAACCAGATTCAGTCAGGCCTCAAGGGAGAATGGCGTGCCTCGCAGGATGCGGTCGGCTGGCTGGCCGGGCTCGACTGGCGCAATAACGGCTATTGGAACCAGACCAGCAACCTCGTCAGCTATCGGAATGCTCCCGCGACGCCATGCCCGGTGAACTGCGCAGCAGGGGCCGTGACTGGGGACGACTTCACGCGCGAGCGCATCACCGGTCTGTACGGCGAGGTGACCTATAACGCGACCCCAGCGTGGTCGCTGACGCTGAACGGTCGCCACGATACCTCCAGCCTGGGATACAGCGCCAATCCGACCGTTGCGCGCGCCACCACGCTGGCGCTGGGCAAGAGCTTCAACGTGAATTCGTGGCGAATCGGGACAGCCTATGACCTGAGTGACAGCTCGAACGTGTACGGCAACATCTCAACCGGTTTCCGCACGCCTACCGTGCAACAGCTCTTCACCGGCACGGTGACACCCAACGGCGGCAAGACCCAGGATAATCCCAACCTGAAGCCGGAACAGGCGCTGAGCATGGAAGTCGGCGCGCGGCGCAAAACCGAGCTGTTCGGGGTGGGCGTGGACTTATCCGGCGCGCTGTTCCAGATCGATCGCAATGACTACATTCTGGCAGTGTCCGGTCAGTATTCCACCAACACGACGCTCTTCCCGGAGCGCTATGAGAACATCGGCGGGGTTCGCAACCGCGGCTTCGAGTTCGCCGCCAAGACCGATGCCGGCCGCCTGTTCTCTCTCGATCTCGCTTACAGCTATATCGATGCACGCTTTACCCGCTATGACCATTTCACCCAGACCTTGGGCAACCCGTTCGGCCCGCCTGCCGGCTACACGCTGAAAAACTTCAACAACACCGGCAAGATGGTGCCGCGTGTTCCCAAGAACCAGCTCAACAGCACGCTCAACTGGCGTCCCATGCACGACTTCAAGGCCGGGCTGGAAATGGACTTCAAGGGGGGCTACTACGCGGATGACATCAACCAGGAGTGGATCGGCGGCCGTACGCTGTTCAACCTGCTGGCGAACTATGAGGTAAAGAACGATCCGACTTTCCTGCGCGGCAGCAAGTGGAGCTTCTTTGCACGCATCGACAACCTGTTCGCGCGCAACTATTACGTCGCGGCGCGCGGCACCAACGACCAGGCCAACCCCATCACCAAGGTATATGACAGGGTCTATAACGCGGAAGACCTGTCACTCATCGTCGGACGCGGACGCGTCTGGTCGGCTGGGATCAGTGCCGCATTCTGAGGGAACGAGCAATGAGAATCTTGAAGCCTTCTGTACTCGTGCTGGCGCTGGCATCCGCCTCCCTCTCATTTGCAGCCGAGGTTCCTTCGCCCACGACCGTGCCCGCCGCGGCAAAGGAATATCCCGGACACGATCATGCCGCGATGGGCGGCATGATGGGCCGAGCGATGGCCTGGACCAACCATCCAATCCTGAAAACAAAAGTAGGAGGGGAGGCACGCGAGCGCATGACCGTCACGGTGGTGCCGCAGAACATCGTGGCGGATGGCGTCATGGCCTGGTCGAACAAACTCGCGGACGAGCATGGCCGCCGCCAGTTGCCGCTGGAGATGGCCGGAGCCAAGCTGGATAAGCCGGAGAGCGGCGGTTTCCACTGGCTGTCCGCTCGCGAGGAGCAAGGCGGCAATGTACGTGTCGCCTCTACCGTGTACTACTTCGGCGAACGCGGCGCGGAGAATCCTACAGCCATGTTCATGACGCAAAAGCATGAACTCGAGATCATTCCGCAACCTTACCCGCGCGAACATTCGCGCTACCGGGCGAACGAAGACTGGAAGTTTCTGGTGCGCTTCAATGGCCAGCCGCTTGCGGGCCAGAAGGTCGCGATGGAAACTCAGAACGGGACGAAGTCGGAATCGGTGAGCGATACGCAAGGCATTATCACGGTGCATCTGCCGGACGACTTCAAGGCAGAAGAGAAGCAAAAGGAGATGGGCTGGCGCGGCATGCGAGGTTCTGATTTTGTGCTGGTGGCGGAACGTGCCGACGGTGGCAAGAATTACCTCACGGCATTCAACGGCAGCTACGGCAAGAACGCGTTCGACCAGCGCAGCGTCGCGATGGGGATAGGCTTCACCCTGCTGGGTATGTTCGGTGCTGCGCCTCTGTTGCGCCAGCGCAAGGCGAGGAAGAACGATGCAGCAGAACAGAAAGTAGAGGTCTGACATGCTCAAGAAGATATTCCCGACGCTGGGACGTTTCCGCTTCACCGTGCAGATCGTCATGCTGTTCGTCACCGTGTACGGTGGTGCGCTGTTGGGCAGTTATACCGTGGATCGCATCTCTCAGGCGCTGCCTTCGCTGTCCTGCGCCTTCGACAAGACAACTGCCGATCACTGCATCCTGATCGTCAACCAGCATCAGCTGCATCACCGCATCGGCGACGCGCTGGTCAAGGCGCAGGTGATCACGCTCAAGGTGTTCATCCCCACGCTGATCTCGGTGGCGACGTTCTTTGCGTTCTTTTTCTTCCTCAATAAGGCGTTCTGCGGCTGGGTCTGCCCAATGGGGACGGTTCAGGAATTGCTTTATCGCGTCGGCCGCCGTCTGGGCCGTCCACTCAACCGTTTCAAGCCTGAGAACGTCGAGCGCGTGCGTCCCGTGAAGTGGCTGATGCTGCTGGTGCTGGTACTCGGCCTGCCGCTGGCCGCGGGCATGGGCTTCGCCGCGAACGAGCTGGGCGATCCCTATTGCCAGGTGTGTCCGTCGCGGCTGGCGACCACGCTGCTGACCGCCGACGCCGAGCAGATCGCAGTGCGCACCGGAACCAATATCAATTTCTTTCTCGGTGCGGCAGGCAACGCGCTGTTCGGCTTCGTCATCATCGCCGCGCTCGCCGCACGCCAGCCGTTCTGCCGCATCTGCCCGCTGTTGTCGTGGAACGCGATGTTCCAGCGGTTGTCCCCGATGCGTTTGGTGAAGAAGCAATATGACAAGTGCGCGAAGTGCGGCGTGTGCGAGAAGGCCTGCCCGATGGATATCCACGAGATCGGGCGCGAACACGGCAAGAAAGCCTTCCATGAGGACTGTACCTTGTGTGGGCGTTGCGCCGAATTTTGCCCGGACGATGACGTGATCCAGATCAGGTTCTTCGGCATCAAATTGTTCGGCTCATCGCGCGAGTATTACAAGAAGAGCGTGAAGCAGGAGTCGCCGGAAGGCATGCCGAAGAATAAGGTGATCTGGCTGGCTCAAGAGAAATAGTATGGGCGATTTTCTCGATCCGTCGCTTCTGCCTCAACAGACCACGCTGTTCACAGTCTGGCTGCTCGGCGTGTCGCTCGGACTGACCGCTTGCACCGCCACCTGCCTGCCTTTCATGGGGGCTTGGGTGCTGGGGCGGGGCGGCACACAACTGGACGCGTTGCGCGACACCATGTTGTTCGCGGGCGGGCGCATAGTTGCCTACGCCATGCTGGGGGCGATAGCGGGCGGTGCTGGCATGTGGCTGTCTACGATGCTGCGCGGCGGCACGGGTAATCTGGTGATCGGCCTCGCGTCTATAGCCGCGGGGATTTGGCTGGTGCGTCCCACGATAGCGCACAAGCCTTGCGGCATCGTGCGCAAGGCGGGGAACTCGCCGCCGATGCTGCTGGGCTTCTCGCTGAGCTTGACCCCTTGCGCGCCGTTAGCCTCACTGCTGGCGGTGTGTGCGGGCGCGGGCAGCGTGGGCACGGGCGTGGCGAACGGCGTGGCGTTCGGCTTGGGCGCGGCGCTGACCCCCTTGCTGGTACTGCTGCCGCTGATCTGTGCCTTTGGCGCGAAGCTGCGCGAGAACCGCGAATGGCTCACCCGCTGGATACGCTGGGGTGCGGCCGCTGTGCTGATCCTGCTCGGTCTGCGGCGCATCCTGCTGGGGCTGTGATGGGATGCGCGAGTTCGCTGAGAATGCCGGGCGGCACCCTGCTAGAATGCGGCAGTTCAACCGCAAGAGAGTTTTGCATGATCGCACCCGCCATGACACGGCCTGACAAGGTTACGTTGCCCGCCGCCTCCCTGGGCGAGCGGGCGGCCGTTGTCGCGCTGGTCATTGCGGTGCACGTTGGCCTTGGGCTGGCATGGATGATGCGACCGGAACAGGCGGCCATCGCTGTCAGCGAGATGTCGGTGTCGGTCGCGATGCAGCAGGCCGAAATGGCCAAGCCGCAGGCGCAGCCCGAGCCACCCCCGCCGAAACCGCAGCCTCGCATCGAGCGCGCCGAGAAGCCGGTTACGAAACAACCGGTGCAGGAAGCGGCCGAAGCTGCGCCGCAGCCTGTCGCAGCGGCGCCGGTGCAAACCGTTACCGCGCCGCCCGCCGTGGCGGCCGCGCCGGTGGCCGATACGGCGCCGGACTTCAAGGCAGCCTACCTCAACAACCCTCGTCCGGCCTACCCGATGGCGGCGCGCCGCATGGGCTGGGAGGGCAGGGTGGTGCTGAACGTCGAGGTGCTGGCGGAAGGCTCTTGCGGCGACGTCAACGTGTTCCAGAGCAGCGGCCATGAGGTGCTCGACAACGCCGCGCTGCGCACCGTGAAGGGCTGGCATTTCGTGCCGGCAAGCCGGGCAGGGCGCCCGATCACGCAATGGTTCAAGGTGCCGATCCAATTCTCACTGAAGGAAAACGAAGCATGAACGAGTTGTTCTCTACAGATTCTTCCATCGTCGCGGGCACGCTGTTCTTGTTGCTGCTGCTGTCCGTGGCGACCTGGTCCATCGGGCTGTTCAAATTGTGGCGGCAGAAACAGGACAAGAAGCGCAACCGGGTTTTCATGGATGACTTCTGGGCAGCGCGCGACTGGCTCACTGCGGCAGAAGTAGCTGGGCGCGGCGAGGGCGACGTGGCGCGGCTGGCACAGGCGGGGTTCGCGGAACTCAAGGCGCTGGGCGCCGACCGCCAGGACCTGATGCACACCGGCGCGCCGCAGGAAGTGCTGGAACGCCAGCTGCGTCAGCAGGTGCAGAACATCCAGCGCCACCACGAACGCGGCCTCGCCGAGCTCGCCACCATCGGCTCGACCGCGCCCTTCGTCGGCCTGTTCGGTACGGTGTGGGGCATCATGCACGCGCTGCAGAACATCGGTCAGAGCGGCTCGGCTTCGCTGGATGTGGTCGCCGGTCCCATCGGCGAGGCGCTGGTGGCTACCGCCATCGGCATCGCCACCGCGTTGCCCGCGGTGCTGGCGTACAACTATTTCCTGCGCCACCTGCGCCTGCGCGTGACCGAGCTGGAGAACTTCGCGCTCGACTTCATGCGCTTAGCACTCAAGCACAACTTCAAGGGGTAGGCGATGGCCTTCAACAACGGTTCTGACGACGGCATGATGAGCGAGATCAACGTCACGCCGCTGGTGGATGTGATGCTGGTGCTGCTGGTGGTGTTCATCATCACAGCCCCCTTGCTTGCACCGCAATCGCTCAAGATCAACCTGCCCAAGACCGACTCGGTGCAGAGCAACGACAATCCGCAGAAAGTCAGCCTCTCGGTGGATGCGCGCGGCAACCTCGAACTGGACAGCATGCACGTCAGTGACGAGGGGCTCGCCGAGATGCTGAAAAGCCGCGCCGCCGATCCAAAGTTCCAATTGCAGATCGAGGCGGACAACGCCGTGCCCTATGGGCGCATCGCCGAACTGATGGCGCTGGCGCAACATGCGGGCGTGAGCAAGCTGTCGTTCATCACGCTGGCGAAATAAACCCGTATCAACAGAGAATACCAAGATGGAAAAGCGGTTCAGGGGATTCGGTGCAAACTCGCCGGAGCGTGTTCAGTGGAAACTAAAGGAGGTTCGATATGAAGAATGCAGTGATCGCAATGTTGCTGGTGTTGGGTGTTTTCGTTTCGGCTAGCGTGTTCGCTTGCGATGCCGGCGGACACAATAAGTCCAAGCCGGGTACGAGCACACCGGCTACGCCGGCTCCAGCACCCGCACCGGCAAAGTAGGCATAGCGGAATCAGTAAAACAAACAGGGCTTGGAAAACCAAGCCCTGTTTGTTTTAAGGCAGCACGGATAAAAAACAAAGGCACGCCGAGGCGTGCCTTGTTCATTTCCAACTACTGATTACTTACCACTTGTTGCCGCTGTTGTTGCCTCGACCCTGTGAGAAGCTGGGGCGGTCGCCGTTGCGGCGCGGGGCGTTGTTGCCGCCGCGGTTGCCGTTGTTGCCGAAGCTGCGCTCCTGGCTGCGAGGCTGCTGGCCTTGGCCGGCAAAGCCCTGGCTACGACCTTGGCCGCCGAAACCCTGGCCAGCGCCTTGGCCTTCGCCACGTCCGGCGTGGCTATGACGGCTGTCCGGCGCGCTGTGGTGGAAACCACCGCCGCCGTTGTTGCCATTGCCGGCAAAGCTGCCGGAACGGTTGCCGCCGAAGCCGCCGTTGCGGTTGCCGCCGCCGAAGCCGCCGCCATTGCCGCGATTACCGCCGAAACCGCCGCCGCGTGGGCCGCCGTTACCGCGCGGACGATCCGAGGACGGGCCGGTGCGCAGTTTGTATTTCGGTTCCAGGCCTTCGATGGTGTGCATCTTGATGGTCTGCTCGGTGTAGCGTTCGATGCGCTTCAGCAACTGCGCATCGCGGTTCGAGGCGAACGAGATGGCGATGCCGGAGGCGCCGCCGCGGCCGGTACGGCCGATGCGGTGCACGTAGTCCTCGGCGAACTTGGGCAGGTCGAAGTTGACCACGTGCGTGATGCCGGGCACGTCGATGCCGCGCGCAGCCACGTCGGTGGCGACCAGCACGCGCACGTTGCCGTTGCGCAGGTTGAGCAGGGTGCGGTTGCGTTCGCGCTGGCTCATGTCACCGTGCAGTGCAGCGACGGCATGGCCTTGCGCGGAAAGCTGGTCGGCGAGGCCGTCGGCGTCGCGCTTGGTGGCGGTGAACACCACGGCCTGGTTCAGGTCGGCGTCGGTCAGGATGTGGCTCAGCAGCTTGTTCTTGTGCGCCACGTCGTCGGCGAACATCATGCGCTGCTCGATGTTCTCGTGCTTGGCCTTGGCTGCAGCGATCGAGATACGCTTCGGTTCCTTCAGCAGGCGCGAGGCGAGGTTGCCGACCACGCCGTCCAGCGTGGCGGAGAACAGCAGGGTCTGGCGTGTCGCGGGCGTCGCCTCGGCGATGCGCTCTACGTCATCGACGAAACCCATGTCCAGCATGCGGTCGGCTTCGTCGAGGATCAGCATTTCCAGGCGCGAGAAGTCGATGCGGCCGCGCTCCAGGTGGTCGATCAGGCGGCCCGGGGTGGCGACCAGGATGTCTACGTGGCCGGACAGCAGGCGGTTCTGCACCGGGTAGGGCATGCCGCCCAGGATGCTGATGATCTTGAAGCGCATGTGCTTGCCGTACTTGGTTGCGGCGTCGCATACCTGTTGCGCCAGTTCGCGCGTCGGGGTCAGCACCAGCACGCGAGGGCCTTTGCTGCGCGATTCGGATGGCGTAGCCAGGCGGTTCAGCGCGGGCAGGATGAAGGCCGCGGTCTTGCCGGTGCCGGTCTGGGCAGAGGCCATCAGGTCGTGGCCGGCCATGACTTCGGGGATGGCCTGAGCCTGGATGGGCGTCGGCGTGGTATAGCCGGTCTCGGTGATAGCCTTGAGAATGGCGGGATGTAAATTGAGTGCTTCGAACGTCATGTTGCTTTCCTTTGGAAAAAAGGTAAGCGCAGGCAGAAAACTACACCTTGTATATGGGGTGGCAGATTAACCGGCGCATAAAACATCGTTGCTAACCGGAAAACCCAAAGAATCTTGAGTTCTTTATAGACAGGCGCGATTGGATTCGCGCGAGAGATAGGTCAGATAACGATGAACCAAATGCCGCAATGGCTGCGGCAAGGGGCGCATTATACGGGCGGAAAAAATAAAAGCCAGCGATATTTTATATAGATAGCCCGGCCCTTGAAAAACCTTCGCCAGTCCCCAGATGCTTGCCTGTCGTTAATCACTAGGGAGACAACATGACTGAAAGTGCCACCGCCAACCGCGAGACCCTGGGCTTCCAGGCCGAGGTGAAGCAGCTGTTGCAGCTGATGATCCATTCGCTGTATTCCAACCGCGAGATATTCCTGCGCGAACTGGTTTCCAACGCTTCGGACGCCTGCGACAAGCTGCGCTTCGAGGGGCTGCACAATGCGGCTCTGTTCGAGAACGAATCCGATTTGCAAATCCGCATCGGCTACGACAAGACGGCGCGCACGCTGACCATTGCCGACAACGGCATCGGCATGAACCGCGACGAGGTGATCAACAACCTCGGCACCATCGCCAAGTCCGGCACGCGGGAATTTTTCTCAAAATTGTCCGGCGACCAGCAGAAGGACGCGAACCTGATCGGCCAGTTCGGTGTGGGCTTCTATTCCGCATTCATCGTCGCCGACAAGGTGGTGGTGACGACGCGACGCGCGGGCGAAAAGGCCGATCAGGGCGTGCGCTGGGAATCGGACGGCGGCGGCGAATTCTCCATCGAGATGGTGGATATGGCAGCGCGCGGCACCGAGATCACCCTGCACCTGCGCGAGGGGCAGGACGACCTGCTCGACGGCCATCGCCTGCGCGGCATTATCCGCAAGTACTCGAACCACGTTGTCCAGCCCATCGTGATGTTCAAGGAGGAGTGGAAGGATGGCAAGCAGGAGATCACTGCCGAAGAGGAAACGGTCAACCAGGCTTCGGCACTGTGGACGCGTTCCAAGAACGAGATCACCGATGAGCAGTACAAGGAGTTCTACAAGCACGTCGGCCACGACTTCGAGGATCCGCTGGCCTGGAGCCATGCGCGCGTCGAGGGGCGTCAGGAATACACCCAGCTGCTGTATGTCCCGGCGCACGCGCCGTTCGACCTTTGGGATCGCAACGCCCGCCACGGCATCAAGCTCTACGTGCGCCGCGTGTTCATCATGGACGACGCCGAGCAACTGATGCCGATTTACCTGCGCTTCGTGCGCGGGGTGGTCGATTCCGCCGACCTGCCGCTCAACGTGTCGCGCGAGATCCTGCAGGAGTCGAAGGACATCGAGGCGATCCGCAAGGGCTGCACCGGCAAGGTGCTGGGTCTGCTGTCCGACATGGCGGAGAACGACAAAGAGAAGTACGCCCAGTTCTGGGAAGCATTCGGCAAGGTACTGAAAGAAGGTGTCGGCGAGGACTTCGCCAACAAGGACAAGATCGCCGGGCTGCTGCGCTTCGCCTCGACCCATGCCGACACGCCGGAAGAGACCGTGTCGCTGAAGGATTACATCGGTCGCATGAAGGAAGGCCAGGAGAAGATCTACTACGTCACCGCCGAAACCTTCAATGCGGCGAAGAACAGCCCGCATCTGGAAGTGTTCCGCAAGAAGGGCATCGAGGTGCTGCTGTTGTCCGACCGCGTGGACGAATGGGCGCTGAGCTACCTCACCGAATTCGACGGCAAGCCGCTGGCCTCGGTGGCGAAAGGCGGGCTGGATCTGGGCAAGCTGGAAGACGAGGCCGAGAAGCAGGCGCAGGAGAAGGAGGCGGACGAATTCAAGCCGCTGACCGACAAGATCAAGGCCAGCCTCGACGGGCGCGTCAAGGAAGTGCGCGTCACGCACCGCCTGACCGACAGCCCAGCCTGCCTGGTGGCCGACGAGCACGACATGAGCGGCAACCTCGCGCGCCTGCTCAAGGCTGCGGGCCAGAAGGCGCCGGTGTCGCAGCCCATCCTCGAGATCAATCCGCAGCACCCCGTGGTGCTGCGCCTTAAATCCGAGGAGCAGAAGTTCGACGACTGGGCCGCGGTGCTGTTCGACCAGGCGCTGCTGGCCGAGGGCGGACAGCTCGACGACCCCGCCACCTTCGTCAAGCGTGTGAACCAGTTGATGATGGCGCTGGGTTGATGCACGTGCTTGGTAACTGCCTCCCGGCACGATAGCAAGGCGACTACTGCGTCGCCAATGGATGGGAAAATGGCCACCCGATTAACCCGGGTGGCCATTTTCTTTGTGAACGACTGCAGACCAAGCGGTGAGCGGACGAAATGCGCTTTCCCCTGGTAGATATACCGATAGCCCAAAAATATATAGGCATTTTTTGTCGTTGCCGCCCGGTGTCCGGAAAACTAGAATCGTGCGGCGACTGGATGAGCCAGCGCGACAACCATTCATGTCATGTCATGTAAGGGAGAACAATATGAGAACTATTTTGGGTCGTTCCGCATTATCGTTTGCTCTGGTCGCTGGTCTGATCGGTGGCGCCGCTTGGAGTCCAACCAGCTACGCCTGCGCAGAAACGCCGGTCCTCGCAAGCATCTGCATCATGGCGACCCCCTCCACCTTCGGTGACTTCAACAGCCAATACTCAAAGGCTGATGGCAGGACAGTGGCTGTCGGTCAGAACCAGGCGTTGTTCTCCCTCATCGGGGCAAGTTACGGCGGCGACGGGAAGGCCACCTTTGCTCTACCTGACATGCGTGGACGCTTTCTGCTCGGCTCGGGGAATGTCTCCAACCCTCAACTGCCTCAAGCGGAATCAGGGCAAAAGGGTGGGTCGGCAACCGTTACGTTGACGCAGAGTCAATTGCCTGCACACGTGCACACCTTCACCAACGTAACGGTGGATTTCAGCAAAGTGACGGCCACCACTACGCTCGGCACGATGGCGGTCAGCATGACAGGGAATGCGGCGCTGAAGGGCTCGTCGGCAACGGGAAATCAAGGTACCCCATCGGGAAACTACTTGGGTACCACGGTTCTCGGTAGCAACAAGATATATGCCGACAGCGCACCCTCAACGGCTTCGCTGAATGCGGCCAGCATCGATACCAGCAACCTCAAGGTTGCGCTTAGCGGCGCACCGGCCACCACCCTCAGTGGCACCTCGGGAGCCAGCGGTACTACCGCGGTGGCGGGTAGCAGTGCCCCTTTTCCTGTCCTACCACCCTATTTGGCGATGACTTACTACATTGCGACGAAGAACGCGCTCTATCCGTCCCGCGATTAGCGTTTTAGACAGGACCGTGCGCTGTTCCGGCGTTCAACGCAGGAATAGCGCGGCGGCCGTTCTCTTTTTTCGTGTGTCTCATTTGGAGTGGTGAAGGAATTTGCTGCTGTGCATATGATCTTCGGCAATTGCCCGCAAGCGCTGCGCGATGTGCGCATTCTGACGGGCGATACACACCATTCGATATTTCATTTCGTTAACTTGGTGCCTTTCCCGACGATATCTGAAGCGGATTTCGTTGACACACAACGGAATAGAAACGTATTGAGCCGCCATGCGTTCTTCCGCTTTGTTATGAGAAATGTCCTCCTTTTCTTCCTGCTATCCGCCCTGGCGCCTTTTGCGCTGGCAGGTGGCTTTGAATCCGAACTCGCATCGGCGCAGAAGGCCCTTGCGGCGGGTGACTACAAGAAGGCTTATCCCCTTTACGCGAAGCACGCCGCAAAAAATCCGCTGGCGCAATTCACCTTTGGGATGTTTTACCGCGAGGGTTGGGGGCGTTCTGCCGATCCCGTGGCGGCATGCCGCTATTTCGAAAAGGCGGCGCACGGAAACATTCCGGCCGCGCAGCAATTCTTAGGCGACTGTTTCGCGCAGGGTATCGGCCGCACTGCCGATGGAAAGGCCGCTTTGGAGTGGTACCGAAAAGCGGGCAGCAACGGTGTCTTTGTCGCACTCTGTTCCGCCGGGCTCCTCTACATCGAAGGCAGGTTGGTGGAGAGGGATGTGCAGCAGGGACTTGCCCTCTGCACACAGGCGGCTCAGTCGGAATCGACTGCCGCCATGGTGAAACTCGCCGATTACTATCGAGAAGGAATCGATGTTCCGCAGGATTGGGCAGTCGCGCGCTACTGGTACCAGCAGGCGGCGGAGCGACGTGTTCACGAAGCGCAATACCGGCTGGGCATCATGCTGGGCGAAGGCAAAGGCGGCGAAGCCGACCTGTCAGCCTCGCTGTTCTGGCTGGAGACGGCGGCGAGTGAAGGCTATGCCCCGGCCTATCTGCCGACTGCGATTTTGTATGCCAACGCTCAAGTGGATCCGAAGACCGGCGCGTTGGCGCCGGGGCATCTCGCAAAAATCTATATGTGGAACTCCGCCGCGAAGGCCAGAACCACCGACACGGCGCAGCTTGCCGAGATCGCGCGCATCGAGGAAATGGTGCTCAAGGTGATGCCGCCTACATGGAAACCCGAACTGGACAAAAAAGTCGCCGAGCATTTGGCGAAATATTAGGCAGTACCCTGACTCCGCGATCGGCTCGCGTCATCTCGAATAGGCCGGCAGTCCGGAAATACCTATATATTTCGGCATATGTGTTTTTTGGCGTTCTGTCGGTAGAATCACGCGGATTTTTCGGGCCGATGCGATTGCGTTCGGCGCTGTGTTGAAAAAAATAATATTTATCAAAGGGATGACCAACATGAAGCGTCACGCATCGATGAACCGCACTTATCGTCTGGTCTGGAGCCAGGTCACCCATACCTGGGTTGCTGTTGCCGAGAACGCCAGGGGGCATGGCAAGTCGATTTCGGGACGCAAGCTCATGGCGGTCCTGATGGCGCTGCTGTCGCCGCTGGCGCAGGCTGTGCCGGTGGGCGGGCAGGTCGTTTCGGGTACGGGCAGCATCGCCCAATCCGGCGCCACCACCACCATCAACCAGACCAGCCAGAACCTCTCACTCAGCTGGCAAAGCTTCAACACCGCGCCGACGGAGACGGTGAACTTCGTGCAGCCCTCGGCTGCCGCCATCGCGGTCAACCGCATTTACGACACCAACGGCACCCAGTTCCTCGGACACCTCAATGCCAACGGCCAGGTCTACCTCATCAACCCCAACGGCATCCTGTTCGGCGCGGGCTCGCAGGTCAACGTCGGCGGCCTGGTGGCCTCCACGCTGGACATCAATGACGCCAGCCTGAACAGCGCGACGCGCAGCTTCAGTGGCAACGGCAACGGCAGCGTCGTCAACCAGGGCACGATCAACGGCGGCTATGTGGCGTTCATCGGCAACACCGTCAGCAACCAGGGCACCATCGTTGCGAATGGCGGCACGGTGGCGCTCGGCGCGGGCAATGCCGTCACGCTGACCTTCGCGGGCAACAGCCTGGTGCACATGCAGGTGGACCAGAATACCCTGAACAACCTCGCCAAGAACGGCGGCCTGATCCGTGCCGACGGCGGGATGGTGCTGCTGACCGCGGGCGCGAAGAATGCGCTGCTCGCCAGCGTGGTGAACAACACCGGCGTCATCGAGGCGCGCAGCGTGCAGAACGTTAACGGCACCATCGTGCTCGACGGCGGGAACCTCGGCGCAGCGAGTAACAGCGGTACGCTGGACGCTTCCGGCCTGGGTGCCGGCGAGACCGGTGGCACGGTGAAGGTGCTGGGTGGCACGATCGACCTGCTCGCGGGCAGCAACATCAATGTTTCCGGCGACGCGGGCGGCGGCACGGCACTGGTCGGCGGCAACTTCCAGGGCAAGGGGCCGGAACAGAACGCCGCAACCGCCACCGTCGCGGCCAATACCGCCATCAATGCCGATGCCGTCACGAACGGCAACGGCGGCAAGGTCGTCGTCTGGTCGGACAGCCACACCAGCTTCGACGGCTCGATCAGCGCGCGCGGCGGCGCTGCCGGCGGCAACGGCGGCTCGGTCGAGACCTCGGGTAAAAAGCTGGACATCGGCAACAACACGCGCGTGACCACGCTATCGCCGCTGGGCACGGCGGGCAACTGGCTGCTCGATCCGGTGGACTTCACTATTGGTGTCGGTGGCAACATAACGGCTGCAACCTTGATTACTGACTTGGGACTAGGTTCTGTGACCATCCAGACCGGGGCGACCATGACCTGTACGGGAGTTGCCTGCGGTGCGGGTACGGCGGGCAACGGCGACATCAAGTTGCTTCCCAATGAGGTTGTGAACTGGGCTGGGGCTAACTCGCTGACCCTGAGCGCCTACCGCAACATCGACATCGGTGATGGCGCAACCTTTGACGCAAGTGCGGGCACAACAGGCAACATTAACCTGTATGCCGATAATACGGGTACCGGTATTGGCACCGTAACTTATGGCGCTACCAATTTGGGTTTCGTCTCCGTTAACACCGGAGCCATCAATATCCGATACAACCCGGTTAATTTCACCGCTGCCATTCCAACGGTATATGGTGCCTCTAATAACGCAGGCACTGTCAATGTATTCAAGCTGCTCAACATCAACAACGCTTCAGGCGCCGTGAACAACAAAACCTACGACGGCACTACCACGGCCACGTTGGGCACCGCGTTTTCACTGCTGAGTTCGCCCGACAATGTCACCGTGGGCCAGCGCGTCAGCCTGAGCGCCGCCGGCGCGACCGCCACCTTCGCCGACAAGAACGTCGCCAACGGCAAAACCGTGACCCTTTCCGGCTATACATTGACTGGCGCCGATGCCGCCCTCTACTACCTGAACGGCCAGCCCGCGAACAAGACCGCCAACATCACGTCGGCTTCGATCACCGTCAGCGGCATCACCGCCGGCAACAAGGTCTACGACGCGACCACCGCAGCCACCGTGAACACCGCGGGCGCGGTGCTCACCGGCAAGATCGGCGCCGACGTGGTGACGGTCTCCGCCACCGGCACTTTCGCCAACAAGAACGTCGCCAACGGCAAGACCGTCACCTTGAGCAGCACCTACAGCGGCGCCGACGCAGGCAACTACACCTTCACCGACCAGGCCAGCACCACCGCCAACATCACGCCGGCCAACCTCACCGTGACGGGCATCACCGCGAACAACAAGACTTACGACGCCACCGTTGCAGCGACACTCGCAGGCACGGCGACTGTCGCTGCGCTGGGCAGCGATGTGGTTTCCGTGGGCGGCGCCGGCAGCGGTACCTTCGCCGACAAGAACGTCGGCAACGGCAAGGCCGTGACGGTGACCGGTTACACGATCAGCGGTACTGATGCCGGCAACTACACGCTGGTACAGCCGACCGGCGTGACCGCAAACATCGCGCCGAAGTCGCTGACGGTGAGCGGCGTCACCGCAAATAACAAGACCTATGACGGGACCACGACGGCGACGCTGCAGGGGCCGGCAGTACTTGAAGCTGCGCTGGGCACTGATGTAGTGACGCTGGGCGGTCTAGCCAGCGGGGCGTTCGCGGACAAGAACGTGGGCAACGGCAAGACGGTGACGGTGAGCGGCTTTGCGCTGAGCGGCGCGGATGCCGGTAACTACACGGTGGTGCAGCCGACCGGCGTGACGGCGAACATCATTCCGAGGACGCTGACGCTGCTCGCCACCGCAGTTAACAAGACGTATGACGCGACCACGACGGCGACGCTGAGCCCGGGGAGCGCGTGGCTGAATGGTTCGCTGGTGGCGGGAGAAACGGTGACGCTGAATGGGACGGGCACAGGGGCGTTCTTGGACAAGAATGTGGGCAACGGCAAGGCGGTAACGCTGAGCGGCTTTTCGCTGGGCGGTGCGGACGCGGGCAACTACACGATGGTGCAAGGTGGCGTGTCGGCGAACATCTTTCAGAAGTCGTTGACGGTAAGCGGCGTCACCGCAAATAACAAGACCTACGACACCAGTGTTGCCGCCACCTTGAGCGGCACGGCGACCGTCGCCGCGCTGGGCAGCGACGTGGTTTCCGTGGGCGGCACCGGTAGCGGCACTTTCGCCACCAAGACCGTTGGCAACGGCAAGGCCGTCACGGTGACCGGTTACACCATCAGCGGAACTGATGCCGGCAACTACTGGGTTATACAGCCCACCGGCCTCACCGCCAACATTACGCCGGCCAACCTGTTGGTGACCGGGGTGGTCGCCAACAGCAAGACCTACGACGGTACCAACTCGGCCACGCTGGTCGGATTGGCAAGCGTCGTTGCGTATGGCACCGACGCGGTCACCGTGGGCGGCACCGGCAGCGGCACCTTCGCCGACAAGAACGTCGGCAACGCCAAGGCCGTCACCGTGACCGGCTACACGCTGGGTGGGGCCGACGCGGGCAACTACGCCATCGTACAGCCCGGGTCGACCGCCAACATTACGCCGGCGGCGATCACCGTGAGCGGCATCAGCGCCAGCAACAAGACCTACGACGCCACCACCGCCGCCACCGTCAACACCGCAGGCGCGGTGTATACCGGCAAGATCGGCGCCGACGTGGTGACGGTTTCCGCCACCGGCACCTTCGCCGACAAGAACGTCGCAAACGGCAAGACCGTCACGCTGACCAGCACCCACGGCGGCGCCGATGCGGGCAACTACACCTTCACCGACCAGGCCAGCACCACCGCCAACATCACGCCGGCGGCGATCACCGTGAGCGGCATCACCGCCAGCAACAAGACCTACGATGCCACCACCGCCGCCACCGTCAACACCGCAGGCGCGGTGCTCACCGGCAAGATGGGCGCCGACGTGGTCACGGTTTCCGCCACCGGCACCTTCGCGGACAAGAATGTTGCGAACGGCAAGACCGTCACGTTGACCAGCACCCATGGCGGCGCTGATGCCGGGAACTACACCTTCACCGACCAGGCCAGCACCACCGCAAACATCACGCCTGCCAACCTTGCAGTGACCGGCGTGACCGCCGCGAACAAGACCTATGACGCGACCATCGCGGCGACGCTGGGCGGCACGGCGACGGTCACCGCGCTGGGCACCGATGTGGTCACGCTGGGCGGCACGGGCAGCGGGACGTTCGCCAATAAGAATGTCGGCAGTGGCAAGGCCGTGACCGTCACCGGCTACACACTGGGCGGTACGGACGCGGGCAACTACACCGTCGTGCAGCCCACCGGCGTCACCGCCAACATCACCCCGGCCAACCTTGCAGTGACCGGCGTGACCGCTGCAAACAAGGTGTATGACGCGACCACTACGGCCACGCTAAGCGGCACGGCTTCGATCGCCGTACTGGGTACCGATGTGGTGTCGCTGGGCGGTCTAGCCAGCGGGGCGTTCGCCGACAAGAATGTGGGCACCGGCAAGGCGGTGACGGTGACCGGCTACACCATCAGCGGAGCGGATGCCGGCAACTATGCGCTGGGGCAGCCGGCCGGCCTGACCGCGAACATCACACCGGCCGCATTGAGCATCAGCGGCATCACCGCTAGCGACAAAACGCATGACGGCACGACTGCGGCGACCATCAGCACCGCAGGTGCGGTGTATACCGGCAAGCTCGGTGCCGACGCGGTATCGGTGAGCGCGACCGGTACGTTCGCCGACCCGAACGTAGGCAACGGAAAGACCGTTACGCTGACCAGCACGTACGGCGGCGCCGACGCAGGCAACTACACCATCACCGACCAGGCCAGCACCACCGCCAACATCACTTCTGTATCTGTTCCGGCCGCACCGCCGCAACCGGCGCAGAATGCGATCGCCCAGGTGCAGGCTAGCGTGCTGCCTCCCCAGGCGAGCATACAGCCTCAGGCTTTGAGCCTGTCCCCTTCCATAACGGTGGAACAGAGTTCTGGAGCTGTCAGCGTATCCAAGGATGAAACAACATCAGGGGCGGGCAGCAGTGCCTTGGTGAATACCACCCTGAACATCGGAGGTATGGGAGCAACATTGCACATTGTGAATGGCGGCATGAAGCTGCCGGAGAACATGGTCCACGTAAACGACTAAAAAGATTCGCTATGAAATTCGATACCAGGCAGCACTTCGTTATGAAACCGTTATTGGCAGCGCTGCTGCTTTCCCCTCTCGCCGTCCAGGCGGCAGGCCCGGCCGCGCCAAACGCGGGGACTATCCTGCAGGAGATCAAGCCTGCCGTTCCTCCTGCGCCGTCGTCCAGCGGAACGGGGCTCAAGATCGAATCGCAAGGCGGCGTCAAGCTGCCTCCCTCCGCGCCGTTCGAAGTGAAGACCATCAGGATCACGGGCAATACCCTGTTCGATACGGCGACCCTGCATGCGCTGGTGGCAGAAGGAGAGGGCAAGAGTCTCGACCTTTCCCAGCTGAATGATCTGGCTGCCCGCATCACCGATTTCTACCAAAGCCACGGCTATCCGCTGGCCCGGGCGATCATTCCGGCGCAGACGATCCGCGACGGTGTGCTGAACATCGAAGTCATCGAGGCGCGTTACGGCAAGATCAATCTCGACAACCGCAGCCGGGTGAACGATGGGCTACTGCAGGACACGCTCTCCCCCTTGCAGAGCGGGCAGGTCGTCGGCCAGAAGGAAATGGATCATGCACTGCTGCTGCTCTCGGACATCCCGGGAGTCGAGGTCAACGCGACATTGAAACCCGGCGAGGCCGTAGGCACCTCGAACCTTCAGGTGGAAGCTGAGCCAACCGCTGCGGTTACCGGAAATGTGGGACTGGACAACTATGGCAACCGCTATACCGGGAAAGTGCGTGCCGTGGGATCGGTAAACTTCATCGACCCGCTGCATCAAGGCGACGTTCTAAGCCTGAGCGCCCTCAGCTCCGGAAGGGGGCTGGATTATGCTCGCGTCAGTTACGAGTCGCTGCTGAACGGGCAGGGTACCCGTATGGGTGGAGCATATTCGGCGGTGCGCTACATCCTGGGCGACACCCTGGCGCCGCTCAACAGTCACGGCACCGCGCAGGTAGGCAGTCTATGGGCGAAGCATCCTTTCGTGCGCAGTCGGGATGTCAATCTTTACGGTCAACTCCAGTACGACCAAAAGCAGTTGCGCGACCGCATCGATGCAAGCGCGATCCGGACCGATCGACACCTTGGTAACTGGGTACTCAGCCTGAGCGGAGACTTGCGCGATGCGCTTATGTCCGGCGGCGTCAATACCTGGAGCCTGGGCTGGACATCGGGGCGCGTAGGCTTCGACGATGCCGCGGCGCAGGCTGCCGATGCGGGAACGGCGAAAACGCAGGGCAGCTTCTCGAAATGGAATGCGAACTTCTCCCGCCTGCAAGCGCTGTCGGCAACGAACGCACTTTATTTCACCGCGGCGGCCCAAGGGGCGAACACCAATCTGGATTCGGCCGAGAAAATGACCGTAGGCGGCCCCTATACGGTGCGGGCTTACGACATGGGTGCGGCGTCGGGCGATACCGGCTATACGGCAACCGCCGAACTCCGTCACGATTTCGGCAAAACCGGGTACGGTCAGTGGCAGGCATTGGCCTTCATCGATAGCGCGCATGTCACGGTCAACAAGAAGCCTTGGGTCGCGGGAACCAATAGCGCGACCCTGACCGGCGCAGGGGTGGGGATCAACTGGATCGGTCCTGACCGGTGGCATGCCAAAGCGTACGTTGCCTCACGCCTAGGTTCGGCACCGGCGCTGGTGGGGGGTACCGCTTCGACCCGGGCATGGGGCGAGGTCGGCAAGGAGTTCTGACGCCGGTCTTCGAACGAACCAACTCTTCCTCTCGCAGTCGAATGGACTCTGCGAAAGGAGGTTGCCATGCGTATCTTCCTATATCTAATCGCCGCCGCGGTATTGGCGGGTTGTGCGACGCCGGCTGAAAGGGCGGTCCAGATGCAGCGCCAAGTCAACGAAATGATCGTGGTTTATGGCCCCGCCTGCGAAAAGCTTGGTTACAAGTGGAACTCCGACCAGTGGCGGGACTGCATATTGCGGCTGGACACGCGGGACGTCTACCAGCGGGGATACCCGTTGACGACAACTTGCATCAATCAGCCGGGCTTCATGCAGTGCTCCAGCTTCTGAGCGGTAACTGATGCGTGGTGCGACTGCCGGCTCGGATAATGCGGGTCGGCGTTTGTCCCTGATTTCTTGTTGCTATTTTTTCCTATGCGGGATATGTGCGCCCGTTGTGATAGAATGCGCGCCCTTTGAACTTTGCAGGTAGTTATTCCATGTCCCGCGCCCTCCGCAATATCGCCATCATCGCCCACGTTGACCACGGCAAGACCACGCTGGTTGACCAACTCCTCCGCCAGTCCGGTACCTTCCGCGAGAACCAGAAGGTGGACAATCGCGTGATGGACAGCAACGATCTCGAAAAAGAGCGCGGCATCACCATTCTCGCGAAGAACACCGCGATCAAGTACGGCGAATATCACATCAACATCGTCGACACACCGGGACACGCCGACTTCGGCGGCGAGGTGGAGCGCGTGCTGGGCATGGTGAACGGCGTGCTGCTGCTGGTGGATGCGGTCGAAGGCCCGATGCCGCAGACCCGCTTCGTGACCAAGAAGGCGCTGGCCCTGGGCTTGAAGCCCATCGTCGTGATCAACAAGGTCGATCGTCCCGGCGCGCGTCCGGATTGGGTGGTGAACCAGACTTTCGACCTGTTCGACAAGCTGGGCGCGACCGACGAGCAGCTCGACTTCCCCATCATCTATGCATCCGGCCTGAACGGCTGGGCTTGCCTGGATCTGAAGGATGCGCCTTCCCAAGGCGGTTCTGCCAACGACATGAAGCCGCTGTTCGAGACCGTGCTCGCGCATGTTCCGACCCCGCCGGGCAGCCCGGATGCGCCGCTGCAATTGCAACTGGCCGCGCTTGACTACTCGACGTTCACCGGTCGCCTCGGTGTCGGTCGCGTGTTGAACGGTCGCATCAAGCCGGGCCAGCAAGTCGTGGTGATGAACCACGAAGAGCAGGTGGGCTCGGGCCGTATCAACCAGGTGCTGGGCTTCCAAGGGCTGGATCGCGTGCCGGTCGATGGCGCCGAAGCGGGTGACATCATCATCATCTCCGGTCTGGAAGAGATCGGTATCGGCGTGACCATCTGCGACAAGGACAATCCGGTCGGCCTGCCGATGCTGACGGTGGACGAGCCGACGCTGACCATGGACTTCATGGTGAACACCTCGCCGCTGGCCGGCACCGAAGGCAAGTTCGTCACCAGTCGCCAGATCCGCGACCGCCTGAACAAGGAGTTGCTGACCAACGTCGCGCTGCGCGTGGAAGATACCGAAGACGCCGACGTATTCCGCGTCTCCGGCCGCGGCGAACTGCACCTGACCATCCTGCTGGAAAACATGCGCCGCGAAGGCTTCGAAATGGCGGTGGCCAAGCCGCGCGTGGTTTACAAGGACATCAACGGCGAGAAGTGCGAGCCGTACGAAAACCTGTCGATCGACCTTGAAGACGGCCATCAGGGCGCGGTCATGGAAGAGATCGGTCGCCGCCGCGGCGAGCTGACCAACATGGAATCCGACGGCCAGGGACGTACCCGCCTGGAATACCACATTCCGGCGCGCGGCCTGATCGGCTTCCAGTCCGACTTCATGACCATGACTCGCGGCACCGGCCTGATCGGCCACGTGTTTGACGACTATGGTCCGGTCAAGGCCGACCTGCCGGGGCGCCACAACGGCGTGTTGATCTCGGCAGAAAACGGCGAGGCCGTGGCCTATGCGCTGTGGAACCTGGAAGATCGCGGCCGCATGTTCGTGTCTCCCGGCGATAAGTTGTACGAAGGTATGGTCATCGGCATCCACAGTCGCGACAACGATCTGATCGTCAACCCGATCAAGGGCAAGAAGCTGACCAACGTACGCGCCTCCGGCACCGACGAGGCCGTCCGCCTGACCCCGCCGATCCGCCTGACGCTGGAGTCCGCAGTCGAGTTCATCGACGACGATGAGCTGGTCGAACTCACTCCGCAATCCATCCGGATCCGTAAACGTTACCTGACGGAAAACGAGCGCAAGCGCCAAGCTCGCGGTTTGTAATTCGCCGGTTGGCTTGAAGTAAAAAAGGGATGCGCAGGCATCCCTTTTTATTTGCACAGGTCGGTTGATTTATACTGCAACTCAATTTGGGGGAGTCGGTACGCATGGAGCAATTGGGCAGCATTCTCGTTTCTTTATTCGTCGGCTTGCTGGCCGGTGCTGCCGTATTCCGGCTGATCCAGCGCGAGCGCATGGCATCCGCTGTGGCGCAAGCAAAGGCCGAAAGCCAGATCGAACTGGCGCGACTCGGTGAGCGGCTGAGCGCGGCGCAGGAGGATGCGCGGCGATTGTCGGCGGAACATGCCGCCGCCGAGGTTATCGGTCAAAAGCTGGAGCAGGAACTTGGCGGTCTGCGCGAGAAGCTGGGCGCGGCGGAATCGACGGTCGCCGGACAGCTTGAACACATAGCGACGCTCAGGCGCGAGAAGGACGAGCTGGCCGCATTGCGCGACCAACTCACCGCAGAGAGGCAGCGCTTGAGCACCCAGGTCGCCGAACTGAACACGACGCTCGAAGCGGAACGTACCCAGACTCAGGAAAAGCTGCAGTTGCTGACGCGTGCCGAAGAGCAGTTGTCCGACCGCTTCAAGACGCTGGCCGGCGAGATACTGGAAGACAAGACCAAGCGTTTCACTGAGCAGAACCAGACCAATCTCAACCAGTTGCTGGAGCCGCTCAAGATCAAGATCACCGAGTTCCAGGGCAAGGTGGAGGAGGTCTATGTGCAGGAGGGCAAGGACCGTTCCGCGCTGGCCGAGCAGGTCAAGCAACTGATGTCGCTGAACAATCAGCTATCGAAGGATGCGCACAACCTCACCAGCGCGCTTAAAGGCCAAGCCAAGGCGCAGGGAAACTGGGGCGAGCTGATCCTGGAGCGGGTGCTGGAGGCATCCGGCCTTCGCAAGGGCTACGAATACGATGTGCAGGAAAGCCATACCCGCGCGGACGGTACGCGTGCGCAGCCGGACGTGGTGGTGCATCTGCCGGAAGAGCGGCATCTGATCGTCGATGCCAAGGTGTCACTGACGGCCTACGAGGAGCATGCGAATGCGGAATCCGAGCAGCGGCGTGAAGTCGCGCTGAGACGACATCTGGATTCGGTGCGCGCGCATATCAAAGAGCTGTCGGAAAAGAATTACCAGCAGCTTTACAGCCTGAAGTCGCTCGATTTCGTGCTGATGTTCATCCCGGTGGAGCCGGCCTTCATGCTGGCAATATCCCACGACAGCGAGTTGTGGCACGACGCCTGGAAGAAGAACGTGCTGCTGGTCAGCCCCAGCACTTTGCTATTCGTGGTGCGCACCGTGGCGCACCTGTGGCGACAGGAGCAGCAGAATCGCAATGCGCAGGATATCGCCAGCCGCGGCGCCGAACTCTACGACAAGCTGGTCGGCTTTGTCGGAGACCTGGAGAACTTGGGCGATAAACTGGAGCAGGCAAAGCGTTCCTACGATGGCGCGCTGAACAAATTCGCCAATGGGCGCGGCAACGTCATCCGTCAGGCGGAAATGCTGAAGGAACTGGGCGTCAAACCCACCAAGCAATTGCCGCCAAAGCTGGTCGAGTTGTCACGGGATGAGACGTCTGCCGATGTTCGTCTGTTGCGCGAATAAGTAGGTAAAGTTGCATAGTTGTTTTTTTGCAACAAAGGCTTGGGAGCGGGCAAAGTTGGATACAATCCAGCCGTTCTTTAGTTAATCGATCGATGTACACCAAGGAGAAAAAGATGAAGAAAACTGGCATGCGTATCGCGTTGACGGCAGCACTGTTGGGCATGACTGCAGCACAGGCGAGTGAATTCGACGGCGGCTGGATTGGCGGCAAGGTCGGTTCCAACAGTTCCAGCATGACTGGGGTGGATACCCAGAGAGCGACCGGCTACGGCATCGAGGGCGGCTACAACTGGAACATGGGTGGCTTCCTTCTGGGTGTGGATGGCTTCGCCGATTCCAATAGCAAGAAGACTCACAACCCCGGCGCCGTCAATTACGGCAGCACCGTCTATGGCCTGGATGCCAAGCTGGGTCTGCCGGCCGACAAGTGGTTGCCCTACGCCAAACTGGGTTATGCGCACACCGGTGGCAACGGCGCGGCCAGCGCGATCGGCGGCAGCGCCGTTCATTATGGTGTGGGCGTGGAATACAAGTTCGCTCCCAACTGGAGCGTGTTGGGCGAGTATACCGGCGGCAGCGGCAAGTCCGGCGCGACCAAGCTGAACAACAATAACCTCAGCCTCGGTATCAACTACTACTTTGGTGGGACTGCCGCTGCGCCGGCTCCGGTGGCTGCGCCGGTAGCAGTTAAGGAAGAGCCTAAGGCTGCTCCTGTTGCGGCACCTGCGCCGGTCAAGGAAACATGGAAGACATTGCTGGAAGACAAGCCGGTTCGTATCGAAGGCGCGAACTTCGATACCAACTCGGCCAAGCTGCGCAGCACGTCCTTCCAGAAGCTGAATGAAGTGGTCGAATTCGCGAACAAGTACAAGGATGCGCGACTGGATGTGACCGGCCATACCGATAATCGCGGCTCCAAGGCATATAACCAGAAGCTGTCCGAGCGCCGCGCAGCCTCGGTAAAGACCTACCTGGTCAAGAAGGGGGTGGTCGCCTCGCGTATCACCACCAAGGGTTATGGCTTCGATCAGCCCGTGGCTGACAACAAGACCACCGAAGGTCGCGCGCAGAACCGTCGCGTCGAGATCCGTTCGGTGCTGAAGGAAGAGAAGAAGGTGCGTGTGACTGAATAAGGCAACCGCGTAACTCACGGAAGAGCGGGCTGGCGACAGCCCGCTTTTTTGTTGCCTGAATATCGCGATGGTAAGATGCGCACCTTCAACTTTTTAAGTTCGACCATGAAGCTGGCAATCGCACAAATCAACAGTACGGTGGGCGATCTGGCGGGGAATGCCGCCAAGATCCTGAGCTACGCCGAGCAAGCCAGGGAGCAGGGCGCTCAGCTGCTGCTTGCGCCTGAACTGGCATTGTGCGGCTATCCGCCGGAAGACTTGCTGCTGCGCGATGGTTTCAATCATGCGTGCGCGCAGGCGTTGGGCGAGTTGGCCGGGAAGATCTCCGGCATCGCCGTGGTGGTCGGGCATCCGCACGAGCATGGCGGGAAACGCTATAACGCGGCCTCGCTGCTCCGTGACGGCAAGGTGGAGGCGACTTACCACAAGCGCTTGCTGCCGAATTACTCGGTGTTCGACGAGGAACGTTATTTCGATCATGGCGGTATGCCCTGTGTCTTTGAGATCGAGGGGGTCCGCTTCGGCGTGAATATCTGCGCCGACATCTGGGAGCCGGGGACTGCCAGCCTCGCACGCGAGGCGGGCGCACAAGTGTTGCTGGTCCCCAATGCATCTCCTTATGCTCTGGAAAAGCAGGAGGCGCGCTACGGGGTCATTCGCGACCGCATTTCGGAAACCGGCATGTCCGTGGTGTATGCCAACCTGGTCGGCGGTCAGGATGAACTGGTGTTCGATGGTGGGTCGTTCGCCATGGATGGCAGCGGCACCCTGACCGCGCAGGGGTCGCGCTTCGATGAGTCCCTGATGTTGCTGGAAATGGGGCAGGATTTGCGTCCTGTCGGCGAAATGGCGGAGCCAATGAGCGAGGAGGCCGAGGTCTACCGCGCGCTGTGCGTCGGCGTGCGCGATTACATAGTCAAGAATCGCTTCCCCGGTGTACTGCTGGGTTTGTCCGGTGGCATCGATTCGGCGCTGACTCTGGCGGTCGCGGTGGATGCGCTGGGGGCGGACAAGGTTCATGCGGTGATGATGCCTTCGCCTTATACCGCGCAGATCAGCCTGGATGATTCGCGCGAAATGGTGAAAACGCTCGGGGTGCGCTATGACGAGTTCTCCATCGAACCGATGTTCCAGAGTTATCTGGCCACCTTGCATGATGCCTTTGTGGGGTGCGAGGCGGATACCACGGAAGAGAACCTGCAGGCGCGCATCCGAGGCACCTTGCTGATGGCCCTGTCGAACAAGTTCGGTTCGCTGGTGCTGACCACCGGCAACAAATCCGAGATGACCGTCGGTTACGCCACGCTGTATGGCGATATGGCTGGCGGCTTCGCCGTGCTGAAGGACGTCGGCAAGATGCTGGTGTACCGCCTGGCGCGTTACCGCAACACGTTGGGGCAGGTGATTCCCGAGCGCATCATCATCCGTCCGCCCAGCGCCGAGTTGCGCGCGGACCAGACCGACCAGGACAGCCTGCCGCCCTACGAGGTGCTGGATGCCATCATGGCCTGCTATGTCGAGCAGAACCTTTCCGTTCCCGAGATAATCGCCCGCGGCTACGATGAGGCCGATGTCCGGCGCGTGGTACGGTTGATCCGCATCAGCGAATACAAACGCCGCCAGTCCGCGGTGGGCATCCGCATCACGGAGCGCAGCTACGGCAAGGATTGGCGCTACCCGATCACGGTGTGTTATCAGGACGGATTCTAGGTTCATTCCCTTTGCGCGAGAACAAACGGCTGCGGAGGGGTGTTCCACGCATGCCGTTTTTTTTCGTGCCCTCAATCAAATTTCCATTCAATGGCGAGATTTGCTACAATGCGCCGCGTTTTGTGATGGGCCTCGAGCCCGTTTTTTATTTGTGGGCCCGAAAATGGATGTGGTGAAGCTGGTCGAAACGACGGTAAATGGCTTGGGTTATGAGCTGGTGGACTTTGAGCGCTCCGGCCGCGGAATGCTGCGCGTGTTCATCGACAAGCCGGAAGGCATCTCGGTAGATGACTGTCAGACGGTGAGCAATCAGCTTACGCGCCTGTTCCTGGTCGAGAATGTGGATTACGACCGCCTCGAAGTGTCTTCGCCGGGGCTGGATAGGCCGCTGAAGAAGGAAGCGGACTTTGTACGTTTCGCCGGGCAGAAGGCGCAGCTGAAGCTGCGCATGCCGCTGGCGGGGCGCAAGAATTTCGTCGGCGTGATCGGTGCGGTGAGTGACGGGGTGTTGCAGTTGGATGTGGACGGCAGTCAGGTTGCGATCGAGCTGTCGAATTTGGATAAGGCACGTCTGGTGCCGACATTTTAGTTTTTGGTGTCCGTCCCCGCCGGGACGGGCGGGTAATTAGCCGGAGAATGGTATGAGTCGTGAAATCTTGTTGTTGGTGGATGCGCTGTCGCGTGAGAAGAACGTGGACAAGGAAGTCGTGTTCGGGGCGTTGGAGTCTGCGTTGGCTTCGGCGACCAAGAAGCGCTTCGAGGATGAGGCCGATGTGCGCGTCGCTATCGATCGCAATACCGGTGAGTATGAGTCTTTCCGCCGCTGGGAAGTGATGGACGACGAGACGTTCGAGACCCCCGATCTGCACATCAAGCTGGAAGAGGCGCAGAAGCGCGATTCCGGTATCCAGCTCGGCGAATTCATCGAAGAGCAACTGGAGAACGTCGACTTCGGTCGTATCGGCGCGCAGGCTGCGAAGCAGGTGATCTTCCAGAAGATCCGCGATGCCGAGCGCGAGCAGGTGTTGGCCGATTTCATGGATCGCAAGGAACACCTGGTCTCCGGCACGGTGAAGCGCCTGGAGCGCGGCAATGCACTCATCGAATTCGGCAAGATCGAGGCGTTGCTGCCGCGCGATCAGATGATCCCCAAGGAGAACCTGCGCGTCGGTGATCGCGTCAAGGCACACCTGTTGCGCGTCGATCGCAGCGCCCGCGGTCCGCAAGTGATCCTGTCGCGTACTTCCAATGAACTGCTGGTGAAGCTGTTCGAGCTGGAAGTGCCGGAGATCGAAGAAAAACTGCTGGAGATCGTCAGCGCCGCTCGCGATCCCGGTTCGCGCGCCAAGATCGCGGTGCTGTCGCATGACTCGCGTATCGATCCGATCGGCACCTGCGTCGGCATGCGCGGTTCCCGCGTGCAGGGCGTCACCAACGAACTCGCGGGCGAACGCGTCGATATCATCCTGTGGTCCGAAGATCCCGCGACCTACGTCATCAACGCGCTGGCTCCTGCCGAAGTGAGCAGCATCGTGGTGGACGAGGAAAAGCACAGCATGGACGTGGTGGTCGAGGAAGAGAACCTGGCTCAGGCGATCGGTCGCGGTGGCCAGAACGTGCGCCTGGCCAGCGAGATGACCGGTTGGGAACTCAACATCATGACGGTGGAACAATCCAGCGAGAAGCATGCTGAAGAGTTCTCCAAGATCCGCGCGATGTTCATGGAAAAGCTTGACGTGGACGAGGAAGTCGCCGACATCCTGGTGCAGGAAGGTTTCAATACCCTGGAAGAAGTGGCTTATGTGCCGCTGGAAGAGATGCTGGAGATCGAATCGTTCGACGAAGCGACAGTGAACGAGTTGCGCAGCCGCGCACGCAATTCGCTGCTGACGGCGGCGATCGCCAGCGAAGAGAAAGTGGAACATGGCATCGAAGACTTGCTCAAACTGGATGGCATGGACGAGCAGACGGCGCGCACCCTGGCATCCAAAGGTGTAACTACGCAGGAACAACTGGCGGATCTGGATGTGGACGAATTGGTCGAGCTTTCCGGTATGGACGGCGAACGCGCCAATGCCCTGATCATGGCGGCACGCGCACCCTGGTTTGCATAAATCGGCGGTTTTTAGAGGACAGTAATGGGAAAAATGAACGTAGCGCAATTTGCGACGGAACTGGGATTGCCGGTTGCCTTGCTGCTGGAGCAGTTGAAGGCGTCAGGCGTCAGCAAGGAGCAGGAGTCTGACTCGATCTCCGAGACGGACAAGGCGCAATTGCTGGAGCACTTGCGTCAGGCGCACGGTGCGGAAAAGCCCGCCAAGAAGATCACGCTGACCCGCCGTGAGACCACGGAGATCAAGAAGGCCGACAGTTCCGGTCGCGCGCGCACCATCCAGGTGGAAGTGCGCAAGCGCCGCGTGGTAGCGCCGGTGGCAGGGGCTGAGTCCGTCGCTCCGGCTGCTGAAGCACCCAAGGTCGAGCCCGCGAAGGTACTGGATGAACAGGAGCTGGCGGCACGCGAACAGGAAGCGCGTTTGCAGGCAGAGTTGGCGGCACGCCAGGCTGCCGAGTTGCAGGCCAAGCAGGAACGCAGCAAGCGCAAGACAGTCAAGGCTGCAGAGCCGGAGCCTCAGGTCGTTGCCAAGAAGGTCGAGGAAGTCGCGCCGGTTGCCGCGCCCGCACCAGCACCCGCTGTCGCTGCACCAGCGCCGGATCTGGCGGAGGGCACCTTGCACAAGCCGACACTCAAGCCTGGCGACAAGGTGGAGAAGCCCGTCAAGAAAGCCAAGGTCGAGGCCAAGACAACCCCATGGGAGGACAAGGGGCAGAAGAAGCGTGCTCCGGCCAAGGCCGGCGAAAAGACCGGTTCCTGGGCTACCCCGGTGCGTGCGCCGCGCCACGACAAGCATAATCACAAGCAGGCGGCGGAGCCGACCCACGCATTCTCCTTGCCGACCGAGCCGATCGTGCGCGAAGTTGCGGTACCCGAGACCATCACCGTCGCCGAACTGGCGCAGAAGATGGCCGTCAAGGCTGCAGAGATCATCAAGGTATTGATGAAGCTGGGTTCGATGGTGACCATCAACCAGGTGCTTGACCAGGAAACCGCAATGATCGTGGTCGAGGAAATGGGGCATGTCGCCAAGCCGGCCAAGGTGGATGAGCCGGACGCCTACCTTGCTGAAGAGGCCGAACACAAGGATGTGCCGCTGGAGCCGCGCGCTCCGGTCGTTACCGTGATGGGTCACGTCGACCACGGCAAGACCTCGCTGCTCGACTATATCCGCCGTACCCGCGTGGCTTCCGGCGAAGCCGGCGGTATTACCCAGCACATCGGCGCGTATCACGTCGATACGCCGCGCGGCATGATTACTTTCCTCGATACGCCGGGTCACGAGGCGTTCACCGCAATGCGTGCACGCGGCGCCAAGGCGACCGATATCGTGATCCTGGTGGTGGCTGCCGACGACGGCGTGATGCCGCAGACCAAGGAAGCGATTCACCATGCCAGGGCAGGTAATGTGCCCATCGTGGTGGCAGTGACCAAGATCGACAAACCCGATGCCAATTCCGAGCGCGTCAAGCAGGAGCTGGTGACCGAAGGCGTGGTACCGGAAGACTGGGGCGGCGACGTGATGTTCGTCGAAGTTTCCTCCAAGTCCGGTCAGGGCATCGATCAGTTGCTCGAAGGCGTGCTGTTGCAAGCCGAAGTGCTGGAGCTGAAGGCGCCGCGTGCGACGCATGCCAAGGGGTTGGTGATCGAAGCGCGTCTCGATAAGGGCAAGGGCCCGGTCGCTACCGTGCTGGTGCAGTCCGGCACCATGAAGCGCGGCGATGCCGTGCTGGTCGGATCGGTGTTCGGTCGCGTGCGCGCCATGCTGGACGAGAACGGCAAGGCCGTCGGCGAAGCGGGTCCGTCCATTCCGGTCGAAATCCAGGGCTTGTCCGAAGTGCCTGCCGCCGGCGAAGAACTGCTGGTCATGGCAGACGAAAAGCGGGCGCGCGAGATCGCCTTGTTCCGTCAGGGCAAGTACCGCGGCGTGAAGCTGGCGAAGCAGCAGGCGGCGAAACTGGAAAATATGTTCGAACAGATGGCCGAGGGCGAAGTGCGTACCTTGTCGCTGATCGTGAAATCCGATGTGCAGGGTTCTGCCGAAGCGATCGCACAATCGCTGCAGAAGCTCTCCACCAGCGAGGTCAAGGTCAACCTGATCCATGGCGGCGTGGGTGCGATCAGCGAGTCCGACATCAATCTGGCGCTCGCATCCAAGGCGATCGTGATCGGCTTCAACACCCGTGCCGACGCGGCCGCGCGCAAGCTGGCCGAATCCGCGGGCGTGGACATCCGCTACTACAACATCATTTACGCCATGGTCGACGAGATCAAGGCGGCGCTGTCCGGCATGCTGGCTCCCGAGAAGAAGGAAGTCATCCTTGGCATGGTCGAGGTTCGCCAGGTGTTCACCGTTTCCAAGATCGGTACCATCGCGGGCTGTTACGTGCTGGAAGGCATGGTGAAACGCGGTGCGAAGGTGCGTGTGCTGCGCAACAACGTGGTGATCCACGACGGCGAGCTGGATTCCCTGAAGCGATTCAAGGACGACGTGAAGGAAGTGAAGTCGAACTTCGAATGCGGCCTGTCCCTGAAGAACTACAACGATCTCGTGGTGGGCGACAAGCTAGAGGTGTATGAGATCGTCGAGGTCGCGCGCGCACTCTGATGTCGAACTTCGCCAGAACCGACCGTGTCGCCCAGCAGATCCAGCGCGAGCTGGCCGAGCTGGTGCGGCTCGAGATCAACGATCCGCGCGTGCGCCTGGTGACCATCACCGGGGTCGAAGTGGCCAACGATTACTCGCATGCCAAGGTGTTCTTCACTCGGCTGGACGGCAAGCACGAGGAAGCGCAGCAGGGGCTGGAACGCGCCGGTGGTTTCCTGCGCAGCCAGCTGGCTCGCAGCCTGAAGCTGCGCATCATGCCGCAATTGCACTTCGTCTACGACGCTTCGGTCGAACGCGGCAGCCATCTGTCGCAACTCATCGACCAGGCCGTCGCCAGCGACAAGCAACACTCTGACGAATCCTGACTCCCCGATGGCGCGTAATTTCCGCCCGCTGGATGGCGTGCTGTTGTTCGACAAACCGCTGGAACTGAGCTCCAACACCGCACTCCAGAAAGTTCGCCGCCTGTTCCAGTCCGAGAAGGCCGGCCATACCGGCACGCTTGATCCGCTTGCCACCGGTCTGTTGCCGGTCTGTTTCGGCGAGGCGACCAAGTTTTCCACCGCTTTGCTCGATGCCGACAAGACTTATCGCGCGACGCTGCGCCTGGGGCAGACCACGACCACCGGCGATGCGGAAGGCGAGATCGTTACCGAACGTCCTGTCAATGTTGTTCAGGCCGATGTGGATGCCGTGCTGGAGAGATTCCGGGGCACTATCCTGCAGCTTCCCCCCATGCATAGCGCACTCAAGCATCAGGGCAAGCCGCTCTACGAATACATCCGCAGGGGCGAGACCATAGAGCGCGAGCCGCGCGAGGTAGTGATCCACGAGCTGGTGCTGGACCGCTTCGTCGCGAACGAGATGGACATCACCGTGCGCTGCAGCAAGGGAACTTACGTGCGCACGCTGGCCGAGGACATCGGCGAGGCGCTCGGTTGCGGCGCGCACCTGATCGCCTTGCGCCGCACCGCTATCGCCCATTTCTACCTGAAAGACGCCTGCGACATGGCGCAACTGGAGGCGATGACCATGGAGCAGCGCGAGGCCCATGTGCTGCCGGTGGACAGCCTGATGCCGGGTATGCCCCAGCTGCAGTTGGATGCCGTGCAGGTCAAGCGTCTGGCGCAGGGGCAGCGGCTGGCCCTGGATGCCGGATTGCCCGACGGCAAGGTCAGTCTGCACGGCCCGCAGGGCTTTGCCGGGGTCGGGGTGCTGCAAGGCCGTCGCCTAGCTCCCGACCGGTTGTTATCCAGTGTGGCAAAACAGGCCGCCAAGATTAATTTGGCGGAAAATTATGGGGTTGAGCAATAGTGGCATTCAAGGGTAGAATGCCGCACTTTTTTTAGGAGAGTAAAACCAATGGCAATCACCGCCGCGCAAAAAGCGCAAATCGTTTCTGACTATCAACGTGCCAAGAGCGACACCGGCTCCCCCGAAGTGCAAGTGGCCCTGATCACTGCTCGTATCAGCTACCTGACAGAGCACTTCAAGGACAATGCCAAGGATCACCACTCCCGCCGCGGCCTGCTGCGCCTGGTCAGCCGCCGTCGCAAGCTGCTCGACTACCTCAAGAGCAAGGACGATGCGGCGTACCGCGCATTGATCCAGCGCCTGGATATCCGTAAGTAAGCATCAAGTATCAAGCGGGTCGCGAATGCGGCCCGTGTCGTTTTGGCTGGTCTATTTCCTGTGGCGCGATTGCGCGTTACGTCATGCATAAGGGGGAACAATCTTGAGTCACTATAAAAAAACACTAGCGTACGGCAATCATCAACTCACTCTGGAGACCGGCGAGATCGCCCGTCAGGCCAGCGGCGCAGTGATGGTCAGCCTGGACGACACCGTGGTGCTGGTCACCGTGGTGGGGCGCAAGGATGCGAAGCCGGAGCAGGACTTTTTCCCCCTGACCGTTGACTATCAGGAAAAGACCTATGCCGCGGGCAAGATCCCCGGCGGCTTCTTCAAGCGCGAAGGCCGTCCGAGCGAAAAGGAGATCCTGACCAGCCGCCTGATCGACCGTCCGCTGCGTCCGCTGTTCCCGGAAAGCTTCTACAACGAAGTGCAGATCGTCGCGACTGTGATGTCTTCCGATCCCGAGATCGACTCCGACATCCCGGCAATGATCGGCGCATCCGCAGCGCTGGCGCTGTCCGGCATCCCGTTCGACGGCCCGATCGGCGCGGCACGCGTCGGTTATGTTGACGGCAAGTATCTGCTGAACCCGACTGCGACTGAACTGAAGACTTCGCAGATGGATCTGGTCGTCGCCGGCACCGACCGTGCCGTGCTGATGGTGGAATCCGAGGCACAGCAACTATCCGAGGAAGTGATGCTGGGCGCCGTGGTGTACGGCCACGAACAGATGCAGGCCGTGATCAACGCGATCAACGAGATGGCCGATGCGGTCGGCGCGCCGGCATGGGACTGGGTTGCTCCCGCCAAGAACGAGGCGCTGATCGCCAAGATCAATGCGCTGGCCGAGAGCGAACTGAAGGCCGCTTATGCGATCCGCTCCAAGCAGGCGCGCACCGACGCGGTCAACGCCATTCGCGCCAAGGTGTCCGAGGTATTGGCGACGCCGGAATTCGAGAGCGTCTCCAAGAACGAGATCGGCGAACTGTTCAGCGCGCTGGAAGCCCGGATTGTCCGCGGGCAGATCCTGGGCGGCGAGCCGCGCATCGACGGCCGCGACACCCGCACCGTGCGCCCGATCACCATCCGCAACGGCGTGCTGCCGCGCGTCCACGGCTCTTCGCTGTTCACCCGCGGTGAGACACAGGCCATCGTGGTTGCCACGCTGGGCAGCATGCGCGATGCGCAGGTCATCGACGCGCTGCAAGGCGAATATACCGACCGCTTCATGCTGCACTACAACTTCCCGCCGTATTCCACCGGTGAGACCGGCCGCGTGGGTTCGCCCAAGCGCCGCGAGATCGGCCACGGCCGTCTCGCCAAGCGCGCGCTGGTGGCAGTGCTGCCAAGCGAAGAAGATTTTGGCTACGCGGTCCGCGTGGTGTCCGAGATCACCGAATCGAACGGCTCCAGCTCCATGGCTTCGGTCTGCGGCGGCTGTCTGTCGCTGCTGGATGCGGGCGTGCCGCTGAAGGCGCATGTCGCCGGCATCGCGATGGGCCTGATCAAGGAAGGCAACCGTTTCGCGGTGCTGACCGACATCCTCGGCGACGAGGATCATCTGGGCGACATGGACTTCAAGGTGGCCGGTAGCGAAACCGGCGTGACCGCGTTGCAGATGGACATCAAGATCAACGGCATCACCAAGGAGATCATGCAGGCTGCGCTGACCCAGGCGCGCGAAGGCCGCATGCACATCCTCGGCCTGATGAAGCAGGCGATGCCGGATGCTCGCACTGAGGTTTCCGAATTTGCGCCGCGCATGATCAAGATGAAGATCAATCCCGAGAAGATCCGCGACGTGATCGGCAAGGGCGGATCGGTGATCCGTGCGCTGACCGAAGAGACGGGCACGACCATCGACATCGACGACGACGGCAATATCACCATCGCCTGCGTCAGCGGCGAGGCGGGTAACTTGGCCAAACAGCGTATCGAAGACATCGTGGCCGAAGTGGAAGTCGGCAAGGTCTACGAAGGTCCGGTGGTCAAGCTGCTCGACTTCGGTGCCTTGGTCAACGTGCTGCCGGGCAAGGATGGTCTGCTGCATATCTCCCAGATCGCCCACGAACGCGTCAATGCCGTGTCCGACCACCTCAAGGAAGGCCAGGTCGTCAAGGTCAAGGTGCTGGAAGTGGACGACAAGGGCCGCATGAAGTTGAGCATGAAGGCGCTGCTGCCCGCGCCTGAAAAGGCTCCCGTGGCCGAGTAAGAATCGGTTGCTGCAATGAATAAAGCCCCGCGATGCGGGGCTTTTTCATTGCAGCTTTGCTGTTGCCTTTGGGCCCGACATAACTTGCACAGTGCGCAAATTAATCTGCGCCGAAGAAAAAAGGCCAAGGAAACCTTGGCCTTTTTTGTCTTTGGCTATGACTAACCTAAAGGTTAGTCTGCAAGTAGCGAAATTTTATTTCGCTACTTGCCTTTCCCTGATCTCGTCCAGCGTCTTGCAGTCGATGCACAGGGTGGCGGTCGGGCGTGCTTCGAGGCGGCTCAGGCCGATCTCGATGCCACACTTGTCGCAGTAGCCGTAATCGCCGGCATCGATCCTGGCCAGCATCTTGTCGATATTCTTGATCAGCTTGCGTTCGCGGTCGCGGTTGCGCAATTCCAGGCTCATGTCAGATTCCTGGGTGGCGCGGTCGTTCGGGTCGGCAAACACGGTCGCTTCATCCTGCATGGTGTGTACCGTGCGGTCGATGTCCTGGCCAAGCTCAGCCTTGATCCCATTCAGAATCTGGCGGAAATGCTCCAGTTGATTCGGATTCATGTAGGCCTCGCCCTTCTTCGGTTTGTAAGGAGCGACAGATTTTTGTGGCTGTACCGGCATTGCACTTCTCCAACGGGTGAAAAATCAAGGTCCGCTTTAATACCAGAAAGCGGGGCGCAGGGCAACTAAATCAACTGCGGGCGAGCAGCAAAAACAGGCTGGGCCGCTTGTTCAACTGCGGCGGCGGCATGGCTTTCCATTGCGCGATGCTGCGCGTCAGGATCTGTTCGCCGGGCAGGGTGATGTCGCTGGCGACGCACAGCAGGGTCTGCGGGCGGCACTGGGCCAGCAGGGCGCCGAACAGCTTTTCGTTGCGGTACGGCGTCTCGATGAACAGCTGGGTCTGGTGCCGCTTGGCTGATTCGGCTTCCAGCGTCGTGATAGCCTTCTTGCGGTCTGTTTCCGCGATGGGCAGGTAGCCGTGAAAGGCGAAGCATTGGCCGTTCAGGCCGGAAGCCATCAACGACAGCAGGATGGAGGAGGGGCCGACCAGCGGCACGACGCGGATGCCGTTGCGGTGCGCCAGATTGACCAGGTCGGCGCCCGGGTCGGCGATGCCCGGGCAGCCTGCTTCGGAAATGATGCCGACATCCTCGCCGGCCAGCAGCGGCGCGAGCAGGTCGTTCAGTTCCCTGGCCTGGGTGTGTTCGTTGAGTGTGGCGAATTGCAGCGACTGGATAGGCTGCTCATGCTTGAGTGCTGAGAGGAACTGGCGCGAGGTCTTCGGTTGTTCCACCACGTAATGTTTCAGCTTGCGCGCGATGTCGATGACGTGCTGCGGCAATACCTGTTCGGCCGGAGTGTCGCCCAGCGTGCAGGGGATGAGATAGAGAGTGCCTTTTGTCATGTCAGAACAGGCTCACGTTTTCGCGGCGCAGCATGTCGCACAGCAGGATAAGGGGCAGGCCGATCAGCGCGTTGGGGTCGTTGCCGGTCATGCTGCTCATCAGAGCGATGCCCAAGCCTTCGGATTTTGCGCTGCCCGCGCAGTGGTAGGGCTGCTCCTTGAGCAGGTAGGCTTCGATCTCGTCGTCGGAGAGGTCGCGCAGGGTGACATGGTTTTCCGCGACTTCGGCCTGGATATTGCCGGTCTTGCCGTTCAGCAGCGCCAGCGCGGTATAAAAGGTGGTGGTCTTGCCGCGCATGGCCCGCAGCTGCCGGACCGCGTTGTCGTGGGTGAGCGGCTTGCCGATCTGCTGGCCGTCCAGCAGGGCGACCTGGTCCGAGCCGATGATCAGGGCGTCGGGATAGGCGGCGGCCACGGCGCGGGCTTTTTCCTGTGCCAGCCGCAGCGAAGTGGCGCGTGCGGATTCGCCCGGCAAGGGGGTTTCGTCCACATCCGGGGCGGCAGTTTCGAAGGGGAGTTGCAGGCGTTTTAGCAGTTCGCTGCGGTAAATCGAGGTGGAGGCGAGGACAAGCAACTGAGAACTCAAGGATATTCCTTAGGATTTTTGACAGAGAGCGTCGAAAAATATATCATGCGCGCCTCATGTACGCACGGCCTTTCATCGATACCTTGGATTTTGCCCGAAACGGCAAGGAAATAAGCGCTGAAGTGCCCGTCGCCGAGATGCCGCGATTGCTGGATGAGCTGGAGAACCCGCAGGGGATTTTAAGCTATACGGTGCGCGGAGGTCTGGATAAGCAGGGTAATCCATTCTTGGATATCGGTATCGCCGGGCAGTGCCAGTTGCGTTGCCAGCGCTGCCTGAGTGCGATGGATTATCCGGTCCGTCTCGATGCGCGCCTGATGTTGCGCGATCAGGCGGCTCTGGATGAGCTGGACGACGAAGAAGAGGAATGCGACAGCATTCTGGCGGAGACGCACATGGATGTGCTGAATCTGCTGGAAGAAGAGATTTTGTTGAGTCTGCCAATCGCCCCCAGGCATGAATCGGGTGTTTGTCAGGCGGCAGATGGCGAGAATGCGCCCAAGGAAGAAAAGAGTCCTTTTGCGGTTCTGGCGAAATTGAAGGTTGTTAAATAGTTTTTTCGAGGAGTAGTTAACATGGCAGTTCAACAGAACAAAAAATCCCCGTCGAAGCGTGGCATGCACCGCGCCCACGATTTCCTGACTAACCCGCCCACAGCGGTCGAGCCGACCACCGGCGAAGTGCACCTGCGTCACCACATCAGCCCGACCGGTTTCTACCGCGGCAAGAAAGTAGTCAAGACCAAGGGCGAATAAGTCTTTGAAGTGACGCAGCCGGCTGTGATGGCCGGCTGCGTTTTCTTTTCTGTTTCTGCTTTCTTTATCTTCCCAGGGATCGCTTAGTGGACGTCACATTGGCCATAGATGCGATGGGAGGCGACCACGGCACGACGGTCACCATCCCCGCCGCAGTTGAATATCTGAAGCAGTTTCCCGGCGATACCATCGTTCTGGTGGGTATCCCCGATGCCATCGAGTCGGAACTGCGCGCCTTGGGCGTGCAGGCCGGTCCGCGCCTGCGCATCCATGCTGCGAGCGAAGTGGTGGGGATGGACGAGCAGCCGCAATCCGCGTTGCGCGGCAAGAAAGACTCATCGATGCGCGTCGCGATCGACCTCGTCAAGAGCGGCGAGGCTTCCGCCTGCGTCAGCGCTGGCAATACCGGTGCGCTGATGGCCACGGCACGCTACGTGCTGAAGACTCTGCCTGGCATCGACCGTCCCGCCATCGCCTCTTACCTGCCGACCAAAAAAGGCCAGGTCTGTATGCTCGATCTGGGCGCCAACACCGATTGCACCGCCGAACACCTGCTGCAGTTCGCCCTGATGGGTTCCACGCTGGTGACCGCGCTGGAGCATAAGCCCAATCCGACCGTCGGTCTGCTCAACATCGGCAGCGAAGACATCAAGGGCAACGAGGTGGTCAAGCAGGCCGCAGAGTTGCTGCGTGGCAGCGACCTGAATTTCTACGGCAACGTCGAAGGCAACGACATCTTCAAGGGCACCACCGACCTGGTGGTGTGTGATGGTTTCGTCGGCAACGTCGCGCTGAAGACCACCGAAGGGCTGGCACAGATGCTGGGCGGCTTCCTGAAGGAAGAGTTCAAGCGCAATGCTTTCACCAAACTGGCGGGACTGATTGCGATGCCGGTGCTCAATGCATTCAAGCGCAGGGTCGACCATCGCCGCTACAACGGCGCGAGCTTCCTCGGACTGAAAGGCATCGTCGTTAAGAGCCACGGTTCGGCGGATATCTTCGCCTTCCGCTGTGCCATCGAGAAAGCAGCCGAAGAGGCGCGCGAGGGCATGCTGCTCCACATCAGCGAACATGTCGAAAAATGGCACCACGAGCGCCAGAAAACAGAACAAGGAGTTGCCTGATGCATTCGAAGATCATCGGCACGGGCAGCTATCTGCCCGCCAAGGTGCTGACCAACTACGACCTCGAAAAGACGGTCGATACCTCGCATGACTGGATCGTCACGCGCAGTGGCATCGTCGAGCGGCACATCGCCGCCGAAGGCGAACTGACCAGCGACCTCGCGCTGCAGGCTAGCCGCAAGGCGATCGAGGCGGCAGGCATCGGCGCCGACGAGATCGACCTGATCATCGTCGCGACCACGTCGCCCGATCACCTGTTCCCCAGCACCGCCTGCGTCCTGCAGGACAAGCTCGGCATCAGGAACGGCGGCGCCGCATTCGACATGCAAGCCGTATGCGGCGGCTTCGTCTATGCGCTGAATACCGCCGACATGTACATCCGTTGCGGCCAGGCCAAGACCGCGCTGGTGGTCGGTGCCGAAGTGCTGACGCGCATGCTGGACTGGAACGACCGCACCACCTGCGTGCTGTTCGGCGACGGCGCGGGTGCTGTGGTCCTGCGCGCATCCGACAAGCCTGGCATCGTCGCCAGCAAGCTGCATTCCGACGGCAGCCATCGCCACATGCTGAAGGCCGAGGGCAATGTCCGCAACGGCGAAGTCGACGGCGATCCCTTTATCAAGATGGACGGTCAGGCGGTATTCAAGTTTGCGGTCAAGGTGTTGAGTGATGTCGTTGAAGAGCTTCTGGAAGAGCAGAAGCTGAGCGGAAGCGACATCGACTGGCTGGTGCCGCATCAGGCCAACATCCGCATCATCGAAGCGACCGCCAGGAAACTCGGCTTGGGCATGGACAACGTAGTCGTGACCGTCGCTAATCACGGCAACACCTCGGCAGCCTCGATCCCGCTGGCATTGGATACGGCAGTGCGCGACGGGCGTATCAAGGCCGGACAGAATATCCTGATCGAAGCCGTGGGTGGCGGGTTCACCTGGGGCGCGGTTCTCATCAAGTGGTAGGGCATGACAATGACTAAATTCGCATTTGTATTTCCGGGACAGGGTTCGCAGTCGCGCGGCATGATGAACGGCTATGCCGATTTCGCCGCCGTGCGCGACACCTTCACCGAAGCTTCCGACGTGCTGAAACAGGACCTGTGGCAACTGGTCGCCGAAGGCGAAGACGCCGAGCTGAATGCCACGGTGAATACACAGCCCATCATGCTGACCGCAGGTGTGGCAGTGTATCGCGCCTGGCAGTCTCAGAACGGTGCTGCTCCGGCCATCATGGCTGGCCACAGCCTGGGCGAATACACCGCCTTGGTGGCCGGCGGCGCGATCAGCTTCGCCGATGCGCTGCCGCTGGTGCGCTATCGCGCGCAATGCATGCAGCAGGCCGTGCCGGAAGGCGTGGGCGGTATCGCCGCGATCCTCGGGCTGGACGACGACATGGTCCGCGCCGTGTGTGCCGAAGGCGCGCAGGGCGAGGTGCTGGAAGCGGTGAACTACAACTCTCCTGGCCAGGTGGTCATCGCGGGCAATCGCGGTGCCGTCGAGCGCGGCATGGAGCTGGCGAAGGCCAAGGGCGCGAAGCGCGCGATCATGCTGCCGATGAGCGTGCCGTCGCATTGCAGTCTGCTGAAAGGCGCTGCGGAACAGTTGCGCGACTACCTGAAGAACGTCACTGTTCAAGCGCCGAGCATTCCTGTGTTGCACAACGCCGATGTGGCTTCCTACAGCGATGCCGCCAGCATCCGCGACGCGCTGGTGCGCCAGCTGTACTCGCCGGTGCGCTGGGTCGAGACCGTGCAAGCGTTCGGCAAACAGGGCATCACGCACAACGTCGAATGCGCACCCGGCAAAGTGCTGGCAGGCTTGAACAAGCGCATCGACACCAACCAGCAGGCGCTGGCCATCAACGACGGCGAAGTGCTGAAAGCCGCACTGGCCGCGCTCGCATAAGACGTCGTCTCGAAAACTGAAGGGGGATCTCACATGGCATTGCAAGGACAAATCGCGCTGGTGACCGGCGCTTCGCGCGGCATCGGCCAGGCCATCGCACTGGAACTGGGCAAGCAGGGCGCGACCGTGATCGGTACCGCGACCAGCGACAAGGGCGCGCAAGCCATCAGCGACTATCTGGGGGCGGCGGGCATCAAGGGCGCGGGCTTCGCATTGAACGTCAACGACGCGGTGCAGACCGAGCAGGTGCTGGGCGCGATCCGCGCACAGTTCGGCGAGATATCCATCCTGGTGAACAACGCGGGCATTACCCGCGACAACCTGCTGGCGCGCATGACCGACGAGGAGTGGGACGATGTTCTGGCGACCAACCTCAAGTCCGTGTTCCGCATGAGCCGCGCCGTGCTGCGCGCAATGATGAAGGCCCGCGGGGGCCGCATCATCAGCATCTCCTCGGTGGTCGGCAGCATGGGCAACCCGGGCCAGGCCAACTATGCCGCATCCAAGGCGGGCATGGCGGGCTTCACCAAGTCGCTGGCGCAGGAGATCGGCAGCCGCAACATCACGGTGAACTGCGTTGCCCCCGGCTTCATCGATACCGACATGACCCATGCGCTGGGCGAAGAAGCACGCGCCAAGCTGGTCGAGCATGTGCCGCTGAAGCGTCTCGGCCAGCCGGCCGACATCGCCGCCGCAGTTGCTTTCCTTGCCGGCCCGAGTGCTTCCTACATCACCGGCGTTACGCTGCACGTGAACGGCGGGATGTACATGGAGTAAGGTGGTCGCAGCGTAACGGCTTGAGTCGTTGCGCTGCAAACGGTCGTTCGATGACGGCCATCGTTTTTCAGTCTCACGAGGTATGGCCTTGCGTCGCAAACCATACACTCTCTTTTTCGCGACAGGCCGGACGAATCCGGCTCGCGCTAACCAGTGGCTTATGTCACCGTATTCTGGTGACTTAGCCGATTGGCTATGCAAAGCTTTCTGCTTTACGGCTCCTCTCATTCATTTAAAGGTCCACGATGTATCCAGTCCATGATGTCGATGCAATCCTGTTGCTGGCCCTGAGCCTTGCCGCGAAGCGACGGCCTGCCGAGCTGGTCGAGATCGTCGCCGCGGCCGACCTGGTCAACGGAAACATTCCTCCTGAAACTAAGTTGTCGGATGCGTTTTCCCGGCTCTCCGCCTACGGTCTGATCTCCGAGCAGGAGGGCGGTTACACGTTGTCGCAGGACGCACAGGCGATGGTGGCGATGCTGCGCAAGAAGGCCGAGACGCGGGAGCGTATCTTCGACATCAAGGAGAGCCTGGCTGACTACCGGCTCAACGGCGAGCATCAAATGCTGCAGGTCGCTCCTGACCTGTTGCTCGCCGCGATCCAGGCGCACAAGAAAGCCAGAAGTTCGGGGCGGAGTTGGCTGATCGAGAAGCCGAAGCCGGTGTGGATTTCAAAAAAAGAACTGGTCAGGGGCAAGACCCTGCCGGGCAGACGACGCAAGTCCTGAGTATCGCCATGACCGACACTACTGGACACCCGTTCGACGAACTACCGCTGCCGTCCGCGATGCAGGCGAACCTCAAGCAGCTGGGCTACCTGACGATGACCCCGATACAGGCCGCCAGCCTGCCGATCACGCTCGCAGGACACGACCTGATTGCGCAGGCCAAGACCGGCAGTGGCAAGACCGCGGCTTTCGGCCTGCCGCTGCTCGCCAAGCTGAACCCGCGCTGGTTCGCGGTGCAGGCGATGGTGCTGTGCCCGACGCGCGAACTGGCCGACCAGGTGGCGCAGGAGATACGCCGCCTTGCGCGCGCCGCCGACAATATCAAGGTCGTTACGCTGTGCGGCGGCACCACGATGCGCCCGCAGATCGCCAGCCTGGAGCACGGCGCGCATATCGTCGTCGGCACGCCGGGGCGCATCATGGATCACCTTGACCGCGGCACGCTGACCTTGGAGGGGCTGAACACGCTGGTGCTGGACGAGGCCGACCGCATGCTGGACATGGGCTTCTACGACCAGATCGCTTACGTCGCAAGGCAATGCCCGGCCCGTCGCCAGACGCTGCTGTTCTCGGCGACTTATCCGGACGGCGTCATGCAATTGGCGCGGCAGTTCATGCATAAGCCGCAGGAAGTGAAGCTGGAGGAGCAGCACGACGACAGCAAGATACGCCAGCGCTTCTACGAGGTGAGCCGCGAGGGCCGCTTGCAGGCCGTCGCCGCTCTGCTCAAACACTACCGCCCGGTCAGCACGCTGGCCTTCTGCAACACCAAGCAGCAATGCCGCGACCTGCTCGATGTGTTGCAGGCGCATGGCATCAAGGCGCTGACGCTGAACGGCGATCTGGAACAGCGCGAACGCGACCAGGTGCTGATCCAGTTCGCCAACCGCAGCTGCTCGGTGCTGGTTGCCACCGACGTCGCCGCGCGGGGCCTGGACATCGCCCAGCTCGAAGCGGTGATCAACGTCGACGTCACGCCCGACCCGGAGGTCCACGTCCACCGCATCGGCCGCACCGGACGTGCCGACGAGGACGGCTGGGCGCTGAGCCTTGCCAGCCCGTCCGAGATACACCGCGTCGAGACCATCGCGAAGATGATGGGCTTCGAACCGGACTGGCATCAACTCAATGAAATGGCCGGCGACGATGCCCCGCTAGTTCCGCCCATGGTCACGCTGCAAATCCTCGGCGGCCGCAAGGAAAAGATCCGCCCCGGCGACGTGCTGGGCGCGCTCACCGGCGAAGCCGGGTTCACCCGCGAACAGGTCGGCAAGATCACTGTGACCGATTTCTCCACCTACGTCGCAGTCGCGCGCAACATAGCCGACGAGGCGGTGCGCAGATTGTCGGCAGGCAAGGTGAAGGGCAAGACCGTGAAGGTGAGGGCGCTGGGGGATTGATCAATCCGGTTCACGCCGAGGGTTATCTGGCAGTGTAGAAGATCGCATCCAGCATGCCTCTGATGCGGCTTCGTCCCTTCTCTGAAAATAGGAAATCTACCGGCTTCCTCCTGCCCAGTGCGATTTTCGGCGTGAACATCCAGCGATCAACTGCGGCGGGGCTGCCCAAGACAGACGCGGCGTAATTGGACAGTTCAGCAATCGCTTCTCTGTCTACCTCAACCTTCTTCACTTCCCTCATGCCGGCGTCGGACTTCTCGACAGGAAGAGTCTTCGTGCAAGCGGGATAGCTCGTGCATCCCCAGAATTCCGGATTTTGCACATTGTTCTGCCGGAGCCCCTTAAAGAGATTTTTTTCCCGTCTCTTGCGAATGACCATTTCCGATCCGCAATGAGGGCAGTACTTCACGTCCTTGGGAAGAAATGAGATTGCCGGCCGAATTCCCCTCTTGTCCACGAAACACAACAATTCGTTAGGAACGGCCCCAGTCCAGGACCAGCGGCCATCCTCTTCTTTTCGGGCGCCATGCCGGAGCGCGTAGTCTTCCAAGGCAGACGGAACTGTTAATTCGTGACGTATCCCATCAATTATTTGGCCCAGCCGAATAAATTCTTCATCGGGAGATATGGCAATGTCTTCAACGGCTTCGTCGCGAATGTTCAAGTCTGATGATGATCCACCAGCCACCTCGTTAAATGCCCTGCCTGTCTTCGTATTATTGAACTGCGGCATTTTTATGTTTTCTTTGCTTCCTGTTATTGAGCGAAGGCGAAATCATCCGTACGACGGTTGTGCCTCGCTGCATAGATCAAGCTACCTCAATGCAATACGGCCGCCCCGCAACACTTCTTGAACTTCTTCCCGCTGCCGCATGAGCATGGATCGTTGCGCCCGATCTTGGGTTGGTCACGCTGAATTGTGCTGGCGGCCATGCGCTCGAACACCGGTTTTCTGACGGGCTGCCAGTACCGGTAGATCCAGGCCACGCTCGCGGGAATCTGTTTGCCGATTTCCTCGCGCTGCTCGGGTGTCTCGGCGAGCGCGATCTCTTCCGGGGTGACATCGTCGGAGCCGAGCAGATGGATGGGCCGAAGGACTTTTGCTCCGTCGGGATCGTCGAAAAGCGGCTGCCAGTCTTCCCGGCATAGCGCGATGCCTGTCATGAAGCCATGTGCCCACATCTCCCCATCGGCATATTCGCGCGGGTTGTCCTCATAAACCAGCGTGTCGAAGATCGGCTTGTGTGCATCCGGATCGTTTTGCAGGCTTTCAGTGATGCTGTTCAAGTGGCGAATGATCAGGTCGAGGACATGCTGGGCCTGTTCCAAGGTCTCGAACGCAGGCTCGTCGCTGGCTTTGGGTCCCCAGACTCTCGGCAGCCATTGGCTGGGTTTTAATGAAGTCGGCCCGATAGCGATGGCGGTCAGGTAGCCATCAAGCGTGTCCAGCATCATCGTCTCGTCCGAGGTGATGTCCGACAGCAGGAAGCGATTGAACTCCCCTATCTCTTTGGGAGATAGGGCGAACGACTGGGAAGCGGCGGGTTGGTTCATGGTGCTCGGCCAATAATGGAAAACGGCATTTTACGGCGAGACCATCAAAACTACACAGCTTCTTCCAGGCTCATCTCCAGTTCCAGCCAGCTTTCTTCGAGCTCCGCGACCTTGGTTTCCAGCACTATACGCCGGGCATTCAGGTCGGCGATGAAGTCGTTGTTGCAACTGCTATAGGTGGCGGGGTCGGCCAGCTTGCCGTTGATCTCGGCCAGTTCGGCCTGTGCCTTGTTCAGGTCGGCTTCGAGTTTGGTCTGTTTCGACAGCAGGGCTTTCTTCTTTGGCTTGGGGGCGGCGGTTTCCTGTCTGGGCTTTTCCGGCTGCACCTGCGCCGTCTCGCGCGGGCGGCGCGCTTCGATCCAGGATCTGTAGTCCTCAAGATCGCCGTCGAACAGTTGCGCCTTGCCGTCGGCGACCAGCCACAGTTCGTCGGCCACGGCGCGGATCAGGCTGCGGTCGTGGGATACCAGCACCACCGCGCCGGTGTATTCCTCCAGCGCGAGCGTGAGGGCGTCGCGCATGTCCAGGTCGAGGTGGTTGGTGGGTTCGTCGAGCAGCAGCAGGTGCGGCTTCTGCCAGGCAAGCAGTGCCAATGCGAGGCGGCTCTTCTCGCCGCCGGAGAAGCTTTCCACCGGGCGATCTTCTTCGTTGCCGGCGAGGCCGAAGCGGCCAAGGAAGGTGCGCAGCGCGAGTGTGGTTTCCTTCGGTGCGATGCGTTCCATGTGTTGCAACGGTGTGGCCGCGCTGTCGAGGTTTTCCAGCTGGTGCTGGGCGAAGTAGCCGATGCGGATGTCCGGCGTGAGTTCCAGCTTGCCGGTGGTGGGGGCGAGTTCGCCGACCAGCAGTTTGATCAGCGTGGATTTGCCCGCGCCGTTCGGGCCGAGCAGCGCGATGCGCGCGCCGCTGCGCAACATCAGGTCGACGTTCTGGAACAGCATCTTGTCGCCGTAGCCGAAGCCCATTTTCTCCACGCGCATGAGCAGATCCGGGCTGCGTTCCGGCGCTTCGATCTCCAACTCGAAATGGCCGTCGGCGACATGCGCCGGGGCGATGCGTGTAAGCCGCTCCAAGGCCTTGATGCGGCTTTGCGCCTGCTTGGCCTTGGTGGCCTTGGCGCGGAAACGGCGCACGAAATCCTCCATGTGCGCGATCTTTTCCTGCTGGCGCTCGTAGGCCTGGTTCTGCTGCGCGATGCGTTCGGCGCGGGCACGCTCGAAGTCGTCGTAGTCGCCCGCGTAGTTGTCGATCACGCAGTCGTGGACATGCGCGATGCGGTTGACGGTGGCGTTGAGGAATTCGCGGTCGTGCGAGACCAGCAGGATGCTGCCGGGGTAGCGCGACAGGTATTGCTCCAGCCAGAGGATCGCCTCGAGGTCGAGGTGGTTGGTCGGCTCGTCGAGCAGCAGCAGGTCGGCGCGGTGCATCAGCGCACGGGCCAGATTCAGTCGCATGCGCCAGCCGCCTGAGAAACTGGTCACTGGGCGCTCCAGCGAGTCGGTGGCGAAGCCCAGTCCGTTGAGTAGCTGTGCGGCGCGTGCCGGAGCGCCGTAACCGTCGATGGCCTCGAACTGGTGCTGGGCCTCGAACCATGCGGCGTCATGCTGTTCGCGCGACAGGATCTTTTCGAGTTGGCGCAACTGCACATCGCCGTCCAGCACGAACTCCAGTGCGGGCTGATCCGAGTTGGCGATCTCCTGTTCGACGAAGGCGATGGTCTTGCCGCTCTGCATCGAGATGTCGCCGCCGTCGGGCTTGAGTTCGCCGCGGATCAGGCGGAAGAGGGTGGATTTGCCGCAGCCGTTCTTGCCGACCAAGCCGATGCGCTGGTCGGCGAATGCCTGCAGATTCGCCTGCTGGAATAGCGGAATCCCGCCCTGCAGGAAGGTCATATTCTGAATATTGAGCATCGCGCCATGATAGCAGAGGGGGCGGTCCATCCGGCTTGCAGCGCATGGGATGTGTCATGGGGTAGGGGGCATAAAAAATATTAAAGGTTTCCGTATCCTTGCCGATAACCCCTAGGTTGTTCAGGGAAGTTGTGTTCATATCACCAATAAGGAGAGCGTAATGGCAATCAGTTCGGTTAATTCGGGCAGCAACTATGTGTCCCAAGTGCAGCCCCAGCCGCAGACTCACGCTGAGCGAGTTGCGGAAAAAGAGAATGACGGTGATCGCGACGATGGCGGCATGGCGGCGGCAATGAACGCTCCATCACAACCCACCGTGAATACCAGCGGTCAGACGGTCGGCTCCGTCATCAGCGTCAAAGCCTGATCCTTATCGGCAGGTTTGACTTAAAGCAGCGGGCATCATGCCCGCTGTTTTTTTGTCCCTCACGAATCCCAAGTGCCCACCGGCCGATGTCAGGCTGTGAAGCATTTCCCCTCAGGCCCGCAAGCCATTAGACTTATGCCATTCCATCCGGGGGCGTGCCATGACCAAAGAGAATTTCATCGCCGCACAGCAGGGGCAGAAGCTGACGCTGGAGTTCGTGCTGCGCTGGCTGGTACGGGACGATATGGTCCCGGAGGCGGAGGCGGAGAGGTTGCTCCAAACCCATAAGAGTGCGCACGTGCATCCTCTGGTGATTGTTGGCGAGCAGAAATGGCGCAACGCCTTGCCGCCCAACAAGATCCTTACCATCGAATTCCTCACCGAATGGCTGGCGGCACATCTCGGCATGCCGCATTTTCATATCGACCCGCTGCAGCTGAATTTTGGCGGCATCGCCAATATCGTTTCCAAGTCATACGCCGAGCGCCTGAAGATCATGCCGGTCAAGGCGGGTGAGGGGGAGGTGACTATTGCCACGGCTGAGCCGTTCGTCACTGACTGGGTGGCGGAGTTGGAGCGAGTGCTAAACCTGAAAATCAGGCTGGTGCTGGCCAGCCCGCTCGACATCAACCACTACCTGCCGGAGATATACAGCCTCGCCCAGTCGGTGCAGCTCGCCAACAAGGCGAAGACGGGGCAGGTCATCGGGGTGCAGAATTTCGAGCAACTAGTCGAACTGGGCAAGAACAAGAACCTGGATGCCAACGAGCAGCATGTGGTGACGCTGGTGGACTGGCTGTTCAAATACGCCTTCGAGCAGCGCGCCAGCGACATTCATCTGGAGCCTCGCCGCGACCTCGGCATCGTGCGTTTCCGCATCGACGGGGTGCTGCACCAGGTCTATCAGTTGCCTTCCAGCGTGACCAATGCCATCACCAATCGCATCAAGCTGCTGGGGCGCATGGATATGGTCGAGAAGCGCAGGCCGCAGGACGGGCGCATCAAGACCGTGAGCGCGGACGGCGACGAGATCGAGCTGCGGCTTTCTACTATGCCGACAGCCTTCGGCGAAAAGCTGGTGATGCGTATCTTCGACCCGGAGATCCTGGTCAAGAATTTCGCAGACCTCGGTTTTTCGCGCGAGCAGACCGCGCTGTGGAACGACTGGACGCGCCAGCCCAACGGCATCATCCTGGTGACCGGCCCGACCGGGTCTGGCAAGACAACTACGTTGTACTCCACGCTGAAGCAGCTCGCCACGCCGGAAGTGAACGTTTGTACCGTGGAAGACCCGATCGAAATGGTCGAGCCGGCGTTCAACCAGATGCAGGTGCAGCACAACATCGGGCTGAATTTCGCCGACGGCGTGCGCACCCTCCTACGGCAGGACCCGGACATCATCATGGTGGGCGAGATCCGCGATGTGGAGACCGCCGAGATGGCGATCCAGGCGGCGCTCACCGGGCATCTGGTGCTGTCGACGCTGCACACCAACGACGCGCCTTCCGCCATCACCCGCCTGCTGGAGCTGGGCGTGCCGCCCTATCTGCTGAGCGCGACGCTGCTGGGCGTGATGGCGCAACGGCTGGCCCGCACGCTGTGCCCGCATTGCAAGGCGAAGGGTGAGATCAGCGACGAGACCTGGCAGGAGCTGGTCAGTCCGTGGAAGGCGGTTAAGCCGGCGCAAGTCAACGTCGCCACCGGCTGCCTGGAGTGTCGCATGACCGGTTATCGCGGTCGCACCGGCATCTACGAGATGCTGCCGCTCAGCGCGGAGATGAAGAAGCTGCTGGTCAAGGATGCCGAGCTGAACAAGATCAAGGCCCTGGCGCGGCGCGAGGGAATGAAGCCGCTGCGGCTGAGCGGGGCGGAAAAGGTGGCGGCGGGGTTGACCACGGCGGAGGAGATCATCAAGATCGCGCCGCCGCTGGATTGAGGCGCCTACCGGGCTGGCACATCCCCGTTTTAGGGCTTCTGGACAGGCTTTTCGGGGTGGGTTGGCAGCATTAGCAAGTAGTGATTTGGAATTCCGGGCATATTTGATACAATGCGCGGGCTTTTTTGAACTTTAATCAAGGGTAGGAGAGAATAAATGTCTATTGAACAACGCGTTAAGAAGATCGTTGCTGAACAACTCGGTGTGAATGAATCCGAAGTGAAGAACGAGTCTTCCTTTGTCAACGATTTGGGTGCCGATTCTCTGGATACCGTTGAGCTGGTTATGGCTCTGGAAGAAGAGTTCGAGTGCGAGATCCCCGACGAAGACGCAGAAAAGATCACCACCGTTCAGCAAGCCATCGACTACGTCCTGGCTCATCAAAAGTAATTCATCTTCTCCTTTCTGTTGCTAAAACGGAGTCAGTTTGTCTAAACGTAGAGTAGTCATTACCGGACTGGGGATCATCTCCCCGGTCGGGACGGGGATTCCCACGGCTTGGCAGAATATCGTCGCTGGGACATCGGGTGTCACCAGGATCTCCCACTTCGATCCGAGCCAACTCGCTTGCCAGGTTGCGGGCGAGGTCAAGGACTTCGATGTGATGCAGTACCTGCCCGCCAAGGATGCGCGCCGCATGGATCGCTTCATCCATTTCGGCTTGGTGGCCGGTATGGAGGCATTCAAGGACTCCGGTTTGCAGGTCACCGAGCAGAACGCCGAGCGTATCGGCGTGAACATCGGTTCCGGCATCGGCGGCCTGCCGATGATCGAAGATACCCATAACGACTATCTCGCTTCCGGGCCGCGCAAGATATCGCCATTCTTCATTCCGGGCACCATCATCAACATGATCTCCGGAAACCTTTCGGTGATGTATGGTCTGAAAGGGCCGAATCTGGCGATGGTCACTGCCTGTACCACCGGGACGCATTGCATCGGGGAATCGGCGCGCATTATCGAATACGGCGATGCCGATGTGATGATCTGCGGCGGCGCCGAGGCGACGATCAGCCCGCTGGCAGTCGGCGGCTTTGCCGCCGCGCGCGCGCTGTCCACACGCAACGACGATCCGGCGACGGCCAGCCGTCCGTGGGACAAGGACCGCGACGGCTTCGTCATCGGTGAAGGTGCGGGCGTGCTGGTGCTGGAAGAGTACGAACACGCCAAGGCGCGCGGCGCGAAGATCTATGCCGAACTGGCCGGTTATGGCATGAGCGGCGATGCTTATCACATCACTTCCCCGAACAGCGACGGTCCCAAGCGCAGCATGTTGAATGCATTGCGCAACGCCGGACTGAATCCGCAGGATGTGGATTACGTCAACGCGCACGGCACATCCACGCCGATGGGCGACAAGAACGAGACCGAGGCGATCAAGCTGGCTTTCGGCGATTATGCGAAGAAGCTGGTGGTGAGCTCGACCAAGTCGATGACCGGCCACTTGCTGGGTGGCGCTGGTGGCGTGGAATCGGTGTTCTGCGCGCTGGCGGTGCACCATCAGATCGCTCCGCCTACGATCAATGTCTTCGAGCAGGATCCGGAGTGCGACTTGGACGTCTGCGCGAATGCTGCCCGTAACATGAAGATCGACGTCGCGGTCAACAACAACTTCGGCTTCGGCGGAACCAACGGCTCGCTGGTATTCCGTAAGATCTAACCTTATCCCTCGCGATGCTGGTCAACGGTATACCCGGTAACACGATCAGCATCCGCGATCGCGGATTGCTCTATGGCGACGGGGTGTTCCGCACCCTGCGCGCATCCCAAGGCAAGGTACAGCACTGGCCTCTGCACTACCAGAAACTTCAACATGACTGTCATGCGCTGGGCATCGCCTGTCCCAGCTTCGACCTGCTTTCCGCCGAACTGGGCGAGTTGCTTGTCCGCCATCCGGACGGCGTGGTGAAACTGATCGTCACACGCGGCTTAGGCATGCGCGGCTATGTCCCTCCTGCAGGCGGCGAGCCGACGCGCATCTGGGACGTCTCGCCGCTGCCGCAATATCCTTCCGATAACGTAACGCGAGGCATCAAGGCCAGGGTCTGCGACCTGCGATTGTCCGCCCAACCGCGCCTCGCGGGCATCAAGCACCTCAATCGCCTGGAGAATGTGCTGGCCGCGGCGGAATGGGATGATGCGGAGATCGCGGAGGGTTTGCTGCTGGATGCCGATGGCCATGTCATCGAGGGCACGCGCAGCAACCTGTTTCTGGTGGTGCATGGCGGATTGGTCACGCCTGACCTGTCGCGCTGCGGCGTGGCGGGGGGGCAGCGGGAGCGCGTGATGGCTTGGGCTGTTCAGCATAACGTATCGCTGCAAGTGCGCGATGTCTCGCTGGACGAGGTGCTGCAAGCCGACGAATTGTTCCTGGTGAACAGCATCATCGGTCTGTGGCCGGTACGTGAACTTCAACAGCGTTGCTGGGATGCCTTCCCGCTCGCGGCGAGGATTGCACAATATCTGGAAAGCGGGGAAGCATGATTCGGCGTTTGTTTACCACTCTGGTGTTGTTGTCCGTGCTGGCTGGCGGCGCGTTGGGCTATTACGCCTGGCGGCCGATGCCGCTGCCTGAGACACCATTCGCATTCGATCTGAAGCAGGGTAGCAGCCTGAAGGGTATAGCGCGCAACTTGCAGGAAGCCGGCTTGCTGCAACAGGACTGGGCATTCGTGATACTGGTGCGTTTGCTGGGCCAATCGGCTGAGATCAAGGCGGGCAGCTATGAGCTGAGCCAACCGGTGTCGCCGCTGGAGCTGGCGCGTATTATTACCCAGGGCGAGGTCAGCCTGCGCCAGGTCAGTGTCATCGAGGGCTGGACCTTCCGCCAGATGCGCGCCGCGCTGAACGCCAATCCCGACATCACGCATGACACATTGAACCTGACCGATGCAGAGATCCTGCAGCGCATCGGCGCACCGGAAAGCCACCCGGAAGGCCTGTTCTTTCCCGATACCTACAATTTCGCCGCGGGCAGCAGCGACCTGACCATCTTCCGGCGCGCTTACCAGGCGATGCAGCAGCGCCTGCAGACGGCGTGGGAGGCGCGCGAACCCGGCTTACCGCTTGAGACTCCATACCAGGCGCTGATCCTGGCCTCCATCGTGGAAAAGGAGACCGGCACGCCTAGCGACCGCCCGATGATCGCCGGCGTGTTCGTGAACCGCTTGCGCAAGGGGATGCTGCTGCAGACCGACCCTACCGTGATCTACGGCTTGGGGGAGCAGTTCGACGGCAACCTGCGCAAGCGCGACTTACTTACGGATAATCCCTACAATACTTACACCCGTCCGGGGCTGACGCCGACGCCGATCGCGCTGCCGGGCGTGGCTGCCATGCAGGCTGCACTGCACCCGGCGCAGACCGACGCGTTATACTTCGTGGCACGCGGCGACGGCAGTTCATATTTCTCCAGCAGCCTGGCCGAGCACAACCAAGCGGTTAACCAATACCAGAAATGAGCAAATTCATTACATTCGAAGGCATGGACGGTGCTGGCAAAAGCACCCACCTGGCGTGGTTCGCCGGCGCTTTGAGTCAGCGCGGTATCGATGTGGTCATGACGCGCGAGCCGGGCGGCACGCCGTTGGGCGAGCAACTGCGCGAGATGCTGCTGAACCAGCCGATGAACATAGGCACCGAGGCGCTGCTGATGTTCGCAGCGCGCATGGAGCATGTCGAGGAAGTCATCAAGCCCGCGTTGCGCGCCGGCAAATGGGTGATCTCGGACCGTTTCAGCGATGCCAGCTTCGCCTACCAGGGCGGCGGCCGGGGCATGGACTGGGACAAGCTGACCCAGCTTGAGCAATGGGTACACGGCGACCTGCAACCCGACCTGACGCTGTTCTTCGACGTGCCGGTCGAGGTGGCACGGCAGCGCCTGTCCAACAATGCTTCGCTCGATCGTTTCGAGCAGGAGCAATCAGAGTTTTTCGAGCGAGTGCGTGCTGGTTACCACCAGCGGATCCGTCAGAACCCGCAGCGCTATGCCGTGATCGACGCGGCGCAGCCCATGGATGCGGTTAAACATCAACTCGAGAAGATCGTTTCATCTATTTGATATGGAAGGAATATATCCATGGCAAAAAGGCGACTGGGCTCGCTTGCGGGAATTGCGCAAGCGCCCGCCGCAAGGTCTGCTGTTCAAGGGACCCAAGGGCATAGGCAAGCTCGACTTGGCGATGCGCTTTGCCCAGAGCCTGCTGTGCGAACACCCGGATGAGTCCGGTTTTGCCTGCGGAGCGTGCCCTTCCTGCCACTGGTTCGGGCAGGGATCGCATCCGGACTTCCGCCTGCTGCAGCCCGAGGCGCTGAGCCTCGACGGCGAGGAAAGCGACTCCGGTAAGAAACCCAGCAAGCAGATCTCCGTCGACCAGGTACGCGGCCTGAGCGATTTCCTCGGTATGACCGCGCACCAGGGCGGCAGACGCGCGGTCGTCATCCATCCTGCCGAGGCGATGAACACCAATGCCGCGAACGCGCTGTTGAAGAACCTCGAGGAGCCGCCGCAGGGGCTGCTGTTCATACTCGTGTCGCACAAGCCGCAGCAGTTGCTGCCGACCATCCTGAGCCGCTGTCTGTCTTTTGCGCTGGCTGCGCCCGATGCGGCGAGTGCGGAGCGCTGGCTGGCGGAGCAGGGGGTGGAACGCCCCGCGGATGCGCTTGCCGCGTCCGGTTTCTCGCCGCTGCAGGCTGTGGCGCTCGACGAGCAGCTGGGCGGCGAGGAGCGCGACAAGCTGCTGCGCGCCGTGCGCCAGCCCGCCGCGCTGGACGTGTTCGCACTGGCCGAGGCGCTGCAGAAGACCGAGCAGGTGCTGGTGGTGCAGTGGTTGCAGCAATGGAGCTACGACCTGAGCTCGATGAAGCTGGCGGGCAGGCTGCGCTACCATCCCGGCGAAGAAGCTGCTATCCGGAAGCTGGTCGAAGCCGTCGAGCCGCTGAACCTCGCACGGCTGCAAAAATACCTGCAGACCGCGAAGCGCGAGGCGCAGCACACGCTCAATCCCAAACTGTTCCTCGAATCCCTGCTGCTCTCTTACCGTCAGCTCATGCTCGAATAACCATGCCTTTCGTCGATTCCCACTGTCACATCAATTTCCCCGACCTGGCTGCAAACCTTCCCGATGTGCTGCAACGCATGCAGGACAACGAGGTAGCCGCCGCGCTGTGCGTCTCGGTCAACCTTGCCGATTTTCCGCAGGTGCTGGCGCTCGCAGAACAGCATCCGAATGTCTACGCCTCGGTCGGCGTGCATCCCGATTACGAAGGGGTAGAGGAGCCCAGCGTCGCGCGTCTGGTCGAGTTGGCCGCGCATCCCAAGGTCGTCGCCATCGGTGAGACCGGTCTGGATTACTTCCGCCTCAAGGGCGATCTGGAATGGCAGCGCACGCGTTTCCGCAACCATATCCGCGCCGCACGAGAGAGCGGCAGGCCGCTCATCATCCATACCCGCGAAGCGGCAGCGGATACCCTGCGCATCATGCAGGAAGAGAATGCCGCGGAAGCGGGCGGCGTGATGCATTGCTTCACCGAAACGTGGGAAGTGGCGGAGGCCGCATTGGCGATGGGCTTCCATATTTCATTCTCCGGCATCGTCACGTTCAAGAACGCAAAACAGATCAAAGAGGTCGCGCAGCGCATGCCGCTGGAGCGCATCCTGATCGAGACCGACTCCCCTTATCTGGCACCGGTGCCGCATCGCGGCAAGCTCAACCAGCCGGCTTACGTGAAGCATGTCGCCGAAGAGATCGCGGCGTTGCGCGGCATCACGCTTGCCGAAGTCGGGCAGCGTACCACCGAGAATTTTTTCAGATTGTTCGAGCTAGAAAAAAATGATGAAATTTTTGCGCGGGGATGTTGACATCGATTTGAGAATCCCTATAATGCGCAACTCGTTTTGCGGGAATAGCTCAGTTGGTAGAGCGCAACCTTGCCAAGGTTGAGGTCGAGAGTTCGAGACTCTTTTCCCGCTCCAAATCCCAAGGGAAAGCAGCAAAGCTTTCCCTTAATCATTTAAGCCAGTGTGCAGCACGGCGCGATAGCAAAGCGGTTATGCCCCGGATTGCAAATCCGGTTAGTCCAGTTCGACTCTGGATCGCGCCTCCAGATACCCGCCCGGGTGGTGAAATTGGTAGACACAACGGACTTAAAATCCGTCGAGGCTTAACCCCTCGTACCGGTTCGATTCCGGTCCCGGGCACCATCCGTGATAGCGTCCATTAACCTGTTCCGCAATTCCCCTGCAGTAAGTCTGATCGACTCGCTTCCCTTTCCAAGAAAATCAAACATTGATTCTCCTGGAAATCGGTGTGTCGTTGCCTCATTTATTATTCAAATACCAGTAAGTTCTGATCCGGTGGGTTGAAACGCTGATCGGAGGCTTCTGTCCACCCAGGGCAGACAGGCAGTCCGAGCCGACGCATTCCGGATTGCCGCCGCCGATCAGGAATGGGACACGTATGGTTGTTCCATCGGGTTTTCTGATCTCGACCACGCCGGATACGGGCGAGGGGGGCAATCCGCCACCGGCGAATACAACGTGACTGTATTGGGCGGTCAATGGTTGGAGGCGGTATCCTTTTGCGATACCCAAGGATGAAGTGCACGAAGTCGTGGATGGTTCAGTGGGCTGGTTGGTACCGAAGAAAACATAGCCTGCGGTCACCAGCGGGGCATTGACGACTTTCTCGCCATTGGCGAGGGTGATCTTGTAGCCGTTGGCGCTGCCATTGTAAGTCGCACTCGTGGCATCGAACAGGGTATCCGAGGTAATCGGGGTCATGCCCGTGGCATTGTTCCCGGTAAACATATCCTTCAGGAAAAACACCCGGTTGGACTTCTGGCTGTCGACATCGACATAGAGCGGGTGTTCGCGATCCCCGGTGCCAGCTATGACGGCATCATAGGTGGTGGTGCTGATCACTTCGGGCGGAAAGAAAAACTTGCGGGGTGCGGGAGAGGTGGGAATGGAGCAAGGCCCCGAGCCGCACCCCAGGGCGGCAAGTTTGTGCACGCGCCAGTTGTCCGGGGTTGAGAGTCCTGCTGGCTCAAGATCGACGCGCCAGATATTTCCGCCGGTGTCGCCTGTATACAACCGATCAATGAATCCATCGGCGTTCTTATCCATCAACGTGATATCCGAGGGAATGCTGTAATTCATGCCTTCAACCAGGCAGGATGCTTGCATTGCGGTTCCTGAGCAAGTTGTGCTGCCGATTGTTTGCGGGATAGCTTTCCATACCACTGCGCCGGTAAGAGCATCCAGAATGAAAATCCCTCGACCCATGGTATCCGCTACGGTCGGCGGGTCGACGTCTTCATTGGGGTCGTAGCCTGCACCGAAGATCACCACCGGATTGGCGTAGCCGGCAACCTTTGCCACTTTGGGCTGAGACCAGGTCTGGCCGAGTTCGCTCATGTCGGTTGAGGTGTTGTCTTTTTTCCACAACAGGGTGGGGGCGGTCGGGTTGGTGACGTCCAGGGCATAGATGAGTCTGCCGCCGCGGCGCATCGACAGGTAGAGTACAGCCCTAAGCGTCGTGCCACTGCCATTCACCAGCTGATAGACCCCAGAGATCCCGTCAACGAAATAATCCTTTTTGGCCGGGGGAGGCAGGATTCCAGGCGGTGTCGAAGGCAGGTTTAACTGCGGGCTATTGGTGCGCAGTCGGTTGAATTTGGGGAGCATCTCGCTCGGGATGAAGCCCCACAACTCGCTACCCGGAGCAGGCAGGGTGCTGCCAGTCGGGTTGGTTTGATTGCCGTTGATGGCATGGAAGACGCCGCCGTTATCGCCATAGAACACCACTACACCTGTCGAACCGCCGTAATTGAGTACAGTGGGGCGGGAGTGCAACACGTCGCCGTGCACCGAGGGACGGATGTTGACTGCGCCTCCGGGGCCGGTCTCATCGCCATAGTTGTCTTCACCGCGGATCCAGTGGATCAGAGAGGTTCGATTGGGCGTGGCTCCTCCCCGAGTGGCAGTCATGGTTGCACCGCCAACGCCGGCAGCTGGCGTCGCTGGTGTAACGGTTATGGGGTAATCGAAGGTGTTGGCCGTCACATTCGAGATGGTGAAGCTGCCGACATAAGCGCTCTCATTCGTTCCCGGCGTGCCGCTGATGACGATCGTGTCGTTGCCGGAAAAACCATGCGCCGTTACCGTGGCCGTTGCGGTAGCGCCTGTCCGGGTCAGGCTGGTAACGTTCTTGGTGACTGATGGGATACTGGCCGTGATGATGCCGGTGGCCGGGGTGGCCGGCGAGATGGTGGTGGTGAAGGTGAAGCTCTTCACGCTGGGGATGCTCGTGATGGTGAAGGTACCGTTGTATTCGGGAACCGTAGTTCCAGTGCTATCCACGACACCGGTCAGCGTGACGGCTCTGCCCGTACTGTAACCGTGATTGGAGCTGGTCGTTACCGTTACCGTCGTTTGGCCCGCAGTTCGCACCACCCCCGGGGGAGACGCGCTCGGTGCATTGATGGTTACGGTGGACATGCAGGGCGACGGGCAGGCGCCGGTCGCTTTCTGAGTGCTGGTGGAGGTGCTGCCAGCGGGGATACCGGTTTTCCGTGGCACTGATGGTGAAGGTGAAGGTATCGGTGGTCGCGTTGGTAATCGTAAAAGTGCCGTTGTATTCGGGCTGATTGGCGCCACTGAGCGTTACGGTATTGCCAACGGTGAAACCATGGGCCAGCGATATGGCCGTCATGGTGGTTCCGCTGCGCGTGAGCAGGAGGATGCTCCTGGGAGTGCCTGGTTTGCTGGCCGTATAGGTGCCGGTCGCCGGTGTTGGCGGATACTCGGCTATGGGATAGGTGAAATGGGTGGCATCTGTCACTGCAATGGTGAAAGTGCCGTTGTAGTTATCCGGCGTAGCATTGGCGATGGTAATGGAATCTCCGGTCGTGAAGCCGTGGTTGCCTGCGGTAGTGACGGTCGTCGTGGTGCCGGAGCGGGTAAGGTTCGTGATGTTCACGCTGCTTGAACCGCCAAACATCACCGCAGTGATATTGGTATTGGCGGTGTCGAAGGCATTGGCGGCATTCGTCAGATCCGCATTGCAACTTGTCCCGCTGGGGCAGTAGGTATACAGCTTGCGCGGGTTGGTCGTCGCCCCAGCCGGGTCCGAGTAATCGTCGGAGAGGTTGGTCAGGCGGATGCGTTGTCCCGCGCCACCTTTTTCCACCAATTCCCCGTCCGGCAGGTCGAACCCTTTGCCTGCAGAGTTGAGCATGCTCGGGTAGTTGATCCAGAAGCCCCCGGTGGCCGGGTCAACGGTGCTGACGGGATCGGTTGCGCAGGTCTGCCCGTTGGCGGCCAACAAGGCCTGCTGCGTGGCGGTCAATGTTCCGGTGTAGTAGGGGTTGTCGGTTCTTGAACAAGTCCAGAAGCTGACTGCGTTGGGCGAGAGGAATCCGGTGCCGGAAGAATCGAGTGCCGGATTGCCTATACTGTCGCCTAACTGCAGGCTGCCGGTAGCGGGATCCAGAATGAACGAATATTGCTTCAGGTTTCCCGCCCATCTCGGCAGCGCACCGGCATCGGGGCGGAACATGCCCATGTAGATCTGGTTCAGGAAAGTCCCTTGGGCATTCGAGCTGACGGGCAGGCTGGAGGAGGAGAAAACGCTGTTGACCGCCTGCACCTCGTTGAGGATCTTCAGGATGGCGACCACCAGGCTGCTGTAGTCGTTCGTGGCGAAATATTTGCCAGCGCCATATCGCGCCATGTTGGTCAGGAGCGCAGCATATTCGGACTGGCAGCTCGCGCCGAGAATCCCGACGGTGTATGTCGTGATGTTTTGGACGCCGGTCGGAGTACTGTAGAGGTCGGCCTGATTCATATAGCGCGCCCACTCGTCGGCGTAGAAGCCTTTGGTCTCGTGGGCTGAAGTCGGGAAGGTGAAGGCACCGCACGATGTGCTTACTCTATTGGTGATCAGCGTCTTCTGGGCTGCGGTTACTCCCGGGGCATTGTTGAGAGCGTTGCTAGCGGAGTCGGGAGCGTCGCCGGGGGTGCCGGAAGAGCTGAATGAATTCCCGATGAAGATCACGAAATTCTTCTGGCAACCGGCAGGAGGTTTGATGTCCGCATATGAACGCCCGGAAAGTCCGGTGCTGCCATGGTAGTAGGCCCAGGCCTCCTGCATGGTTGCGGCTGTGGCTTCTCCCGACGCCTTGATAGCGCCGTTTCCCGTTCCACCCGTGGTAGTCCACGATTTGATCCAGGCCAGCAGTCCCGGTTTGTGGGCGGCATCCATGGCGATCAGCGGTTGGGCCAGACAGCCTCCCGTGGAACTGACGGCACCGCAGTTTGCATTGTTCACGTCGCGGATATTGTTGCTGTTGTACACCATTACGCCGATGTTGACCCGGGCGCTGCCGTCCGGATTGACAGGGAGCCCGTTGACCACGTTGTACAAGGCGCACTGCTCAATGCCGCCCACCGAGCCGCTCATGGCCGTGGCTACGCCATCGATGATGCAAGTGGAGCCGGCCGAACTTGAAGAAAAATTGGCGGCGTTGTCCAGCACAAGCAGCACGTTGGGCACGTTGCCAAGGATGCCCAGGCCGCTGTAGATATCGATGTCTTCTGCGTCGCACGGAATTGAATATCCGAGCAAGGCAGCCAACATGCCGCTTAGAATGAGCCGTATCTGATTCATGATGAACTCTCCGCTTTAATCAAGGGCATTCCGTTCCAACCGGAACGCGCATGGATACCCCCTGGGTGCTGGTGGCATTCGCTCCGGTGCGGTTGTCGGTTACTTGCGCCTGAACTTCCCATTGCTGCAGATAACACCAGGACGGCCCTGTGCCAGCCGATGCCACTCCCGAGACCATCAGCCCCGTCTGTTTGGCCGTGGCGCTGCTGATACAGGGAACGTCGGCGGGATTGGCAGGATTGAGCTGGGTATTCGTAACCGCCAGGGAGCCAGTACATCTCGGCTCCGGTACGTTGGCCGTGTAATCGGAAGTGCCGTCGTTGTTGATGTCCACTGCGATGACTTGCGAGACGGGATTGGTGGTGAAGTTGGTGCTGATCACCTGCTCGGTCGCATTTTCTGCAGCGGTCGCCGTCTCTTCCTGCATCTGCGTATTGCCGGCGATGCGCGTGTTGACGTTGCTTGCGCGAAGGGCAGACATGACCAGCAGGGTCAACACCACCAGCATGACCAGCCCCACGATCAGGGTTTGTGCGCGCTGTTTGTTCCTGGTGTTCATGGCTATTCCCTCCGCCCGCTGGGATTGACGAGGCGCACCACCTGGCTGTAGACATGGCGCATGTATGGCCCGCCTGGCGTAACCGTCCCCGCTCCGCCCAAGGCGTAGGTTTTGGTGTCCGTGTAACCGGCGGTCGGGTCGTTGTTTCGCACCAGCAGATTGACGCGGATCGCCATGACATTCCCCCAGTCGTCAACGGTTGGAGTCGTGGTATAGGTGGCTGGAGAGCCGCTGGTCGACGATGCTGCGACGCCGTAATCGAATTGCATGTCTTCGATGCCTTCTACCAGCGGAATGGTAGTTTGGGCGCCATCGATGAATTCCACCATTTTCAGGGTGGGGACGGTGTCTGCGCTGCCGGTGCAAACGCTGCAGCTGCTGATGTAATAGAGACGAACGATGTATTTGTGCAACGGGGCCAGGGTGGCGCAGTCTTTTTGTTTCAAATTGAACCCGCTCGTTCCAAATGCGAATGCGGAGGTATCCGTATTGCACCGGGATACCTGGAGATAGGTGGTTCCCGCAACGGCACCACCTGCAGCGATGGCGGGTGTAGCCGTCCGCCGCACGACCAGAATCGATGTTCCTGCCAGGCGATTGGTTACACAGCTTGGAGTTGTGGCGGCCCCGGTATAGCCATAGACGGGCACAGGAACCCCTTGGGTGCCGGAATCCCAGCCTTGGTTGGCTGCAGTGATGTCACAAGGATCGGCAGGCACCGCGTAGGAGGTGGTGAGTGGGGGAGAGTATTCACCGTAATATCCTGCGAGTTTGATGTCGTTACGCAATATCTCCATGGCATAACGGCCGTTCTCGATTTGCCGGCTGGTTTTTTCCAGTTCAGTACGCGAGCTGCTCTGCCGTACGATCAGAGTCGTGATCCCGGCCAGCAGGATCAGTCCGATGGTGAGCGCGACCATCAGTTCCACCAGCGAAAAACCAGACTGTGGCGCTGGTGCAGAAGAGTTATCCAGTTTGTGGGGGAAGTTCATCATGGCGCGGTCAGAGTGGCAAATCTTACGGGCAGGCTCACTACGCGCCGCATGGCTTCGCTGCCATACAGCCCCGCCCCGCAACTCAGGCTGGCAGGAGGGGGGGCGCTGTCTCCCAGTCCTTGCCAGGCCACGCTGATCACAGCGATGCTGGTGGCAGCATCGTAAGTAATGCAGCCCCGCCCCCCCACCAGGGTTCCGGCAGAGCCCAATCCCGCTTGTTGTTCGCTTGCACCTTTCAGGGCATTGCTCCATTCGCACAGGTCGCGCGCAGCGATGGTGGCACTGGCTGCGCAATCGGCAGCGGCAGGTTGCCCATCGGCCGGGTCGCCTATGTTCGTGATTGTGTAACTTGCGACATTTGTGCGGTTGGCGTTGATGCGCCCGACCATGTCCTGCAGCAGGACAAGCGCCTGCACACGTTGGTAGGACTCCATCTCGGAGCGTTGGGATTGCATCATCAGTCCGGCCAGCCCTAACAAGCCCACCAGCAGGATGATGAGTGTCACCAGCACTTCGATCATGCTGGCGCCGGACTGTTTGAACAGGACATCGCGGGAGCTGTTCATGGGCAGGCTCCCACTTTGCTGTTCGGTCGTCCGCTGAGGTCGATGCTGATACATCGCACGGCAGTGCTCGAAGTGCTGCCGATCTCGAAGGAAGGTACCTCGGCGGCAGTGGCAGCAGTGAGACGTCCGTTGCCTGCATAGGCGAGGCCGCCTGCCGGGCAGGCAACGGTAGAACTGGGAGAGCCTGACTTGCAGGTGATGGACAGGCCGGATAGCGCGCTTTGTTGATTCAGGATGGTGCCGTCAGGCGCCGTCACTGACCAGCCGTTTGTCCATGCGCCGCCTGCTGGGGCGACCGTTACCGGGGCGGCACGCTTGATTGCCTCGCTGCGAGCCAGGGTCAGTGCGGACATGATATCGAATGACGCTGTCTTGATCCGCTGTCCGGCCACGAACGCACGGTATGAAGGAGTCGCAATCGATGCGAGTATGGCGACAACGGCGATGGTGACGAGCAACTCGACCAGAGTAAAGCCAGGCAATCTTGCCCTTTGCGCTGCAACGTACAAGAACAAGGAATCTGGCTTCATGATCGGTTACCAGCACACCGCCACAGTGCCGGTGCCGCTCACACCCTTTGTTCCCGCCTGATCGATGCTGATACTCCCACACTTGGTGTCGTTGGCCGCCTGATTGCCAGTCGGGACAGCGGTAATGGTATAGCCGGGCGGGATGGCCGTGACGGGGATGGGCTCGGTAATGGTGTAGTTTCTGGAAACATCTGCAGGAACGGCAACGCCAAGCGATGCCAGGGTCGTCGCATATTGGCGCGCATTCAGCATATATTGCTCCTGCTTGTTGGCCACGCCCATGATGAAGCTTTCGGCCGCGGCGCGATTCGACTTGACGGTGTATTGCACATAGGAGGGATAGGCTATGGCAGCCAGTATGCCAATGATGGCCACAGTGACCATCAGTTCGATCAAGGTGAAACCTCGCTGGAGTCGCCCGCTTGCAGGAGTTTCATTACATGTCATATTCATGCTGTCTCCCTCTATGCGTGGCCAGTAGTGATAAAGGATGGCTGTTCTACTGGCATAGGTGATTGCAAATGTAGCAGCCTTATCCAAGCGTATTAATACCAGATTTGCTGTATTTATTCATTACCTATAGCAATCTGGTGCGGTGATGCCCTCATACCGGTTTCCGGTTCCAAGCTGTTAGAATCCAATGCACTCGGGAAAGATGCGAGTTCGACTCGCCACCTTGGCAACCGGAGACAGCACACCTAACATGCAATCGACATCTGTCAGAGTATTGAGCGGTGACATCGGCGCTACCAAGACGCGTCTCGCTGTCGTCGATATCAGCGGCGCACATCTGAGCATCGAATGCGAAGCCATTTATTCGAGCCGCGATTACGCCGGTTTCGACATTCTCCTGGGCGAATTTCTTTATGGGGTCGAGAGGACTGACCATGCGGCATTCGGCATCGCCGGGCCGGTGCAGGGCAGGGAGGCAAGAACCACGAATCTGCCCTGGCACATCGATGCCGATGCCTTGCAGGAACGCTTCAGCTTTGCACGCTGCACTTTGCTCAACGATCTGGAAGCGACAGCCTGTGGGCTGCCTGCGCTCGGTGCGGAAGACCTGCTGACTCTGCAATCCGGCGCACCGGATGCCTGCGGCAATGCCGCCGTGATCGCGGCTGGAACGGGCTTGGGCGAAGCAGGCTTGTATTGGGACGGGGAGGGTCATCGGCCCTTCGCCACAGAAGGCGGGCACTCCAGCTTCAGCCCGTCCAACGAGATGGATGTCGCATTGTTGCGCCATCTTCAGCAGCGATACAGCCACGTCAGCTGGGAACGCGTGGTCTCCGGTATGGGCTTGGTCACTCTGTATGAATTTCTCTCACTCTATCGTCAAGCTACCGTGCCGCAATGGCTGGCCGAACAGATGGAAAGCGATGATGCGGCTGCGGCCATCTCGCAGGCGGCACTGTCCGGTCGCGACGACATCTGTCGTGAAGCGCTGGACTGGTTCGTGCGCCTGTATGGCGCGGAAGCAGGCAATCTCGCGCTCAAGGTGATGAGCCGCGGCGGCCTGTACCTGGGCGGGGGGGTCGCGCCGAAGATATTGCCGCTGTTGCAGGAGGGCGGGTTCCTCGATGCCTTCCTCGACAAAGGCCGGATGCGTCCGTTGCTGGAGGCCATGCCGGTGCAAGTGATCCTGAACGACCGCGCAGCGCTGTATGGGGCGGCCTTGAGGGCGGCGGCAATTGAAAAGCCTGCGCTATAATCCGCGCTCTGGCGCCAACACCATTTCGATTTCTTTGACTGGGTGATTTGATCATGGAAAAAAGCACTTCCTATGTTTTGCAAGTCCGGCCCAAGGTTCCTGCCCGCTTGGCCCGCCTCGAAGAACTCGCCAACAATCTGTGGTACAGCTGGGATCGCCCGACCCGCGCGCTGTTTGCGCGCTTGCACCCCGGTCTGTGGAAGGCTACGGGACAAAGTCCGAAGGCGTTTTTGAAACGCGTGGACGAGCAGCGTTTAGCGGATGCGGCGGAAGATCAGGTGTTCATCGCCAATTTCAATCGCGTACTGGCGGATTACGACACCTACCATGCTTATCGCCAGCCGGCTGGCGGTTCGAACTGGCTGCACAATGGCGACCTGGTGGCTTACTTCTGTGCCGAATTCGGTTTCCATGAGAGCTTCCCGATCTACTCCGGTGGCTTGGGCATTCTGGCTGGCGACCATTGCAAGGCGGCGAGCGATCTGCGTTTGCCGTTCATCGGCGTCGGCCTGCTGTACCGCCAGGGTTATTTCCATCAGACCATCGACGGCGACGGCAACCAGATCGCCACCAACAGCGATTCCCATTTCGAGGATCTACCCATCATTCCGGCCAAACGCGCGGACGGCTCCGAGGCCTATACCGTGGTGGACCTGCCGGGGCGCAAGCTCAACCTCAAGATATGGCAGGCCAAGGTCGGGCACATCACGCTTTATCTGCTGGACACCGACCTGGAAAGCAACAGCCCGCATGACCGCGATATCACCCACCGCCTGTATGGCGGCGACAAGGTGATGCGCATCGAGCAGGAGATCGTGCTCGGCATCGGCGGCGTGCGTGCCCTGCAGGAGCTCGGCTTGAAGCCGACCGTGTGGCACATCAACGAGGGGCATGCGGCATTTCTGGTGGTGGAACGGATCCGCCAGAAGATCGTCAACGAAGGTCTGGATTTTGACTCCTCGCTCGAATGCGTAGCGGTCAACACCATCTTCACCACGCATACCCCGGTACCGGCCGGGCACGACCATTTCAACGAAGGCATGGTGCAGGCCTATTTCGAGCACTACTACCCGGAACTCAAGCTGAGCCGCGACGAATTCCTGGCGCTGGGGCGCACCAAGGATAGCCCGGACTTCAACATGACGGCGCTGGCCCTTCGCGGTACCCGTTTCCACAACGGCGTGTCGCGTATCCACGGCGATGTGTCAGCGAACATCTGCGGCGACATGTGGCCGGAGATCGAGCACAAGGAAAATCCGATGACTTACGTCACCAACGGCGTGCATGCGCCGACTTTCCTGGCGACGGAGTGGATCGAGGTGCTCGAGCGCCACCTCGGCCTGGAGTGGAGCGTGCGCATGAACGACGTGGAATTCTGGGAGGACGTCGAGCGCATCCCCGATCACCTGTTCTGGAGTGTGCGCCAGTCGTTGAAGGCAAAGATGCTGAACATGGTTCGCGAGCGCATCAGCGCGCAGCACTTCCGCAACCATGGTTCCGAGGCGCACCTGGACCGCCTGCTCAAGTACGTCAATCCGGAGAATCCCAATATTCTCACCATCGGCTTTGCGCGCCGCTTCGCCACCTACAAGCGCGCAACCATGCTGTTCGGCGACCTCGACTGGCTGCGCGAAATCCTCAACGACCCGGAACGCCCGGCGGTGTTCATCTTCGCAGGCAAGGCGCATCCGGCGGACATTCCGGGGCAGGATCTGATACGCCGCATCACCCAGATATCCAAGATGCCGGAGTTCATCGGCAAGATCCTGCTGGTGGAAGGGTACGACCTCGCGCTGTCGCGCAAGCTGGTCTCCGGCGTGGACGTGTGGCTGAACAATCCGCTGTATCCGCTGGAGGCGAGCGGCACTTCCGGCATGAAGGCGGGGATCAACGGCACCATCAACCTGTCTGTGCTGGACGGCTGGTGGGGCGAGAGCTACGACGGCAAGAACGGCTGGGCGATCAAGCCGCTGTCGGAATCGCTGAGCGAGGAGGCGCGCACGCGCGAAGAGATGCGCACCCTCTACGAATTGCTGCAGGACCAGGTCGTGCCGCTGTACTACGAGCACAGCAAGATGGGTTTCTCGCAGGGATGGGTGAAAATGGCCAAGCATTCGATGGCGTCCATCATGCCGCGCTTCAACTCCAAGCGCATGGTGGGCGAATATCTCGCCAAGTGTTACCTGCCGGCCAGCCAGCAGCATCGGCTGTTCAAACAGAACCAGTACGAAAATTCGCACGCCGTTGCCGAATGGAAAGCGCGAGTCCGCCATGCATGGACAGGCGTCACATTGCGCCGCCTGGACAGCGAACGCAATGAGATCAACTACGGCGAAGGCCTGCGTTTCGAAGTCGGCATCAAGCTCAACGGTCTGAAGCCCGGCGACGTGGTCGTGGAAATGCTGCTGGGCTTGCAAACCAAACGGGAACGGTTGCAGCAACTGCGCCGCTACCGTTTCGAATCCACCGGCACGACGACGGATGCGGGCGAGGACGTGTTCGCGCTGGAGATCGTGCCGGAACAGTGCGGAAAACTGGAATACCGCATCCGTGCCTATCCCTATCATGAGCTTCAGACCCATCCGTTCGAGTTGGGTATGATGCGCTGGCTGTAACATGAGAGTTCTGTTCGCCACTTCCGAGGTTGCGCCGCTGATCAAGACCGGTGGCTTGGCGGACGTTAGCGGTGCTTTGCCCGCCGCGTTGCGCGCCATCGGCGTCGACGTGCGGGTGCTGGTGCCGGGCTATACGCCGGTGCTGGCGCAGATGCCGCAACACACGGTCGTCGCTAGATTCACCGGCTTGCCGGGTTTTCCCGCCGCGCGACTGCTGTCCGGCGAAACCGAGAACGACGTGCCGCTGCTGGTACTGGATTGCCCGGAGTTGTATCAGCGAGAAGGCGGCCCTTATCAGGATATCGACGGGCAAGACTGGCCGGACAACGCCCTGCGTTTCGGCCTGCTCTCCAAGGTCGCCGCCATATTGGGCAGCAGCGCATCGCCGCTGGACTGGCATCCCGACCTGGTGCATTGCAACGACTGGCAGACGGGGCTGGCACCGGCCTACCTGCGCTTTGCCCATGGCGTGCCCAGCGTGATGACCGTTCACAATTTGGCGTTTCAGGGCATCTTTCCTCCCGAGACACTGCACGAACTGCACTTGCCGCCATCCTGTTTCGGCATCGATGGCGTCGAGTATTACGGCAATCTGTCGTTTCTCAAGGCAGGCCTGTTCTATGCCGACCACCTGACCACCGTCAGCCCGAACTATGCGAGGGAGATCCAGCAGGAACCACTCGGCTTCGGCATGCAGGGATTGCTAAGTTTGCGCCGCGACAGCCTGACCGGCATCCTCAACGGCATCGACATGCACGAGTGGGATCCGGCAAAAGACGCCTATCTCGCCCACCAATACAGTGTCGCCCACATGGTCGGCAAGACCACGAACAAGGAAGCCCTGCAAAGAAGGATGGGCCTGAACCTCGGTGCGGAAGTTCCGTTGCTCGGCGTGGTCAGCCGGTTCACCCACCAGAAGGGGCTGGATCTGTTGCTAGAAATCGTCCCGCGGCTGGTCGGGTTCCCTGTGCAACTTGCCATGCTCGGCACGGGTGACGCGCAATTGCAGAACACCGCCCGTGAATTGTTGCTGCGCTATCCGGGACAGATCGCCGTGCACATCGGCTTTAGCGAAGAGCTCTCGCATATGATCGAGGCAGGGGCGGATATGTTCGTCATGCCATCTCGCTTCGAGCCCTGCGGCCTTAACCAGTTGTACAGCCAGCGCTACGGCACGCCGCCCATCGTCCACGCTACCGGCGGCTTGGTCGATTCGGTGGTGGATGCCAGTGCGCAGACACTGAAGGACGCCACCGCGAGCGGTTTTGTGTTCAGCGGCATGAGCGCTGATAACCTGTTTGGGGCAATTCGGCGTGCGGTGGAGTTGTACCGTGAAGCGCCGAAGTGGAAGGCGCTATGCAAGAATTGCATGGGTAAGGATTTTAGCTGGCAGCGCAGCGCCGAGGCCTACCGGGACGTCTATCTCAAGGTATTGAAGCAATTGCCTTAAGTCTGTTGTAAACCGACAAGAATGGTCGGCTAATTATAGGCCTATTGGCATATAGGCTTTTCTTTCAAAATATGCATAATCTCGGCGTCAGTTAATTCCACCAATGGTTGGTGGGAGGTTCGCTGTGTCTTCGACAGTCCTAGAAAACAGTCCTTTATCCAGTTCGAATTGCGGTGCTCGGTGGCGTTCGACTTTATTTGCATCTTGCCTCCTTGCAAATCGGCAACGTATAAATTCCGTGTCGTCCAGACTGGACTGGTGGCCGCCTGGCAAGGCGTGTTTTCGTGCAGTTCAATATGAACCATATCTATCGACTCGTTTGGGGTTCTCTCCGCAATGCCTGGGTGGTGACGCATGAACACGCCATCACACACGGTAAGGACTCCATCATCCGACGCATGAGGCGTGGCGCGGGCAACTCACATTAATGGATTCGAGGATGGAAAGACTTATACGCCACATCACGTTGGCCGCCTTTTTTGGGGGAGGACTGTTGGTAACGCCGGTGACTTCATATGCGGAAGAAGTTAAATCTGCCGCCAGTGCGGAGAGTGAAGCGGAGCCTGCCGTGCTGCGCTTTGATATCAGCGGTTACACGCTAGAGGGGGCGACATTGCTTTCCCAGGCAGAGATCGATGCTGCAGTGGTGCCATTCGTCGGCAAGGACAAGGATTTCTCCGACGTGCAGCGCGCGCTGGAAGCCGTTGAGGAAGCTTATGCCAAACATGGCTATACCGCGGTGCAAGTATTGTTGCCGGAGCAGGAACTGGAAAAGGGGGCTATACGATTTCACGTGGTAGAGAGCCGCTTCGGCAAAGTGACGGTGAAAGACAATCGCTTCGCCAGCGAAACCAACGTTCTGAATGCAATCCCTTCGGTGCGTAGCGGGGGCGTCCCGCGTTCGAAGCAGATAGCGCGCGAATTGAAACTCGCCAACGAGAACCCGGCGAGGCAGATGAACGTCATTCTGAAGTCCGGCGGAAAGGACGACGAGGTAGATGCCAATGTGATCGTTACCGATGACAAGCCGACTGCGTGGGGCGTGACGCTGGACAACACCGGCTCGCCGGAAACCGGGCGTACGCGCCTCGGCGTTTCTTACCGGCATGCAGATCTGTTCGACAAAGATCACGTGGCCAGTGCGCAATTCCAGATATCTCCCGAACATCCCAATCGCGTTACCGTGATAGGTGGGAGTTATAAGGTTCCTCTTTACCAGTCCGGCGATAGCGTTGAGTTCTTTGGCGGATATTCGAATGTCAACTCGGTGGTAGGTGGGTTATCCAATTTCCAGGGCGGCGGCCTGTTGTTCAGTGCGCGCTATAACCATCCGCTGGACAGAGTAGGCAGCTTCGATCCTCGTTTGTCGTTTGGCTGGGACTGGCGCGATTTCAGTCGCATCCAGCAAACCACCCCGCCTGTCACCGTGCTGTACAACGAGATCGTCGTCATGCCGGTGAGTATCGCTTATTCACTCCAGGGCAAGCTAGCGAAGAGCGATATCGGGGCCAATGCATCGTTCTCCGCCAATCTGCCTGGCATGAATAAAGGGCGCCGTGCGGACTTCGCCAACTACGACCCCTCGGGGGTGTTGTTGCCCAACGCCAATTACCGCGTGGTGCACTACGGCGTGAGCTATGCACAACAGGTCGTGGAGGATTGGCAATTCCGGGCTTCATTGAGCGGGCAGTGGAGCAATGATGTGCTGGTGCTGGGCGAGCAGATGCGACTGGGTGGCAGCGACGGGGTGCGCGGATTCGCCGAAGGCAGCGAAGGCGGCGAGACGGGCGCGCGGTGGAACCTGGAAGGTTATACACCGGATTTCGGCAGGAACGATGTCACCGTACGCGCGCTGGCGTTCTTCGATGCGGGGCAGGTGAAATCGGCCAATGGCGCAAAGTCTTCCATCTCCGGTGCGGGGCTGGGGGTGCGTGCCGGTGTTGCCAGCCGGTATTCGCTGCGGATGGATGCGGCTCGCATCATCAACGCGGGCACGGACCCATTGCAGCGCGTTGGCGATTGGCGTGCGCATATCGGTTTGGCGGCCACCTTTTGACAAGTTGAGATGTAGTTTATGAGCAGATACAGCCTATTGCTTCTGGTGACCTTGTTGAGCCTGGCCTCGCCAAGCCAGGGGCAAGCCGAGGAGGTCGCCGGCAAGGTCGGTTACATGAGCGGAACGCTGGTTGCGCAACGCACAGACGGTACGATCAAAGTGCTGGGCCCCAAATCCGAAGTGTTGGCGGGCGACATGCTGATCACCGCAAAGGACAGCTATGCACAGGTGCTGATGAACGATGGCGCGAAAATGACCTTGCGCCCCCACTCGAATCTGAAGATCGAGTCGTATCAGTTCCGCAAGGAGGAACCCAAAGCGGACAATGCGGTATTCCGTCTGCTGAAAGGCGGGTTCCGCACGATAACCGGCTTGATCGGCAAGCGAGGGGACCCCGATGCCTACAAGCTGCGCGCCGCCTCGGCCACCATCGGCATTCGCGGCACGGATTTCACTTCACGCCTGTGCGCGACCCAAGGGTGTCAGGACGAGAATGGTGCATCAGCCAAGCAGATCGTCAAACCTCCAATCGTGCAATCACCAGTTATCGGTCGCGTAATGCTGATCCAAGGGGCGCTGATTGCCAAAGAAGAAAGCGGCAAGTCGCGCAAGCTGACTCTGGGTGCGCCGGTGTATGAAGGCGACGTGCTCACCACCGGCAAGCAATCCCATGCGGTGGTCGCTTTCCGTGACGAAGGGCGCGTGAGCCTGCAGGAAAACACCGTTTTCCATGTCGAAAAATTCAAATACGACAAGGCTGCCTCGCAGGAGAGTGCCGTCCTGAGGTTGATAAAAGGGGGCGTGCGTGTGGTCTCCGGTTGGATCGGACGTGTCAACCATGACAATTACCAGTTGAAAGTATCCTCGGCCACCATCGGCATTCGCGGCACGAAATATGGCGCTTGGTGTTATGGCCCTTGTGTGACCGGCGCACTGGAAGGCGTCGGTGTGGAGGTCACGGAAGGCGAGGTGGTACTGGTTGCGCCCGGTGGATCGATGGCCGTCGCTGCGGGTATGGCTGCTGCAATCGCCATCGATACGGGCAAGCCGGTGCCTATCGTTAAGGTGCCTGCCGGCGCGTTGGACAACAAAGTCCCGCTTCCGGAAAGTGTGCCTGTGGATATGAAGGAGCAGTTCGGCGCCGAAGCCGGCACGGGAGAGCCTGGGCTGTATGTGACGGTGCATGATGGGCATGTGATCCTTGTCCAAGGCGATAATAAAATTGACTTGGGGCGAGGGGAAACCGGATTCACCAATGAACAAGTGTTGTCGCGACTTACAGCCACTCCGGTATTCATGGGTAATGACAACGCCCAGATAAATTCCGAATCGAGCAACAACAGTCCTAATCCAACAGTCAACCAGACCGGCTGTGTTGTGAAATGAGTTCAGGGCGGAGAATGAATTGACAATGAGTAATTTTGCTTTTTACCGGAAAGTGGTCGCACTGAACTCAGATGTGCATCGCAACCTGAAATTCGCGTCCAACGAAGTGACTTTCACCTTCGCACGTGACACCAACGCGGTGTTGATGGCAGGTGTCGAATTCGCCGAGGCGGCACGTGAATATCCCATCGTATTCATACGGGGGGAAGATCAGAAGATGCGTCCTGTTGCATTGCTTGGGGTCCGCAATGGAGAGAACCTTTTTGTCGATGAAGAGGGCAAGTGGGATGCTCGCTATATCCCGGCGTTCGTGCGCCGTTACCCCTTCGTGATGGCCGAAGGTGGCGCACAAGGTCAGTTGATCGTGTGCATAGATGAAAACTGCCCGGCTCTGAATACAGAGCACGGCGAATTGCTGATCGATAAGGAGGGCCGACTGCAGCCGCGCATGAACGAGATGATGCAGTTCCTGCAAAACTTCCAGCAGGAATTCACCCGCACCGAGCTGCTCATGGGACAGCTCGATGAACTCGGCCTGTTCGTGCAGCAAGGGGCTCGCTTCGATACTCCCGCAGGAGGGACCTTCCAGCTGAATGACTTCTTCCTGATCGACGAAGCAAAATTCGGCCAGATCGCCGATGACAAGCTCCCGCTGCTTTTCCGCAGCGGTGCACTGGGAATGATCTATCTGCATCTGGCTTCGTTGGGCAATATGCGCAAGCTGCTTGATCGACTATCTGCCCGTTCGGCGATCACGCCCGGTCAGAACGCGGCGATTCATTGATGTTGAGGGGATGCGCCATGTCTTTCAGTAAGGCAACGAAACAGGTTCGCTTCAAGCTCAATCCGCTATGCGCTGCGGTACTGTTCGCATGTGCGGCGCAGAGCTCCTACGCCAACCCGCTAGGGCCCTCGGTTGTCAACGGCCAAGCCAACTTTGCCATCACCGGTACCACCCTTACAGTCACCAACACTCCCGGTACCATCATCAACTGGCAAGCCTTCTCGATAGGCGCCAACGAGGTGACCCGCTTCGCCCAGCAAAGCGCGGCCTCCACCGTGCTCAACCGGGTTACTGGCGGCGTCTCGTCCAGCATCCTCGGTACCCTGCAATCCAATGGCCGCGTATTCCTGGTCAATCCCAACGGCATCGTATTCGGCGCGGGAGCGACCATTGACGTGGCTGGACTGGTCGCCACCACGCTTAACCTGAGCAATGCCGACTTCCTCTCGGGGCGCTACCACTTCACCCAGATGCCGGGTGCACAGAACATCAGCAATGCCGGAAATATCACCGCACAGAGCGGCGGACAGATTTACCTCATTGCACCGAACGTCGAAAACACCGGCGTTATCACTGCCCCTAATGGCGATATCCTATTGGCCGCGGGACACGAGGTCGAACTGGTCAACAGCCTGGATCCCAATCTCAGGGTCAACATCATCGCTCCGGCGGGTGATGCCACTAACGTCGGCAAGCTCATGGCCGAGGCTGGCAGCCTTGGACTGTTCGGCACGGTGGTCAGGAACAGCGGCACCGTCAGTGCCGACAGCGCCGTCATGCAGGGCGGCAAGATCGTGTTCAAGGCCAGCCATCGGGCGGAAGTGGGTGGTGCCGTCAGTGCGTCAGGCTCCAGCGGCGGCAGCGTGGATATCGGCGCGGCACACTCGTCCGATCCCAATGCGCCGGGTGTCGTGATACATACCGGCAGCATTACCGCGAATGGCACGACGGGAGCGGGCGGTGCAGTCGGTATGAGAGCGGACAGTATTCTTTCCTCCTCCTCCATCCATGCTGACGGCACCAATGCGGGCGGCAAGATAAGCGTTCAGGCAGCCGGCCGCGCGCTCTCCACTTCGTCAGCGCGATACACGGCGAACAGCAGCCTGGGACAGGGCGGCGATGTTCTTGTTTCCGCCAATGTTTCCAACTATACCTCTGGCTCATACAGCGCGACCGGCGTGACCGGCGGTAACCTCACTATCGCAGGAAGTGAGATCAAGCTGGCGGGTGCCCAGCTCGATGCAAGCGGCACGAACGGCGGCGGCAATATCCACGTCGGTGGGTTGATGCATGGTGGCGCGGGATTCGGGGCTCAAGGCATCTCGCTCGCCAATGCCACCAACGTACTTGCCAACGGCTCGACCAGCTTCAAGGCCGATGCGCAGCAGTCTGGCAACGGTGGAGAAATTGTGCTGTGGTCGGATCAGGCGATGCGTTTCACTGGCAACATCAGCGCGAAAGGTGGCTCAACCAGAGGGAACGGAGGCATGGCAGAGGTCTCCGGACTTGCTTCGCTCGCTTACGGCGGCCTGACAGATCTTTCTGCCACGAATGGCCTGAATGGTACTTTACTGCTGGACCCGCGCAACATCACGATCATGCCGGGGAACGGAGCATTGTCCGCGCTGCCATACCAGGAAATCATCGACCCGGCACCCGGTGCCGGTGAGGGCTTTGGCGGGATGCAGAATCTGGTCTTGGCCAGCGGAAACATCTTGGTCTCTTCTCCGCTGGATAGCTTCACCGCGCTGAATTCAGGCGCGGTGTATCTATATAACCCGGGGGGCACGCTAATTTCCGCGCTGGCAGGTTCGGTGGTCGGCGATAAAGTAGGCGCACTCACTCAAACCGCCTGGGGCATCACATCTGATAACAACGGTGTTACGGCTCTCGCCAATGGCAATGTGATCGTGGGGAGCAATAATTGGAGCGGCACGCGAGGTGCAGTGACTTGGATGAATGGCACAACCGGTGCGCTTTCCGATGGCACCATTGGTGGCGCGGTCTCCGCTGCCAATAGCCTGCTCGGCAGCACGGCCGGGGACAAGGTTGGCGAAAGCGTGATGGAACTGGGTAACAGCAAAGTACTGGTGACCACGCTGACCTGGAACAATGGTGGTGTTGCAGCCAATGCGGGTGCGGTGACCTGGATGGATGGCGCAACGGGTAAACTTTCCGATACCACCACGGGCGGGGCTATCTCCACCACTAATAGCCTGGTTGGTAGCACTGCGGGGGATCAAATCGGGTCGGGTGGCATAGCTCTGGTGACCGACAATTTGAACTATTGGAACTTTGTGATACGAAGCCCGCTGTGGGGTAGTGGCGGTACCGCAGCCAACGCTTTGGGCGCGGTGACCTGGATGAATGGCGTGACGGGCGAACTTTCCAACAGCACTGTTGGTACGCCGGTTTATGGAGGTGTGGTATCCGCTGCAAACAGCTTGGTCGGCTCAACAGCAGGCGACAAGGTGGGGACAATGACCCTCACTTCCAACTATGGCTGGGGCCCAACGACGGGTGAGTACAGCGGGATCGTGGTGCGGAATGGCAACCTGGTTGTCAGCAGTAATAACTGGAACAACGGCGGTGCGGCAGCAGGCGCCGGTGCAGTAACCTGGATGAATGGCGCGACGGGCGCGCTTTCCAATGGCGCACTGGGCGGAGCGGTTTCCAGTGCGAACAGTCTGGTTGGCTCCGCTGCGGGCGACAGGGTCGGTATGGTTACAACCCACCCTTGGAGCGGGTGGACAGCAGATAGAAGAGGGCTTGATTGGCTTCCCAACGGCAACTTCCTTGTGGGCAGCGGAGAGTGGGGCGGCGGCATGGGCGCGGTGACGTGGGTTAATGGAACGCTGGGGATTAGCGGGGTAGTGTCGTCCGCCAACAGCATCGTCGGATCCGCTGCCGGGGATATGGTCGGCGTCGGCTGGAATGATCTTTATACCGCGGACCCCGGCCTGGTGATACTTCCAAACGGCAACTACGTCGTGGTGAGCTCGCGCTGGGGCGGCGGCAAGGGGGCGGTGACATGGGGCAACGGCAGCACCGGAACGTCAGGTGTCGTGACTGGCGCGGCCGCCGCGAGCGCCGGTATCGCCCCTAGCCTTGTGGGGGCAGTCGGGGCGAGTTACGTCGGTGCACAAGGCATCGCGGTGCAAGCCGGCGGCAGCAATTATCTGGTGAAGAGCCCGTGGTTTGATTTCAATACGCTGATTGATAGCGGCGCAGTCACCTGGATGAATGGGGCGACCGGAGCGCTTACCAGCGGTGTTTTCGGCGGCGCGGTTGATGGCACCAACAGCCTGATGGGCGGGTTTGCCTACGACAACGTCGGTGCGGTCACGTTGTTGAACAACGGCAATTTCCTTGCAACTACCCCTGTCTGGTCGGGAGGCAGCCCAAGCACCGGCTTGGGGGCGGTGACCTGGATCAGCGGCGCCACCGGCAAGCTGGCCGATCTCTCGAATGGCGGAGCGATTTCCAATATCAATAGCCTGGTCGGTTCGACAGGCGGCGACATGTCCGGCAATGGCATCATCCAGCTCGCCAATGGCAACATTCTGGTGAGGAACCCGAATTGGGATAACGGAGCCAATGTGAATGTCGGTGCACTGACCTGGATGAAGGGGGCGACGGGTGAGCTTTCCAACAGCACAGTCGGGGTGCCGGTTTATGGCGGTGTGATAGGCACGGCGAATAGCCTGGTGGGCGCTTATGGCGGGGTGTGGAACGGTATTTCCTATGCTGGTAGCGAACACGTGGGCAATACCGTTACCACACTCTCCACGGGCAATGTCCTGGTGCAGACCCCTACGTGGCATAACCCGACTACCAATGCAGACTACGCCGGGGCCGTGACCTGGGTGAATGGCGCCACGGGCAAGCTGGTGGATGGAAGTGCCGGCGGAACGATCTCTGCCTTGAACAGCCTGGTCGGTGATGTGGCGAACAGCTCTGTAGGCTTCTACGCCATTACTCAACTGGGCAATGGCAAGGTCGTGATCGCCAGCCCGTCCTGGAGTAACGGGGCGGCAACCGGTGCGGGCGCGGTCACGTGGATGAATGGCGCAACGGGTGCACTGTCGGATGGCAGTTTTTCCGGTTCGATCACCTCGGCCAACAGCTTGATCGGCGCGACAGCGAACGATAGCGTAGGTATGGGCGTGACTTTGGCCAGCGATGGCACGACCTTCTGGAATTACGTGGTGCACAGCAACTGGAACGGTGTCGGTGCGTTGACCTGGATGGATGGCGCAACCGGCAAGACATCCGATACCTTGGGTATTTCGGCGGCCAATAGCCTGGTGGGTTCGGCTGCAGGTGATGCTGTCGGCAACAGCTGGATGCAGCAACTGGGTAACGGCATGGTGCTATTCACCGATACGTCCTGGGGAAGCAACAAGGGGGCCGTTACCTGGATGAACCCGGCAAACGGCTTGTTGGCGAATGGAACGGCTGGAGGCATTGTCTCGGCAACGAACAGCCTGGTCGGCAGTACGTCGATGGATTCCGTCGGATCTGGCGGAATCACCGAGATCACCGATGGGGCGACGTTCTGGAACTACGCGGTGTCCAGTCCCAATTGGGCAAATGGAGCCGTCACCGGTGCGGGGGCGGTGACGCTTGGAAATGGGGTGACCGGAACAGCAGGCACAGTATCCGCCAGCAACAGCCTGGTGGGTAGTGCAACGAGCGATAGCGTCGGCTCGGGCGGCATCACTCTGGTCAGCAATGGCATTTCGTTCTGGAACTATATAGTGAGCAGCCCCGCGTGGGGCGGTGCCGGGGGGGCCGGAAAGGGCGCGGTGACCTGGGTGAATGGCCAGACGGGGAGGTTATCCAATGGGGCGTTGGGCGGTACGGTAGATTCCACCAACAGTCTGCTGGGTTCCGTTGCGGGAGATTGGGTCGGCGTCGCTCCGGCCCCTTCGTGGTCTTCAGCGCTTACCGGTGTTAATGCCTTCGGCAATGGCAATGTGCTGATCCGCAGCGAGCAATGGGGCGGAGGGATCAGCGCGTTCAGCTGGATGAATGGCGCAACCGGTGCCTTAGCCGGTGGAGCAACGGGCGGCGTGGTGTCAGCCACCAACAGCCTGCTGGGAAGCACCGTGGGTGACAATCTAGGCAACGGTGTTGTAGGTCTCACCCAGTTGCAGGTGAATGGCAACTGGGTGATCACCAGCCCTGATTGGGGGAGCGCCGGCGGATGGAATGGCGGAAAAGGTGCCGCCACCTGGATGAACAGTGCGACCGGCCAGCTGGCAGATGGCTCATTTGGTGGAGTAGTTTCCGCAACCAACAGCCTGGTTGGCAGTGTCGCAGGGGATGTCGTCGGTGGGGACTGGGCGTGCGATTGCGCCTACTCCGGCGGGATCACCGCGCTTTCCGATGGCCATTATGTAGTGCACAGCCTCAACTTCGGTGCCGTCAGCTGGGGTAATGGCACGACGGGTCTGGTAGGCCTGGTGACCGCCAGAAATAGCGTATTCGGCACGTTCGGCAATGTCTCGGAGTTGACAAGCCAGCCGGGCAAGGTCTTGCTTGGCAGCAAGACGGCCAATGGCGGCGCGGGCGGAGTGTATCTGTTCGGTACCCCGGCGGCGGTTGGCCCTTTGTTTGGGAACAGCCCGGGCGTGGATGCGACCATAGGCGCCGGCTGGATCGCCGGCACGCTGAATCTGGGCACCAACGTGGTGTTGCAGGCCAATAACGACATCACTCAGGAAGTCGGGGCGGGCATCACCGCAACAGGTTCGGGCAACCTTACCTTGCAAGCCGGACGCAGCGTCATGTTGAACGATGCGATCGACATTGCGGGCGCGCTCAACATCACTGCGAACGATGCCGGCGCAGTTGCGGCAAATCGCACCGCAGGCAATGCAGTCATCGATACGACGCTGGCGACGATCACGGCGGGCCTGATCAACCTCGCCAACTCCGGCGGCGACATTCTGGCTGGAACGCTGGCTGCCGCTACCGGGGGCATCAATCTGAACGCATCCGGAAATGTCGTGCTGAATGGCGCTTTGGTAGCCGCCAGCGGAAATAACATCGTGCTTGCCGCCTCCGGTAATTTTGACAACAGGGCAGGAACAGGTGCCCTTGGCGTATCGGGCGGCGGCCGCTGGCTGGTCTATTCGACAGCCCCTGCTCTCGATGTCCGCGGCGGTCTCGTTTACGACTTCAAGCAATACAATACGACTTATGGCGGAACAGTTCTAGGCAGCGGAAACGGATTCGTTTACTCGCTGGCCCCTGTGATTAACGTGACACTGGGCGGCAACGTCAGCAAGGTCTATGACGGATTGCTCGGCGCTGCTCTGTCTGCTGCAAACTTCACCGCGGCGAACGCTGTGGATGGGGACACCATCACGTTGAATGGCGTCGGCAGCTACGACACCAGGAATGTCGGCAATGCCAAAGCGGTGAATGTGAGCAGCGTGGCAATCGCCGGTGCATCCAATGGATTTGCCCCAGTGTATGGCTATCAACTCGGTGCGGTCACCGGTACGGCACTGGGCACCATCACGCCGGCGACAATAAGTGCCGTAACCGGCATCACTGCCGCCAACAAAGTGTATGACGGCACCGCAGGCGCCACTCTTAATACCGCAGCGGCAGGGTTCACCGGCATGATCGCAGGCGATCTCTTGAGCGTTACTGGAGCCACAGGCGCGTTCATCGATAAGAACGCCGCCATCAGCAAGACAGTCACCATCAGTGGTATAGCTTTGGCGGGTATCGATGCCGGCAACTACACCTTGGGCAGCACCTCTGCGAGCACCGTTGCCGACATTACTCCAGCTTCCTTGACCGTCACCGCGAATGTACTGAACAAAACCTATGGCGCAGCCGACCCGGCATTGGGTTACGTCGCCACCGGGGTGATCGGTACCGACACGCTTACCGGCGCACAAACGCGCGCGGCAGGGGAGAACGTCGGCACTTACGCCATCAGTCAGGGCACGCTGACCAATCCTAACTACACCATCGCCTACACCGGCAGCAGCCTAGGCATCACCCCGGCCGCATTGACTGTTTCGGCGAATGCGACAGGCAAGTTGGAGGGGGGCGTTGATCCACTGCTGACCTACATGGTGGCCGGATTGAAATTCACCGACACTGCCGCGACTACGCTGAGCGGCGCTCTGAGCCGTGTGGCGGGAGAAACTGCCGGAACGTATCCGATAAGCCAAGGCACCTTGGCTTTGCTCAGCACCAATTACACCATGAGCTATGTGCCGGCGAACTTCACCATCACTGCACCGGTTTTGGCAACGCCCACCGTCATTAACTCCTTAACGAGTACTGTGTCGGTTATTCCCGCCCCCCAGATGTTCGCTGGGGTCATTGCTACCGCGACAGTTGCTGCCGCTGATACTGCAACTGGCAATGAGCAGAAGCAGGAAGCACTGCAGACCATCGAAGCGGCAAATTCGGCAGCACAACCTCAGGCACCGAAACCTCTGCCGGTTTGCCAGTAAAAACAATTCAGCTGCTCAGCCGCGGTTTTCAGCTCATGCCATCGGGGACGGGGGAGTGGTGCGGCGAGACTGGAAAGGTGTTAAACCCCGCAAAGTAAAACCAGGTCTTGCAGCGCAACAGGCTTGCCAAAGTGCCAGCCCTGTCCAAACTCGCATCCCATGTTCGATAGCGCATCCCGCACCGCCCGTGTTTCAATCCCTTCGGCGACTACGTTCATGCCCAGAGAATGCGCTAGGGCTATCGAGGAGCGCACGATTTCCTGGCTTTGCTCCGATTCCAGCATTCGCGAGATGAACGCCCGATCAATCTTCAAGGTGCCAATCGGGTAACGTTGCAGGTGATCCAGTCCGGAATAACCGGTGCCATAGTCATCCAGAGCAAGGTTGCTGCCCAATTCGACGAGACTGCTCAGGATCTCTTGTGCGACTTCCGGATGCTCGATCATCACTGTTTCCGTGAGCTCCAGCTTTAATTGTGTCGTTGGCATGCCATAACGTGCGATGACGGCCTTGACATCATTGACCAGCGTTTTGCTGGTCAATTGTGTCGCGGACAGGTTGACACTGATGAAGGGCGTTTCATGGTTTGTAAGTTGCCGGAGGTTGGGCCAGTCACGACAAGCGCGCTCAAGGGTCCACAGGCCAAGCTCACGTATCAGGCCGGTCTGTTCGGCCAACCAGAGAAAGTCCATGGGCGGAACCAGGCCATCCGTCGGATGGCGCCAGCGGACCAATGCCTCGAAGCCGGCTACGCAACCATCGGATATGTTGCAGATCGGTTGATAATGGAGCTCGAATTCGTCATTTTTCAATGCTCGTGTGATGCCATGAGCGAGTGACAATTTTTGTGTGGCTTCTCCCTTTAATGCCTTGCGCTGATGAGCCTGATGATCTGTTAACGGAGACTTGTCTTCATGCATCGTTCGATGGCTTTGATTGCTCCGGTAACGATCCAGAATGACCAGAAGAAGATGGCGCAAAATCGGATCGCTCTTTTCAAGCAGGCCTTCCACCAATTTTCGCTGGATCGGGATGAGTATGGTTCTTTCGACAGCCAAGGCTGTTGCTGTACGTGGCTGGTGGTCGATCAGGGCGATCTCGCCGAACATCTCCCCCTTGCGCAGTAGACCCAGCCGTTGTTCTGGCCCATGACTCACTCCAACGATCTCTACAGCACCTTCTTCGATGAGGTAGGCGCAATCACCGGCATCGCCGGTGTTAAAGATGCGTTGCCCACTGGTAAAAATCTCTCGATCAAGCTCATCAAACATACAGTTTCCCCCTGACTCGATATAGTTTGAATTACCTTTCCAGCAATGCGGTCATTCTAGCATTAGAGGTGAAAGCGATTTACACCATCGTTAGCGGCAGCGTTCGTGATAGTGTTGAATCAATCCGCGAGTCGAAGCGTCATGTCGTGAGGCCAAACTACCGTCGCGCAACTCCGGCAGAATCTTGCCCGCCAGTTGCTTGCCCAGTTCCACGCCCCATTGGTCGAAGGGGTTGATGTTCCACAGCACGCTTTGTACGAACACCTTGTGCTCGTACAAAGCGATCAGCATGCCCAGCGTGTGCGGGTCGAGCCGGTCGAACAGCAGGGTGTTGGTCGGCTTATTCCCGGGGAATACCTTGTGCTGCAACAGTGCTTCCAGCGCCTCGCCGCGTAGTCCTTGCGCTTCGAGCTCTACGCGCGCCTCTTCGACAGTCTTGCCAAGCATCAACGCTTCGGTCTGCGCAAAGCAGTTGGCCAGCAACAGTGAATGGTGTTCGCCCAGCGGATTGTGGCTATGGAGTGGCGCAATAAAATCCGCCGGGATCATTCGCGTACCCTGGTGGATGAGCTGGAAGAAGGCATGCTGGCCGTTGGTGCCGAGCTCGCCCCAGATCACCATGCCGGTGTCGTAATCCACAGGGGTGCCGTCGCGATCCACGCGTTTGCCGTTGCTCTCCATATCCAGTTGTTGCAAGTAAGCTGGAAAACGGTGCAGGTACTGGTCGTAGGGGAAGAGGGCGTGGGAACCGGCGCCGAAGAAGTTGCCGTACCAGATGCCGAGCAGCCCCATCAAGGCCGGGATGTTCTGCTCCAGTGGTGCGTTGCGGAAGTGTTCGTCCATCGCATGGGCGCCGCCCAGCAGCTCCTCGAAATTGTCCATGCCGATGTATAGCGCGATGGGCAGGCCGATGGCCGACCACAGCGAATAGCGCCCGCCGACCCAGTCCCAGAATTCGAACACGTTGCGAGGGTCGATGCCGAATTTTGCGGTGGCATCGAGATTGGTGGAGATAGCTGCGAAGTGTCGCGCGACGGCCTGTTCGTCACCCAGCCGTTCGACCAGCCAGACGCGTGCCGAACGTGCGTTGGTCAGCGTTTCCTGTGTGGTGAAACTCTTGGAGCTGACGATGAACAGCGTGGACTCGGCGTCCAGTTTCTTCAGTGTTTCGGTGAGTTGGGTACTGTCGATGTTGGAGACGAAATGTGCGCGTAGATTTGGGCTGCCGTAGGGTTTGAGCGCCTCGCACGCCATCAGCGGGCCGAGGTCGGAGCCACCGATGCCGATGTTGACGATGTCGGTGATCTGTTTTCCTGTATGGCCGCGGTGTGTTCCGTTGCGCACCGCGTCGGAGAAGCTGCGCATCAGCCCCAGCACCCGGTGCACATCGGGCATGACATCCTTGCCGTCCACCAGGACGGGGATACCTTGGGGCGTGCGTAGTGCGGTATGCAGCGCGGCGCGCCGTTCGGTGGAGTTGACCTTGTCGCCGCTGAACAGGCGTTCTATCCAGCCGGGCAGTCCAGCCTGTGAGGCAAGCGCCAAGAGCAGCTTGACCGTTTCAGCATTGATTCTGTTCTTGGAATAATCGAACAGTAGGCCGTTGAGCTGGACCGAAAATTTATCGAAACGTGCCGGATCGTCGCGGAACATCTGCCGCATGTGGAGGGGCTCGATGACTTTTTGATGTGCCTTGAGTGCCTGCCAGGCAGGGGATTCGATCAGTCTGGACATGATATTCGACTCGATTGGTTAGTCTTAAGCCGCGGGCACAAGCACGACAGCTGCCAACGGCGGCAGCGCAATCTCGGCGGAGCAGGGGAGTCCCATCCACGGAATAGCCTCTGCCTGGATCAAACCCGCATTGCCCATGTTGCTGCCGGTATAGTGCTGAGAATCGCTGTTCAGCACTTCGCGGTACTGAGCCTGCTTAGGCAGACCGATACGGTAACGGGCTCGCGGCACAGGCGTCAGGTTCAGTGCGACGACGGCGCAGGAGCCGTCGCGGGCGCGACGCTGGTAGGACAATACCGATTGTTCCGCGTCATTGCAATCGATCCAGCTGAAACCTTCGTGCTGGAAGTCAAGGTCATACAAGGCAGGCGTGCTGCGATAAAGCTGGTTGAGGTCGTAGCACAGGTTCTGCACGCCGCGGTGATAGTCCTGCCCCAGTTGCCACCATTCCAGTTCCCAGGCGGACTGCCATTCACGTCCCTGCGCGATCTCGTTGCCCATGAAATTCAGCTTCTTGCCCGGGCTGGTCATCTGGTAGGCGAGCAGCAGGCGCAGGTTGGCGAACTTCTGCCAGGCATCGCCAGGCATCTTCGACAGCAGCGAGCCCTTGCCGTGCACCACTTCGTCGTGCGAGAACGGCAGCACGAAGTTCTCGGTGTAGGCGTAGAGCTGGCCGAAGGTGAGCTGGTTATGGTGGTAGCGGCGGTGTACCGGATCGTTCTGGAAGTAGCTCAGCGTGTCGTTCATCCAGCCCATGTTCCACTTGATCGAGAAGCCCAGTCCGCCGAGATAGGTTGGGCGCGACACTGCGGGCCAGGCGGTGGACTCTTCGGCAAAAGTCAGCGCGCCGGGGAATTCCTCATGCACCATGATGTTCATCTCGCGCAGGAAATCCACCGCTTCGAGGTTCTCTCTCCCGCCATATTTGTTCGGGATCCATTCGCCTTCTTTTCGCGAATAGTCCAGGTACAGCATGGAGGCGACAGCGTCCACGCGCAGGCCGTCGAAGTGGAACTCGGCCAGCCAGTAATGCGCGCTGGACATCAGGAAGCTTTTCACCTCGTTGCGACCGTAATTGAAGATGTGCGTGCCCCAGTCCTGGTGAAAGCCGAGGCGCGGGTCTGCGTGCTCAAACAGTGCCGTGCCGTCGAAGCGCGCAAGTGCCCAGCTGTCCTGAGGGAAGTGCGCCGGCACCCAGTCGAGGATCACACCGATGCCGGCCCGGTGGCAAGTATCGACGAAGTGGCGCAGTTCATCCGGCGAACCGAAGCGGCTGGTCGGCGCGAAATAGCCTGTGGCCTGGTAGCCCCAGGATTCGTCCAGCGGGTGCTCGGAGATCGGCAGCAGTTCGATGTGGGTGTAGCCCATGCCCTTGACGTAAGGCACGAGGTCGGCGGCCAGCTCACTGTAGGTGTAGAAGCGGCCGTCGGGATGGCGCTTCCATGAACCGGCGTGGATTTCGTAAATATTGATCGCGCCGTGCAGCCAGTCCCATTGCGCGCGACGTTCCATCCATTCGCCATCCTGCCAGCGGTGCTGGTTGAACGGTGCGGCGAGGGCAGCCGTGCCGGGGCGCAACTCGTAGCCCTGCGCATAGGGGTCGGTCTTGGTCAGGACGTGGCCGCTATCGCGGTTGCGGATCTCATAGCGGTACAGCGCATGCTGCTTGATCTCGGGGATGAACAGCTCCCACACGCCGCTGGAACCGAGCGAACGCATCGGATGAACGCGGCCATCCCATTGGTTGAATTCGCCCACCACGCTGACGCGTTCAGCATTCGGCGCCCAGACGGCGAAGCGGATGCCTTGCACGCCGTTGATCTCCACGGCATGCGAGCCGAGCATGCGGTAGCCCTGACGCAACTTGCCTTCACTGAACAAGTAGAGGTCTTGCGGGGAGAGGTGCGGCGGAAACTGGTAGGGGTCGAAGATCTCGTGGGTGGCATTGCCGTAGTTCATGCGCAGCCGGTAGGGGCGGGCGGGTTCTTCTTTGCTGCGCCACTCGAATACACCGGATGGATGAACGGGCTGGAGTGGCATGACATTGTCATGATTCAGCAACTCGACGGAGGTAGCATTCGGATCATATGTCCGGATGATCCAGTCGGCACCATCGCGGTGCAACCCCAATAACCCGAACGGGTCGTACAGACGGACTTGAAGCAGCGATTCTATAAGTGTATTCACCTACCACCCTCTTTTATTCTTGTCTGACGAAACGATTGTAAACGATAATGAAAACACTGGACTTGCATAAGTAGGGGAACTGCGTATGAATGCCGAACTGAATTACGTGCAGAGAAAGTATCATCCCGCTATCGGGGACACTGCGCCGCGTTTTATCAGCCGCATCACCAAGAATACCTACGCCATGGTGCTGGCAGGCGGTCGCGGCAGCCGCCTGCACCAGCTCACCGATTGGCGCGCCAAACCTGCAGTTCCCTTCGGCGGCAAGTTCCGCATCATCGATTTCGTCCTCTCCAATTGCGTCAACTCCGGTATCCGCCGCATCGGGGTCGCGACGCAATACAAGTCGCACAGCCTGATACGTCACATTCAGCGCGGCTGGTCTTTTCTGAACGGACAGTTCGGCGAATCCGTTGACATCTTGCCTGCGCAGCAGCGCGTCGACGAAGAACACTGGTATCAGGGCACTGCCGATGCGGTGTATCAGAATATCGACATTCTGCGCGAAGCCGATCCCGATTTCGTCTTGATACTTGCCGGTGATCACATCTACAAGATGGACTACGGCAAGCTGCTGGCTTCACACGTGGAAAAAAAGGCCGACATGACGGTAGCCTGCCTGGAAGTGCCGATCGCCGATGCGACGGCTTTCGGCGTGATGGGAGTGGACGAACACGCGCGCGTGGTGAAATTCGACGAGAAGCCAGCCAAGCCCGCATCCATGCCCGGCAAGCCGGACAAGTCGCTGGCCAGCATGGGTATCTATGTGTTCAACACCCGCTTCCTCTTCGAACAACTGATCCGTGATGCAGACGATCCCAATTCCAGCCATGACTTCGGCAAGGATATGATCCCATACCTAGTGAACAAGCACCGAGTGTTCGCCCAAAGTTTCGATCACAGTTGCGTGGGCATGGGCGACGACAAGATCCCCTACTGGCGAGATGTCGGAACCATCGATTCCTATTGGGCGGCCAACATGGAGCTGACCAGAGTGATCCCCGATCTGAATATGTACGATCAGGAGTGGCCGATCTGGACGCACCAGGAGCAATTGCCCCCGGCGAAATTCGTGTTCGACGAAGATGAACGGCGAGGTACTGCAATCGATTCCCTGATTTCCGGCGGCTGTATCGTGAGCGGCTCCGTCGTGAGACGTTCGGTACTGTTTTCCAACGTGCGCGTGAACAGTTACTGCAATATCGAGGATTCGGTGATACTGCCCAATGTGGAAGTAGGGCGGCATGTCACGTTGAAACGAGTCATCGTGGATAAGTGTTGCCGCATTCCGGAAGGGCTGGAAGTCGGCATCGATCCGGAAAAAGACCGCAAGCGCTTCCACGTCAGCCCGAATGGCATCACGTTGATCACTCCCGAGATGTTGGGGCATAAGGTTCACAGCATCCGATGACGCCATTTCCTCCGCCGTCGGGTGGCGTCCCTTCTGCTGCGCAAAAGAAAAACGTCGACCTGGTCCTTCTCTGGCATATGCACCAGCCGGACTACCGCGACTATTCCACCGGCGATTTCCTGCTGCCATGGACCTACCTGCACGCCATCAAGGACTACACCGACATGGCCTATCACCTGGAGCGCCATCCCAAGGTACATGCCGTGGTGAATTTCGTGCCGGTGTTGCTCGACCAACTGGAAGACTATGCGGACCAGTTCGCCACGGGCAAGTTGCGCGACCCGTTGCTGCGCCTGCTGGCGCACGAGAACACCGATGCGTTCTCTGCCGAAGAGCGGCAACATGTGCTTGATGCCTGCTTCCGCAGCAACCATACCAAGATGATCTCGCCCTATCCGGCATACAAGCGGCTGTGGGAGCTGTTCAACCGATTGCAGGCCGATGGGGAACCCGCCTTGTCTTATCTATCGGGCCAATTCATGGCGGACTTGCTGACCTGGTATCACTTGGCGTGGTGCGGCGAAAGCGTACGCCGCGAAAACGATCTCGTGGTGCAACTGATGAGCAAGGCGGAATGCTTCAGCATCGAGGATCGCCGGAATCTGTTCTCGCTGATAGGCGAGTTGATCGGTGGCATCATCCCGCGCTACCGCAAGCTGGCGGAGTCCGGGCAGATCGAGATTTCGGCGACCCCGCACTATCATCCGCTGGCACCGCTGCTGATCAATTTCGCCAGTGCCAAAGAAGCCATGCCGAATGCGCCATTGCCGCAATCCCCGTGTTATCCGGGTGGCAGAGGACGCGTTGCGGCGCATGTCACCAGGGCAAAACAGAGTCATGCAGCAAGGTTCGGCAATGAGCCAGAAGGCATGTGGCCGGCCGAAGGCTCGATCTCGACCGCCACGCTGGACGTGTTGGCGGGTGAAGGGTGCCGTTGGGCGGCCAGCGGGGAGGGGGTGTTGGCGAACAGCCTGCACCAGCATCGGCAAAGCGTTTCCGATCGCGGGCAATACTTGTACCGCCCCTACCAGATGGAAAGCGGGGCTGAGGGTTTGACCTGTTTTTTTCGCGATGACCGCCTGTCCGACCTCATCGGTTTCGAATATTCGCGCTGGCATGGCAAGGATGCGGCGCGCAATTTCATCGAACAGATCGAGGGAATCGCCAGGCATGCGCCGGAAAGGGAAACGCCCATCGTCAGCGTCATCCTGGATGGCGAAAATGCCTGGGAATACTACCCATACAACGGTTTTTATTTCCTCGATGATCTGTATACCGAACTTGAATCGCACCAATACATACACACCAGCACCTACAGCGATTACCTGAAACAGAGTCCGGCTCGCCCGGATAGCGCGCAGATGGGTAGACTGCCGGGCATCGTGGCTGGCAGCTGGGTGTACGGCGATTTCTCGACCTGGATCGGTTCCAAGGACAAGAATCGCGCTTGGGATCTACTGTGCGTGGCTAAGCAAAGTTACGACATGGTGATGGCCAGCGGGCGACTCGACCCGGTCGAACAGGCGGCAGCCGAGAAGCAGCTGTGTTCCTGCGAAAGCTCCGACTGGTTCTGGTGGTTCGGCGACTACAACCCATCGCACGCGGTAGCCAGTTTCGACCGTCTGTTCCGCCACAACCTGACCGAACTGTACCGTCTGTTGAAACTGCCCCCGCCACAGAATCTGGCGGAGCCGATCAGCCAGGGGAGCGGCACACCCGAAGCGGGCGGGGCAATGCGCCGGTCATCCGAATAGACTTTTCCGCCCGCGAAAACGGGTTCGTCCAGCCATGATAATACCTCGACCATGCTAACCAAGCGCGCCAGCGGCATATTGCTTCATCCTACGTCGCTTCCCGGTAAATTTGGCGCCGGGGATTTGGGGGCGGATGCGTACCAGTTTGTTGACTGGCTGAAGAGCGCAGGCCAAACCTATTGGCAGATTCTGCCGCTCGGTGAGATCGGGCCGGGCAATTCGCCGTACATGAGCAGTTCCGCTTTCGCCGGCAATATCCTTCTTATCGATATCGCAGAGCTGGCAGGGCAGGGCTGGCTCGATCAGGATGATCTGATCCCTCATCCTGAGTTCCGCTCCGACAAGATCGATTTCGGCCTGTTGCGGTCATTCCGCATGGAACGGCTGCGGCGCGCTGCAGTACGTTTCTTCGCACTTGGTAATGAAACGATGCGCAAGGCGTATGACGAATTTTGCCGCGCCGAAAGCGAGTGGCTTGAAGACTATGCGCTGTTCATGACGATCGCCCAACACCAGAATTGGCTCGAATGGAGCTACTGGCCGGCTGAGTTGGCACACCGTCATCCGGATGCTTTGCGCAGTATGGCAAAGGATAGTGCCGATGAAGTGGGCTTCTGGAAATTCTGCCAGTGGTGTTTCTCGCGTCAATGGCTGGGTTTGAAGAAGTACGCCAATGCCCATGGCATCCGGATCATTGGCGACGTGCCGATATTTGTCGCTTATCAAAGCGCAGACGTGTGGGCGCATCAGGAATTATTCGAACTGGACGAGAACGGCCGACCCTCGATTGTCGCGGGAGTGCCGCCCGACTATTTCAGCGAAACAGGACAATTTTGGGGAAATCCGCTCTATCGCTGGGACATGCACGAAACAAACGGCTATGCCTGGTGGGTGGCGCGCCTGCGACACGCGCTGAAGTTCGCTGACCTGGTCCGTATCGATCATTTTCGTGGCTTTGCCGCCTGCTGGGGAATTCCGGCCAATGCGCCCAACGCTATCGGCGGAAAGTGGGTGCCGGGTCCTGGGGAAAAGCTGTTCAATGCCTTGAAAAAGGCCATTCCGCAACTTCCCATCATTGCGGAAGACCTGGGGTTGATCACTCCGGACGTAATCGAGCTTCGTGATCGATTCAAGTTGCCCGGCATGCGCATCCTGCAGTTCGCGTTCTCCGAGGGAGAGGGGCACCATTTTTTGCCGCATCATTATGTACCCAATGCAGTCGCATATACCGGCACTCACGACAATGACACGGCCTTGGGATGGTGGAATTCGGTGTCTGACAGGGAAAAGACTTTTGCACAGCATTACCTGAAAAGCGACGGTCAGGCGATCCACTGGGACATGATGCGTGCGCTTTCCAACTCCGCGGCCAATACGGTTGTCTATCCCATGCAAGATGTACTAGGACTGTCCAGCGAACATCGCATGAACTTTCCGGGAGAGCCGTCCGGAAACTGGGAATGGCGCTTTTCCTGGGATCAGGTTCGCCCGGAATTTACGCAAACATTGGCAAAGATGTCCGCAGACCACAATCGCCTTTGTCAGCTCTTCTGATGTGGCGATGAAAAAATGGTCGTGAAACATGCTGCCTAATTTTTCAGCGTGACTAACTACAGCCTTTCCCCACCTTAAGTTCGAGCCGTGAAACGCTTGGTTATCCCCCTGATTCTGTGGAAAAGCTCTCATTTTTTAGCAGGGGCCACAGCAAGCTGCCTAGTCGTACGATATACATACAGCCAGCAGCCATTCGGCGATCAGCTAATTGATGGGAGAGGCAATCAGCGATTTTGTGGAAAAGCGAACGGAGTTTTACTTTGAAATATTCGCATAATGTATATTATGTCAAATTAATATCGGGTTACTGGGCACAGGATGTGCGCATATTTATGCCTATTCTTGCTTTTCAATTTTTATGAAGTTACTCTTGCGTCGGCACCACGAGCTGCACACGAATAAATAAAAAATCACATGTGAACTACCCAATTTATGAGCACGTTCAAGGTACTGCAGTTCAATATGCAATTCGGTCAAGTATGGGACGATGCTGATCCGGATGGCGCACCCGTCGATATTGAGCGGACCCTCGCAGAAATTCGCAGCCATGATGCCGATATCGTGTTGCTTCAGGAGGTGGAGCATGCCATGCCGGGCGGCGCACAACCGTATCCGCCCCCCAATTACACCTATTTGAGCAAGTCTCTGGATGGTTATCATGGCTTTTTTTCCTACCCGAAGGCAGACCCGCGTGAGTTGCCATTTGGCATAGGACTCGCCATTTTTTCGAAGACCCCTTTATTCGATACCTCAACGCGTCACTTGCCGTCTCCGCCGATCGAATTCGAATTCGCGGGAGAACAAAAAACCCCTACCGACCGCCTGCTCATTGGCGCAAAAACCAGGATAGCCGGACATGAACTCCAGCTTTTCAATACACACCTGCTGGCGTTTTTTATGCTGAACTCGTCCAGCGAGCATCATTCAGACCAGCGCCAACTCGTTATTGAACAGATGCGCCGCCACTCCGGCGGCCCAACGCTCCTTGGTGGAGACTTTAACGTCAGCAAGCATGACTCACTGGTTAGGCAGTTTGCCGAGGCCGGTTACCATGCTGTACAAACGCACGAGGTCACGTGGCGCCGACGCCCCTATGTTCTCGATCATATTTTCTACAATCGCCATCTGTCGCCGGTTCGGCACGCCGTCATACCCACCATGGCATCCGACCATCATATGCTCTTGGCGGAATTCACTTTTGCGGATTGATAGCAGTAGTCATCAAAACCCCTCAAGCCGCCACCGGAGTAGCTGTTTCCAGAAGATAAACAACCAGTGACCTGAGCTTGGCCGGGCGAACCGGCTTATGCAGTAAATGATGCCCCCCCACACTGGCCAGCTTCAATACGGCCGGGCCTATGTCGCCGCTGATCAAGATGCAGGGAATCTGCTTGGCATGATGCTGGCGTATCAACGCAACGACATCAATGCCACTTCCTTCATTGTCCAGTTGATAGTCGGTGATGATGAGATCCCAGGTATTGCCCTCTCGCAGGAGTTGCCTTGCCTGCGTTAATGATGCTGCCGTACTGACCTCGCAACCCCATGAGGCCAGGATGCTGGAAGTGCTGGAAAGCACCAGGGCATCATCGTCGACGACCAGCAACCGTTTCCCGGTCAAAGGCGACACCTCGAATTCCGGATCGGGGTCGGATGGTGGCGGAGCTGTAACCACGGGCAGTTTGGCAGAGTGTGGTGCGAGCGGCACGTCCAAGGCGAATACTGATCCTTTGCCGAGCGCGGAACGAAGCTCAATGCGGTGTCCAAGCAATTTCACCAGACGATCCACGATGGACAATCCCAGCCCCAGTCCCTTGTTTGCGTCCAGTTGCGGTTGTGCCAACTGGAAGAACTCGCGGAAGATGTTTTCCTGGTCGGTATTGGATATACCGACACCATTGTCGCGTACCTCGATGCGCAAGAATCGACCGCGTCGGCGGCAAGCGACCATGACGCAGCCATTCTGATAAGTGTAGCGCACCGCATTGCTTACCAGATTCATCAGGACACGCTCCAGCAGCATGGGGTCACTGGTGATATAGCCGGAAAACGGCTGGACGATGAGGCGGATATTTTTGATGCTGGCTAGCATCTGATAATCCGCACTGACCCGATCCAGTATGGCGCTCACATCGCAGGTTTGAATCTGCGGCACGACCACACCGGCATCCAGCTTGGAAATGTCGAGCAAGGCATTCAACAGCGTGGAAAGCGCCTCGATAGAATGCTCGATTTGTCCAGCCAGATGCTGTTGCTCGGCACCGGACACCTTGCGTTGCAATTCGGCGACATACAAGCCCAAGGCATGCAGCGGCTGGCGCAGGTCATGGCTGGCAACCGCCAGAAAGCGGCTTTTGTCGTGACTGGCACGCTCCGCCTCTTCTTTCTTGGCTCGCAGCGCCTGAGTCGCTTCTGCTATGCGCTGATGCAAGATGGCGCGCTCTTGCTGCAGTTGCTCAGCCATTTTATTCAAGCCCTGGGCCAGCGTCCCCAATTCATTGACGCCAGTTCGCAAAAAAACGCGGGCATCGAGATTGCCTTCGCCTATCGCCTGCACTGTGTTGCTCAGCCTGCGTATGGGATAAGTGATGCTGCGGCTGGCCAGATAAACAAGATAAAGGGAAAATACCAAAAACAGGGTGGTCGCGAGCACCGTATACCAAAGCATGTGCATCTTGGACTGCTCGGTTTGAAGTTTGCTCATTTCGACGATCACCCCGCCCGTTTGCTGGATGTTCGACTTCCCCTCGAAATCATCCAGAGCGACTTGGGCAGGAATGATCGGTTGATAGACCCATAGACTTTCCTTGCTGCTGCTTATCGGGTTCAGCAGGCTTACTTCTTCGTGGAGCGTATGAGTCTGCGATGGTGCTGACTGCGCATCGGCGTATTCGGCATTCCTGAGGGAACTGGAAAACACCCCTGCGCTAACCAATGTCTCCGAGGCTGAATTCAGGACAACCAGTCCACGCACATCCGGTTGTTGCAAAACGCCGTGGGCGATATTCTGCAAAAATGTCCGGTTGTTGGAGAAAACGCCATATTCACTGCTCGACGCGAGTTGGCGCGCAATCAGTTTTCCGCGTTCCAGCAACCCCTGATCCAGATCGGAAAAACGGCTGTACAGGAAGAATGCCTCCAGACTGACTACCATGATGAGCGATGGAACCACTGTGATCAGAGTCACGCGCCAACTGATGCCGGAACGTTTCATCGTCTTCCCTCCCTTGCTTTATTCATGCGTTCACGTATCTCCTCCGGCGAGGGCAGATTAATCCCCAATGAACGCGCCACCTGATTATTCAGCGCGATAACGTACAAATCAGGATAGTGCGGTTCCGGCAACCGCTTGTTCCTTGCAAAGTAAACCAGTGCTGCACCGGTCTGCGCGGCGAGTTGCTCCGGCGTGGAGAAAATGGCGCAAAGCGCACCGGCATTCACATAGGCCTGCGAGATGCCGATCAACGGCACCTTATGTTGATAACTGGTCAGCAAGATGTTGCGAACGTTGCTTGTGTTGTATATCGCGTTATCCGGGATGGTGAGCAACACATCCGTCTTGTTCAGCAGGTCATCCAATGCAGGAAACAAAAGATCGGGCGAGCGGACTGGCTGGGCGATGAGTGTCAAGCCGCGCTCGGTGAAGCTCTTGCGCAAGCCAGGGAGTTCGAGGTGCGTGTCCGGGGAATGTAACAGGCCTACCCTGAGATGATTTGGAAGGGTCGCCTGCAAGAAATCCAACTGCCGTTCCCATGGCTGGTTGAGATAGATTGCAGAAGTTTCCTTTCCCGCCTTCTGTGGGGGCAGACTCTCCAATAAGGACTCATACCCTCTTTGATGGATCATGACCCCTAATACAGGCCCATTAGAACTGTTCAGGGCTGCTTCCGTCGCTTTCATGCCGATGGCAACTACCAGATCGACTGGTCCAGTCGTTGAACTCGCCTCTCCGGCTTGCATCTGTAAGAATCTGAACGAAGGCGGCAAAGACTGACTTAACGTTTGGGAAAACGAGCGGTACGGTGCGCTATTGTCGCTCAACAGCAGAAGCACGCGCATATCACCGGCCCAAGACGATTCCGATAGCAGAGCCGCTACCAACAGAATCAAGGGGGCCAAGAGTCGCGGCAAGATAAATATTCCTAGAATTCCAGCGTTGCGGTCAGGTAGGCGCGGCGCTTGCCCACAATAGCGGTATTGTACTCAGTGTAATGATCGCTTAATGCATTCTGAACCACGAGGGCAATTTTTCCATCTTCGCCGAACTGCTTTGCGATTCGCAAATCAAGGCGTCGCGTCAGGGGTTGCGGGCGCCCGGCATCCAGCACCTGGACTTTGTCCTGATGATAGAAACCGATACCGAGCTGTGTTCCTTCGGCAAAATCGTGCGAGAACAATATGCTGGCGCTGTTCAAAGGCATGGTCAGGCCAAAATCAGCGACAAACCTGTTCAGGGTACTCATCGGGACTAGTGTTGGAACCCCGGCGGGACGGGCACTGATAACCTGGTGGGCGTAATTCAGCGTCACTTTGCTACCCTCCCCCGTCTTGTAATTTAATGTGGTTTCCATACCAGTGTAAGTGGCGGAGAAGAGACTCTTGAAACTGCTCGAACGAATGATTGAGCCGGGAACAACAACGGGATCGACCCAGATGATATTACTGATTTGGTCGTGGTATGCCCGTATGTCGATCGTCGAACCAGTTTCGTCCAATTGCCCGACATAGCCAATCTCGCGGGAAAGCGCTCTTTCCGGACTCAAGCCCCCGGCCGCTTTGAACTCCTGCAATTGACCAACGCCGACCCGGAAACGCCGGTCGCCGAACTCCTCCACCATTTCGGGATTGCGGTAAGCAACCGATACGCTGGCGCGCAACGTATGGCGCGGAGACAAATGATGGTTATATGCGATTCGTGGCGAAACGCGGGTTTGTCCCAGCGCATTTTTTTCCACCATTGCCCCGATATTCACCAATGCACTTGGTGTGGTGCGCCATTCGTCGTGGGCAAACAAGCGGTATTCGCGCCATCTTGGCTGAGTTGAAAAATTGCTTGCCGAATCTACCGCATCGCGGCGCATACCCAAGCCCCACACGATACGATTAGTCGGCGCAGTGAGCAGAGTGTGTTGCAGTTCGAGCTCGTGACGATGAATCAGCGTTTCGTCAGCAATAAAGTAATTCTGCACCGGAAAGGGGGTGGTGTAGCGATTGTCGGCGACACTGCGGCGTATGTGGTAGTAGCTCAGTTGCACATCGCTGTCCCCGTCGATTGTATGTAGCCAATTCAGTTGCTGGAAATCAGAATGAGATTGCATATCGCGAGCGGTGTTGACGTGTCCGGGGGCGGTTAGGTTGAGAATCCCCATGCCACGGGAGCTTGCACTGTACCCCAGTTGCAAATCGAGGCTATCGTGGGCGGTGAAACGGTAATTGCTCCGGAGGTTAACTAATTGCGTCGTGCTGCTGTCATTCTGGCCGTCAAAGCCATTGTCCTTACGCGAGGCGAGCGTGACCCGGTAATCCCAATTCTCGCTCACATTCCCGAAGCGAGCTGACACATCCGAAATTCCAGCATCCCCTTTCCCGACGGAGACTTGGGCTTTGTCATAGGCGGAAGCCTGCCGCGTGAAGATGCTGATCACGCCTTGTACCGAATTGGAACCATGCGAAGCTGCAGACGGACCACGCACCACTTCGATCCGTTCGATGTCGCCGATGTCTAGCGGTAATTCCTCCCAGTCCACCGTCCCGTAAGGCGGCAGATACACCGTCCGGCCATCGATCAATACTTGCATCCTGCGTGCATAGGCGTCGGTCGTCCCGCGATAGGAAACGACAGGAGTATGGCCATTCGCATAACTCACATACATGCCCGGCACCAGCTTGAACAGGTCGGCAATGTTGCGGAAACCTGAGGCTGCGATCATGTCGTGGTCGATCACGGTCATGGCATTAGGGGTTTCGGAAATGGGCTGCGCCAAGCGCGACGCGCTCAGCACGACGGGAAATTCCTGCAGGTAATCCTGCTCGCTTGGGTAGTTAGCCCCCCAAACGCTGCCGGATACCATCCATGTGGAAAAAATGCTTACGCACCATCGCTGTCGAAACGACCCCATACCCTCTTCTCCCTGACGTATTCTTTTTTATTGGCGCAGCAATGCAAACACATACTGCTTGCGCGGGATTATACGGCGGGGAAAAAGAAAAAGGACCAGCGATTGCTGGTCCTTGAGACTTGGGGTGGCTGATGGGACTCGAACCCACGACAACTGGAATCACAATCCAGGACTCTACCAACTGAGCTACAGCCACCACTGATAAAACAACTTTGCTTGTCCGACACTGGCGTGCCCGACAGGAATCGAACCTGTAACCCCCAGCTTAGAAGGCTGGTGCTCTATCCGGTTGAGCTACGGGCACAATTCTTTTCGCGGTGTACTACCTTTTGAAACCTGGTCGGGGTGGAGAGATTCGAACTCCCGACATCCTGCTCCCAAAGCAGGCGCGCTACCAGGCTACGCTACACCCCGAAGGCTGCGCATTATACAGACGCAGGCTGATAAATCAATTCAGTTGTGAGATTTTTTCAACTGCGGAGAAGCCAGCATCAGGTAGTAGCCCATCGACCACAGCGTCAGCAGTGCGGCGAGGTACAACAGCAGCGCCCCGATCACCTGGCAATCGATGCCAAGCAACCGGTCGTGATACAGCAACAGCAGGATCGCGATCATCTGGAAGGTGGTCTTGATCTTGCCCAGCATCGAGACGGCCACACTCTTGCTCTCGCCGAGCTTGGCCATCCATTCGCGCAACGCCGAGATGGTGATCTCGCGCCCGATGATGATGAAGGCGATGATCGCATCGGCGCGCCCCAGCTTGACCAGCACGATCAGCGCCGCCGCCACCATCAGCTTGTCGGCCACGGGGTCGAGGAACGCCCCAAAGGCGGAAGACTGGTTCAGTCGGCGCGCCAGGTAACCGTCCAGCCAGTCGGTCGCCGCCGCCAGCAGGAATACCAGGGTGCTGATGAGGTTCTTCAGTTGCGGGCTCAGCGTGTTGTCGGATAGATAGAACACCGAAACGAACACCGGGATGAGCAGGATTCTGAGCCAGGTAAGCAGATTGGGGATATTGCTGAACATGCGCTCAGTGTAGCTGCTGGTAAATCTTCTCGGCAAGCGCTTTGCTGATTCCTTCGACTTGGCACAGCTGTTCGACGCTAGCCTGCGCCACCTCGCGCAAGCCGCCGAAGTGGGTCAGCAGGCTGCGCCGGCGCTTGTCCCCTACCCCGCTGATCTCTTCCAGGCTGGAAGCAGTGCGCGCCTTGCCTCTTTTTGCGCGGTGTCCGGTGATGGCGAAGCGGTGGGCCTCGTCGCGGACCTGCTGGATCAAATGCAGCGCGGGTTCGTCGCTGCGCAGCTGCTGGGCCGTGCCGTCCGGGGATATCAGCTGCTCCAGCCCGGCCTTGCGCTCCTCGCCCTTGGCGACCCCGATCAAAGCCAGGTCGGTCAGGCCCAGTTCCTGCATCACTTCCATCGCGATGTGCAACTGCCCCAGGCCGCCGTCGATCAGCACCAGGTCGGGCCGAGCGCCCTCCCCTTCGGCGAGTTTCTGGTAACGGCGCGTCAGCGCCTGGCGCATCGCCGCATAGTCGTCGCCCGGGGTGATGCCGGTGATGTTGTAGCGGCGGTACTGCGACGAACGCATATCGAGGTTTTCGTACACCACACAGGAGGCGACGGTCGCCTCGCCCATGGTGTGGCTGATGTCGAAACACTCGATACGCTGCAACTCCGGCATGTCCAGCAGTTCGCGCAGCCGCTCCAGCCGCAGCTTCTGCCCGCCTTGCTGCATCAGCCGCTGCTGCAACGCCAGCAGCGCGTTGCGCTGCCCCATCTCCAGCCATTGCTTGCGCTCGCCGCTGGAGGCCGTACTGATCCGCACCGTGCGTCCCGCCTGCTCGCTGAGCAATTGCGCCAGCGCCTCGTCATGGAACTCCGCCGCCAGCACGATCAGCGGCGGCACGCTGCGGTTCAGATAGTGCTGCGCGATGAAGGCCTGCACGATCTCGTCCGCTTCCATGTCTTCGGCGTGCTCCGGGAAGAAGCTCTTGTCGCCCAGATGCCGCCCGCCCCGTACCATGGCGAGGTTCACGCAGGTCAGGCCGTCCTGCTGCGCCAGCGCGATAATGTCAGCATCGGTGGCGCTGCCGGTGGATTCGACGAACTGCTTCTGCTGGACGGTGTATAAGGCACGCAACTGGTCGCGCAGCACGGCCGCCTGTTCGTAGTGCTGTTGTTCCGCCGCCTGTTCCATCGCGGCACGCATGGCCTGCTCGACCTCCTGTTGCTTGCCCTGCAGCAACAGCACCGCGTTGCGGATGTCGGCCCGGTAATCCTCCTCGGAGACCAGCTTCACGCAGGGCGCGGTGCAGCGCCCAATCTGGTGCAGCAGGCAGGGACGAGTGCGGTTGCTGAACACGCTGTCCTCGCAGGTGCGGATGCGGAAGACCTTCTGTAGCAGCTGCATACTTTCCTTGGCCGCATAGGCATTCGGGTAGGGACCGAAGTACTGGTGCTGGCGGTTGGGCGCGCCGCGGTAATACGTCAGGCGCGGGAACTCGTGTCCGGTCAGCACGATGTATGGATAGGACTTGTCGTCCCGGAACAATATGTTATAGCGAGGTCTTAGCGACTTGATCAGGTTATTTTCCAGCAGCAACGCCTCGGCTTCGGAGCGCGTCACGGTGGTCTCGATGCGCGCGATGTGCGACACCATCAGGCGGATGCGCGGCGAGATATTGGTCTTCTGGAAGTAGGACGAGACGCGTTTCTTGAGCTGCTTAGCCTTGCCGACATACAGCACGTCGCCCTTGCTGTCGTAATAGCGATAGACGCCCGGCAGCAACGGCAGGCTGTCGAGTACCGATTTGGGATCGAATTTTTCAGCGCTCAAGATGTTTCGCGATATCGCCGACGACCGCCTCGAACATCTCCGTGGTCAGTCGCCGGGTCTGGGTGTTATAACGGCTGCAATGGTAACTATCATAGAGCGTCAAATCGCCCGGCAGTTCATGGCGCGCTCCGTGCGCAAAGGCGAAGCTGCTCTTGCGCAGCCCCAGGGCCGTCAGCACCGCCTGGTGCGCGATCGTCCCGAGCGCCATGACCGCCGCGCCTTGAGGCAACGCCGCCAGTTCGCCCGCCAGATAGCCGTTGCAGTTGCGGATCTCGGAAGGTTCCGGCTTGTTCTGCGGCGGCAGGCAGCGCACCGCGTTGGTGATGCGGCAACCCTTCAGATGCAGGGCGGAGTTGGCATTTCCCGCCGCATCCAGCGGCTCGGCAGCGCTGGCAAAGCCGTATTTATGCAGCGTGCCGTACAGCAGGTTGCCCGCATAGTCGCCGGTGAACGGCCGTCCGGTGCGGTTCGCTCCGTGCATGCCCGGCGCCAGCCCGACGATGAGGAACGGGCTTCCGGCCGCGCCGAACGAACTCACTGGCAGTGCGTGATAGGTCGGTTGCTCGATGCGCACCTGATCCAGAAATTCGGCCAGGCGCGGGCAACTGCGGCAATCCGTGGTAAACGTCGTCATCTAGCGATGCCCGAAGAAGCCGACATACCAGAGCCCGACCAGCGCGGCGATGCCCGCCGCGATCACCAGATAATAGGGCCACAAGGCCTTCTTCTCGGCGAACGGATCGACCAGCGAGCGCTGTGCGTTTTCCGGCAACTCGGCCTGACCCGTCAGCGAAGTGCCGAACGGGATGTTGATGCGCATGCGCGCATTGATCGCCCAGCCGCAGGCATCCAGGATGGGTCCGAGGTTGCGCCGCTTCAGTTTGAACCAGGCCAGCACCATGGAAGGACCGGATACCAGCAGCATCAGCCCGATCACCGCGAGCGGGATCTGCCAGAACTTCAGCCCCAGGATACCGCTGACGATGGAGGCAACGATGCCGCCGATGGCGCCGATGGCCAAGCCGATGGCGGCGAAGATACCGGCGAACTTGCCCACGTCGAACGGCGGTTTCGGCGGCGCGGCGGGCGTTTCACTCACGTGCTTCCCGTTCTCTACCGCGGCCTTGAGCATCTTGTCGTCCACCGCGCTGGCCTTGGTGGCGGCGAACTTCTGCAACTGCTCGCTGATCATCCTGGACAGCTTCTTGTAGGGCGACCAGAACGCCTGGCGGATGCTGATGGGATGGTCGACGATGCGCACGATGCTGGCGTTCCAGTCCTGTCCTTTGCGGTCGTAGAAGATGCCGTTGCGCCCCACCATCAGGAAATCAGAATCACCCGCGGTGAATGCGGCGGCGATGTTCATCTTCTCGGCGCCGCCGTTGCGCACGCACTCGCAATACGCTAGGCACACGCCGCTCATGGTGGCGAATGCGGCATGCTTGTTCGTGTCCGCGACCTTGACGCACAGCTCGCAGCTGCGCCCGTCCAGGTACAGCGTGCCGACCTGGAACACCGCTTTCTCCCTGCCGGTGTAGAAGCTGCGGAATGACACGAAGTTGTTCGCCAGCTTGAACAGGTCGCGGTTGAAATGCAGCAGCTTCTCCACCGAGCGGATCGCTTTCACCTCCGCCTCGACCGCCTTGTCCTGGCGCAGCAACTCGTCGATGGCGGCCTTGTGCCCGTTCCCCAGAGTCTCGCGCAGGCGAACGATGCCCAGTTGCTCCACGCTGTTCGCGGGCTTAGTCGCCTGCCAGGCGTCGAACGGCGCAAACCGGGCGCACAGAGCGGCCCATTCCGCTGCCGTCAGACTGTCCTTGTTGCCGAGCAGCGGCACGAGCACCCGCTCGCGCAAGGCTGCCAGCCTGTCCTGCCAGGCCGGATTGATGCCGGATGTCAAAGGCAGGGGCTTGTCCGCCGCCACCGTTGCCAGCGGGAAATCGGCCACTTCCTTGCTTTGCATGGACAGGTTTTGCGCCGCAAGCTGCTGGTAGTCTTCGACGGCACGGCTCAGCGGCATGGCGGCTCGGGCGTCGTAGGCCGCGAGCTGGCAGCGGGTGAAATAGTCGCCGACCTTGTCCCGGACGGCATGGAACGCCTCCGCGGCGGCGAGCGTACTTTCGCCCAGCAACAGCACCGCCGCATCGCCCTCGCCCTTCGCATACCACGCCGCATAAGCCCGGGCCTCGGCGAAGAACTTGTCGGAGATCTCCTGGCTGATGCCGGCCTCCCCGCTCAGGTCGGCCGCCGTACCGCAGCACTTGGCGATGTCCTCGACCGTCGCGCGCAAACCGGCGTCGGCGATCCGTCCGGCGCAGATCACGCCGTCGCCGTTGAACTCCAGCCCCGCGACGAATTTCTCGATGTCGGCCATGTCCGCCAGCGATATCCCGCTCGCTTCGGGCTTGCCCAGGCTCTTCAGGATGTGCCGCGCTGAAGCCAGCAGCTGCTTGCCTTCCTCGCCGGAGTCGTCGATGTCGGTTAGCGCCAGGCTGTCCGCTCCCTTGACCAGCAGATCGGCGTCCTTCAGCAGGCGTCCCGCCCACTCGACCGCCGCCAGCACTTCATTGGCGCGGACTTGCGCGTCGCCGTCGGCGTCGATCAGATCCAGCGTCCTGTTGTCGAATTCGATGCCGCGCGTCGGGCAGCTCAGCGCTGCCCAGAGTTTCTGGTCCAATTCGCGCAGGGCCAGCAAGTCGGCCCCACTGTCGAGCTGCACCTGGTCGAAGCCGCCGGCGCGAAAGAATTTCCAAGTATGAGAGGCAGCCATGTGTTCCCTTTCAGACGAAGGATTTGCGGAGATTATAGGCTGGATTCATGGTGCTCAAGGATGAAATCGGCCTGAGCATCCTGCGCCAAGTGCTTGACCAGATAGGGCATCACCTCCTGCAATACCCCGTACAGCGTCCACGGCGGATTGAGCACGAACATGCCGCTGCCGTGCATGCCGAAACCGTCCTCGCCGGGAGCCTGCACGCTGAGCGCGACATGCAGCCAGCTCTTCACCGGCAGTTGCTTGAGTTGCTCCGGCAACTGTTTCGCCTCGGCACGCTGCAGCTGCGGATACCACACCGCATACACGCCGTTGGCGAAACGCTTCAGTCCTTCCTGCAAGGCCGTCACCACGCGCTTGTAGTCCTGCTTGTCCTCGTAGGGCGGGTCGATCAGCACCAGCGCGCGGCGCGGCGGAGGTGGCAGCAAGGCCTTCAGTGCTCCGAAGCCGTCGGCGGTCTGCATCAGCACCTGCGTGCCGTATCCGGCAAAGTTCTCCTGCAGGATATCGCTGTCGGTCGGGTGCAGCTCGAACAGCCGCATCCGGTCCTGCTCGCGCAACAGTTCGAGTGCGACCAGCGGCGAGCCGGGATACAGCTTCATCTGGCCGTCTGGGTTGATGCGCTTCACCAGTTCGACGTATTCGGCCAGCGGCGCGGGCAGGTCGTCGCGCTGCCACAGCCGCGCGATGCCGCTCTCGAACTCGGCGTTCTGCGTTGCATAGCCGGTGTCCAGCGCGTAGCAACCGGCCCCCGCATGGGTGTCGATGTACCAGAACGGCTTGTCCTTCTGTTCCAGATAGCGCAGCAACTGCACCTCGACGAAGTGTTTCAGAACGTCGGCATGGTTGCCGGCGTGAAAAGCGTGGCGATAGCTCAGCATTAAGTCGTTCCTTCGCGGTTCAGCATGGCTTTCAGGTTGGCAAGCTTGTTCTTGCCCTCTTCCTTGGTGACGGTCGGCGCGGCCTCCTTGTGGCCGCCGGCATACTGCAGCTCGTCTTCCGGCATCTCCTCGATGAAGCGGCTAGGCTCGCAGGCGAACCAGTCCTTGCCGCGCTTGCGGCGGTTGCAGTAGCTGATCTGCAGGCTGCGCTGGGCGCGCGTGACACCGACGTACATCAACCGGCGCTCCTCCTCGATGCCCTTCTCGTCGCTGTCTCGGAACGGCAGGATGTCCTCCTCCGCACCGATGATGAACACGTGCGGGAACTCCAGCCCCTTCGAGGCATGCAGCGTGGAAAGCGAGACCGCATCCTGCTCCTCGTTCTTCCCGTCCAGCATGTTGATCAGGGCGATGGTCTGCACCATGGCGATCAGGGACTTCTCGTCCTGTTCGGCCTTGCGCTTGAGCCAGTCGATGAAGTCCTGCACGTTCTTCCACTTGGCGTCGGCCTGCCGCGACTCGTGCGAGTCGTACAGCCAGGTTTCGTAGTTGATCGCGCGCAGCAGTTCGTCCAGCAGTTCGCCGCACGGGTCCTTGTCGGCGCGTTCCTCGATGCGGCTGATGAAACGGCAGAACAGCATCAGGTCCTCGTACTGGCGAGGCGGCAGTTCGTCGGCCATGGGCGACTCGAACGCCGCCTCGAACAGGCTGATCTTGCGCTTCCCGGCGTAGCTGCCGAGCTTCTCCAGCGTGCTGTTGCCGATGCCGCGTTTGGGCGTGGTGATCGCGCGGATGAAGGCAGGATCGTCGTCCGGGTTGGCGATCAACCGCAGGTAGGAGGTGATGTCCTTGATCTCAGCCTTGTCGAAAAACGAGGTGCCGCCGCTGACCGTGTAAGGCACGCGCTGGGCGCGCAGCTGCTCCTCGAACGCTCGCGACAGGTGGTTGCTGCGGTACAGGATGGCGTAGTCGGCGAAGCGCGTGCGGTGCTCGAACTTGTGCGCCATCAGCCTCATCACCACGCTCTCGGCCTCCTGGTCCTCGTCGCGCGCCGCGTAGATCCGGATCGGATCGCCGATGCCGTGGTCACTCCACAGCTTCTTTTCGAACACCTTGGTGTTGTGGTTGATCAGGTGATTGGCCACCGTGAGGATGCGCTGGGACGAGCGGTAGTTCTGCTCCAGCTTGATCACACGCAGCCTGGGGTAGTCGTTGCTCAGGTTGTGCAGATTCTCCACGCTGGCGCCGCGCCAGGCATAGATCGCCTGATCGTCGTCGCCCACCGCGGTGAACTGCTCGCGCTTGCCGGCCAGAAGCCGGGTCAACTGGTACTGGCAGTCATTGGTGTCCTGATATTCGTCGATCAGCAGGTAGTGCAGCCGGTGCTGCCAGCGCTCCAGCGCCTCCGGATGCTCGCGGAACAGGACCACCGGCAGGTGGATCAGGTCGTCGAAGTCCACCGCCTGGTAGGCGCGCAACGTCTCCTGGTAGCGGGCGTAGACGCGCGCCTGCACCTTCTCCACGTCGTTCCCGCCCTGCTCCTCCGCCTGCATCGGCGAGACGAAGGCCGATTTCCAGTTCGAGATCTGCGTCTGCAGGTCCCGTATCTCCTGCTTGTCGCCGGAATTGGTCAGCTCGCCGAGTATCTTCCAGCTGTCGCTGGAATCGAGGATGGAGAACTGCGGCTTGTAGCCCAGCAGCCCGGCCTCGGCGCGCAGGATGTTCATGCCCAGCGAGTGGAAGGTACTCACCACCAGCCCCTTGGCGTCCTTACCCGGCAGCAGCGTGCCGACGCGCTCGCGCATCTCGTTGGCCGCCTTATTGGTGAAGGTGATGGCCGCAATATTGCGTGCCGCATAACCGCACTCCTGCACCAGGTAAGCGATCTTGTGGGTGATGACGCGCGTCTTGCCGCTGCCCGCCCCCGCCAGCACCAGCAAGGGGCCGTCAAGGTAGGACGCGGCTTCGCGCTGGACTGCATTGAGTTTGCTTAACATTCAGGAAAACCGGGTGAAGGGAAATCTCACGAGGGCGGCATGATACCAAAGCGGAGCTGGCACCGGCACGGATTACCCCGCCGAGGTGAGCAACGGGTACAAAAACATGGGAGAATGGCGCGACTTGTTTTCAGCGCATCGACCGGCCCAGCCTGGCTACGCAAATGAAGATGCTGATCAACACCAACGCAGAAGGAAATTAAAGGATGCGGGGTCGCGAATTATTCCGTGCCGTTCAATGGTATATCGTAGCGGCAGCCGTCACTGCCACCGCAGCGGCGCTGGTCTTCGCCATCTATTTCACCGAAGCCGGCCTGCCGTGGATATCCTTCCTGACCGGAATCCTCGTGGCTGCCGTATTTGCCGAGGCGGTCCGGGTATCGCGCTCCGAATGGGTCGTGATGCGCCGCACGGCGCAAGTTTCCTCCCTGAAAGACAAGCTCGAACATGAAACGACTCTGCGCAAGAAGGCAGAGGAGAAACTCACCTCCGACAAAGCGCGTCTACAGCTACTCGACGAAACGTTGCTGACCATGGTTGCCCTGATAGATACGGAAGGGCATTGCCGCTACCACAATCGCGCCTTTCGGGACTGGCTGCACCTGAGGCCTGAACTGATCGACGGCAGGCATATTCGCGAAATATTCGGTGCCAAGGCCTACGCAGATATTGCGACTGCGGTCCGGCAGTCCCTGGATGGACAGCCCGCACGTTATGAACACACGCAGCAAATGCCCAATGGCGCCGTCTATCGCTTGTCGGTGGAACAGATTCCTCAATTTGACGAAGCCGGCAAGGTCAACGGATTCTATTTCCTGGCCGACGACATTACCGCGCGAGGCGACCTGCATCCGCCGGAAAAACCGGCTCCCGGCCCGGACTCGACCGAAAGGAAGATTCCCGCAGCAGCCTTGGCCCGGAACGAAGCAACCGTCCAGGAACTGCTCATCGATGCCGAGCGGATTACCGGACAAAAGGAAGCCGGCAAGCGGATCATGGTGGCGATCCAGAAAGGTGAATTCCGCCTCTATTGCCAACTGATCTCTCCTCTACCAGCCAATTCCGGCAAGGCGGAACATTACGAGATACTGATCCGGTTGATGGAAGAAGAGGAAGGCATGCTGCCGCCTGGCGCCTTCTTCCCTTTGGCCGAGCGGCATGGGCTGATGCCCTTTCTGGATCGCTGGGTGGTGCAGCATGTGCTGGAATGGGCTTCCAGCATCAACCAGCAGCAGCTTCGTCGTAAAGATTCAATATATTTCATCAACGTGGCGGCTGCCACGATCGGCGATCCGGATTTCCCGGATTTCCTGCAGACGACCCTGCTGGAGTACGGAATACCGGGCTCAGTCCTGTGCTTCGAGGTGCCCGAGTCGGAGCTTGCCTCCAGAGGTGCGAGCGCCGTCGAATTCATCCAGCGGGTGAGACGATGCGGCTGCCGTGTCGCTCTGAGCGGTTTCGGCAGGGATGCAGTTCCATTCGAGCGGATACGCGGTTTCCAGGTGGAGTTCCTGAAGATCGACGGCAGCATCATTCTCAACATGCTCAGGGATCCAACGGACCTCGCCAAGGTGGTTTCCATAGAACAAGTGGCAAAAAAGATCGGGGTCAAAACCGTTGCGGAACTGGTGGAGAGTGAGGAACTCATTGCAAAGCTGAGAAGCATCGGTGTCGATTTCGCCCAAGGCTTCGGCATCTCGCGGCCTCGCAGCCTGTCAGAGTGATCTTAGGAGTCAGTCCATACCACAGAGTTCTAAACTTCCCCTACTGACTGCCGATATATCCAGCAAGGGTTGCGCATTTGCTCGCAGCCTAATGACGGCAGGAGGTGCATCATGGGCGTACTGACTATGCATATGAGCGGCTACGAAGTCGAACGCGGCGATGTGGCGGAGTCCCGGTATGACGACGAGGTGCTGTGCGCGGGCTGGGTTCCTACGTTGTCCATGCACCAAGCGCACCCTGAGCAGACGTCGATGCCCAGGGAACTCGCAACGACGGACATCGAGGCATTCCTGCGCAAGATGTACGCATTTCAACGTTAGGCGGAGATTTTTACTTCCAGACCTGACGCACGGATGCATTCTGCAAAGGCCTGCAGCTTTTCAACCGGCAAAGCCGACAGGCGCGGTGCCTCGGCTTGCAGTGATGGGCGAGCCAAGCCGTAGAGCAGCACGCCTTGTGGCTTGTGTCCCTCTCGCAACAATCCGCCGATGAATCCCAGATAATCCTCCTCGTCCTGCCGCGACGGCGCTTCACCATCCAGCGCGAACCAGCAGGTTTGCAGCCAGGTAGGACATAGCGCGATGGCGGCAATCAGGTTGTCATGCACTTTGGCCATGCTGGTGCGGGTGTCGTTGATGCGCTGCATCCCCGCCTCACTGGCGCGATCCAGTTTGAACCACACCTCGCCGTTCAGCTTCGCCAGTTCACGCAGCCCCTGTTGCACCTCGCTGCGGTACAACAGGCTGCCGTTGGTGATGAGCACGGTCTTCACCGTTTCCGGCAGCGCTGCCTCGCCGCGCATGCGGGCGATGAGTTCGATGACTTGCGCGAATTCGGGCGCGCTGGTCGGTTCGCCGTTGCCGGACAGCGCGATGTCGTTGATGCGCCGCGCGCCTTCCGGAACGCGGGTCAGCATGAAATCGCCATGCAGCAGTTCATGCAGAAAACCGCGCAACTCTTTCTCCAGCAAGGGCAGGTCGACAGGCGGTGCGCTGCCGCGCGTCAGGTCGGGAACCTGGCAGTAGATACAGCGCCAGTTGCAGGCATTGTTCGGATTGAGGTTGATGCCGACCGAGACGCCGCCAGCCCGGCGCGACACCACCGGGTAGACGTAGGTCAGATCCGCGCTACCGCGGTCGTGATTGGAAGTGCTGAGTGCTTTTTTTGCGCTCAAGACTTGCCGAGCGGCAGGTATTTCGCCGGATCGACCGGCTTGCCCAAACGCCGCACCTCGAAGTGCAGTTTGACCTGGTCGGCATCGGTATTGCCCATTTCGGCGATCTTCTGGCCGCGCGTGACGCTCTGCCCTTCCTTCACCAGCACCTGGTCGTTGTGCGCATAGGCGCTGAGGTAGGTGTTGTTATGCTTGATGATGACGAGCTTGCCATAGCCGCGCAAGCCACTGCCGCTATATACCACCTTGCCCGGCGCGCTGGCGAAGACCGGCTGGCCGAGCTTGCCCGCGATGTCGATACCCTTGCGGTTGGCGGATTCAGAGAATTCGCCGACCACCTTGCCCTTGGCTGGCATACTCCATTCCAACGCTTCGTCGGCATCCGCGCTGTCGTCTGCTGGCTTGGATTCGGATTTTGGTTGGGGCTTGGGCTGAACGTCTGACGGTTTGGCCGGCGTTGCCGCGGCAGTTTTACCGGGCTGTTGCACCTGGTCGATCTGCGCCGCTGCTGCCTCGTTATAGGCGTACTTCACCACCTTGGGCTGGTCTTTCACCAACGGCTTGCTCTCCACTGCGGCGGGACGTGCAGCCGCAGCGCTGGCGAACAGGCGTATCTGCTGGCCGATCTGGATGACGTTGGGGTCCTGGATGCCGTTCAACTCGGCCAGTTCATGATAGTCAAGACCGTAATTGAAAGCGATGCTGTACAGCGTATCGCCCTTTTCCACGATGTGTACCTGTGGCCGCCAGTCCTTCTCGCGCGATGCTTTTTTGCGCGCCGCTTCGGCGGCAACTGCGCTTTTCGCAGCGGCCCCTCCGTGCTCAATGACCGGCGCATGCTGCTTGCTCGATGCGCACCCCGCCAACACGGCCGCTGCGGCCATCAAGGCGAAAAACCGATTCACTCTGTTCATGCTTTCCCCATCAACAATGGCACGAATTTCACCGGTTCCAGCCGGGTTTCGCGGAAGCCGCGCTCATCGCGCTCGACCAGGTACAGCCATTGCTCCTGCATCCCGACCGGCAGCACCATTCTACCACCGACCGCCAGCTGCTCCCGCAGCACGGCGGACAGCGTGGGTGCTGCGCACGCCATGATGATGCCGTCGAACGGTGCAAGTTCAGGCAGGCCCGCCGTGCCATCGGCATAGCGCACGCTGACGTTGCGCATCTTGAGGTCGCGCAACTGCCTCCGTGCGCGTTCATACAAGGGCTGGATGCGCTCGACGGTATAAACATCCTTCGCCACCTGCGCCAGCACGGCGGCCTGATAGCCGCAGCCCGTCCCGATCTCCAGGACGCGGTTGAGCGGCTTGCCGTTGCGCAGGATCTCGGTCATGCGCGCCACGATGTAGGGCTGGGAGATGGTCTGGTTGAAATTGATCGGCAGCGACACGTCGTCGTAGGCGCGGCTGGCCAGCGCCTCGTCGACGAACAGGTGGCGCGGTACTTCGAACATCGCGGCCAGCACCGCCTCGTCCTTGACCCCCTGCTCGCGCAGCCGCTCGATCATGCGCGCGCGCGTGCGCTGTGAGGTCATGCCGATGCCGTTGAGCCGGGTACTCATCGCTGTCCCATCCAGCCGCGCACCGCATCGAGCTGCCCGTATTGCGTGAGATCGATCTGCAGCGGAGTGACCGACACGCGTTGATGTCCCACTGCATGGAAGTCGGTGCCCTCGCCTGCGTCCTGAGCCTTGCCGGCAGCACCCACCCAGTACACGGTCTCGCCATGAGGGGTGCTGGCCTTCACCACCGGCTCGGCCTTGTGGCGCTTGCCGAGGCGCGTCACCTCGACACCCTGTAATTGCTCATAGGGCACGTCCGGCACATTCACGTTCAGCAGCCATGGATGGCTATGTTTCTGTTCGGCGAATCGCTGCACCAGCCCGGTCGCAACCCTGGCCGCTGTCTCGTAGTTGAAGAATTCCTTACCCACCAGTGATACCGCAATGGACGGGATGCCCAGCAGGAAGCCCTCGGTCGCCGCCGCCACCGTGCCGGAGTAAATGGTGTCGTCTCCCATATTGGCGCCCGCATTGATGCCCGACACCACCATGTCCGGTTGCTGGTCCAGCATGCCGGTGACAGCAAGGTGCACGCAATCGGTCGGCGTGCCATTGACGTAATGGAAACCGTTGGGCGCTTTTCGCAACTTGAGCGGACGGTCCAGCGTCAGGGAATTACTCGCGCCGCTGCGGTCGCGTTCCGGCGCGACTACGACCACATCGGCGACATAAGAAAGATGTTCGGCAAGGCAAGCCAAGCCGGGGGCGAAATAACCGTCGTCGTTGCTGATCAGTATGCGCATCGGTGGGCAGAAATATCCGGAAAATGCCGAAGAAAATTGGGAGGCTTGGCCTATCCAAGCGGCGCGAATGATGGCGCAAAACCGCGCTTAAGACAACAGGAAAAACACGACACTACCCGTGCAAGGACCGGAATTCCGCGGGACGCGGATGCCCGCCGTGTCCCGGGTTATACTGGTTCCGCCTGGATTCCTGCGCACGATGATTACACGAAACAACGTTACTCGCTGGGCAGGCCGGCACTTCGACTATCCATTCGCATAGGCCATCGTGAGGAACTGCTTCGCCGCCCTTATCCTGTTGATCGTTCCCCTGCTGGCGCAGGCAGGACCACGCTGCGCGGCGCCGTGGCCGCTGTGGCAGGAATTTGCGAAGACGCACATCCAGGCCGACGGACGTGTGATGGATCACGGTGCGGGAGACATCTCGACCTCCGAGGGGCAGGCGTACGCGCTGTTCTTTGCACTGGTCGCGCATGACAGGCAGCGCTTCGACCGCATTCTGAAGTGGACGAGCGACAACCTCGCCCGGGGAGACCTGCGCAGGAACCTCCCCGGCTGGAAATGGGGCAAGGACGAAGACGGTGCCTGGCATGTCCTCGACCCGAACCCGGCCAGCGATGCCGACCTGTGGCTGGCCTACTCCCTCTACCATGCTGCAGCCGTCTGGAAGCAGCACTCCTACCGCGAAACGGCATCCGCCCTGCTGAAGAACATCGCTGCGCAGGAGGTCGCCGTCTTGCCCAACCTCGGCAGCATGCTGCTGCCGGCTCCGTATGGTTTTACTGTGGATTCGAAGTCCTGGCGGCTGAACCCCAGCTATCTTCCTGTCCAGTTGTTGCGCTACTTTTCTACGGTCGACAAGCAGGGGGCATGGAACGAAATAAGACGGAACACGCTCCTGATGATTGCCGCCACCTCGAACCGAGGGACTGTCCCAGACTGGGTTTTATACGATGCGCAGAAAGGTTTCCAGTTTGATGCCGAAAGGGGTAAGTACAGCAGTTACGAAGCCATCCGGATCTACCTCTGGTGGGCGATGCTGAATCAGCAGGATGAATTGTTCGAAGCGCTCCGCCCATATGTGACGGGCACCCCACACTTAGCTCTGGAGATGTTGCCGGAACGCGTCGATGTATCGGATGGCACCGCAAGCGGACAGGCGCCGATCGGTTTTACAGCAGCGCTTGCGCCCTACCGCTTCGTCTTATACCACCAGCGAAACAGGACACCTACCTCACTCGGCGATGGAGCGGGTTATTACAACTATGTGCTGAGCCTGTTCGGTTATGGCTGGCTGGATCGACGCTACCGGTTTAATCCGGACGGAAGCCTAGGTGCGGCATCAAACAGGTGCTCACGATAGAACATCGACTACCAGCCCTGTCTATTCGTCTCATCTCTGGATGGAAGCAGTCCGTCGTCAATTAAACTCGCCCCACGCTTCGCCGTCCTGGCGCCAGTAAGAACGGCCGTTGTTACGGATAACTACTGCACTGTCGTTCTGCGACACGAACGTTGTGACGGCCAGATCGTCGACATAGTCGGCCGGGTTATAACCGCTTCCAGTGAACGGAGAGACCTCCATCATGCGTGCGACGATTTGGGATACCGCGAGGTAGCTGGTCTCCGCGGCTATCGTCAACGTGCCGCCCTGGCGCTGCCCTCCCTCGCCGATGACCTTGATTCCGACCGGAACCAGCGTGATCCGCGGACTTGGGATTTCACGCAAGCCGAGGATCTGCATCTTGTCGCCCTGCACGGCGGCGCCATGCTCAGGGATCATCGCCACGACGGCGCGACGGCCCGAGTGTTCGAGTTCCGCCATGAACTTCTCAAGCTCATCCAGCAGCGTAGATAGGCGAATCTTGTAAGTTTCCATGCTATCCAGCTTCGAATTCGCCCCCACCATACGGTTGCCGTCGTGCAGGCTGATGCTGTTGTAGTACAGTGCAACGCGCGAACTGTCGGATTTTCCACGGCGCTCTAGCCAGTGTCTCAGCACGGAGAGATCGTCGTAGATGGGTGCGCCATCGAAAGCGTGCTGTGTAACGGCCACGCCGTCGAGCGGCATGGGCGGGACATTCAAGCGTTGAGCCTGAACCGTCTTAAGGAAGTCGTAAAAATGGCCGTCATGGTTCATGGCCAGGTGGGGTTCGAAGCCGCTCCGCTTGAGGCTGCCCATCAGGTAGCACTGTTCTGCCGCAGGCTGGTTCATAGCCTCATTCGACGATTGTCCGCAAGTCGCGCGCTGGATGCGGATGGCCGCAGGGCCGCTGTACGAAGCGGCAGAATTGAAATTCGTGAACAGGAAGTCGAAGCGTTTCCACAATGGATGCTGATCGAGACCGACGGCGCGTACATCGTCCCACGACAGCGAGCAGACATGGATGAAGATCACGTCAAAGGGAATCGCCTCCGTGGACGGCGCGGGGAAAGTGACGGCGCGCGTCGATTCCTTCGCATAGAAGGTCTTCAGCATGTTGTCGAAGTCGGGCTTGCCCCTCGCTCCTTCTGCCTCCTGAGGGGGCAATTCGCGGGCCTCGACGGCGATGCGATCCGAGGTCAACTGCAGCACGGCCATCGTTGCCATGTAACCGACCACGATCAGGCCGAATCTCACCCAAGGTGAGATTACCCGATAGATCAGCCACGCGACGACCAACATCGCAAGTAAGCTTACGTTCACGAAGCGTCCCGCCAGTTCCACAAGGTAACCGGCGTCGAAGCTGGACAATAGCGACACCTGCGAAAGCACTCGTCCGATGGAGGGCAGCCACGAGTCGTAGTAAAGCAAGGCGACCGCGAGCGGCACCGCCACCACCTGTTTCGCCCCGCGCCAGTAAAGCGACGTAATGGGAACCAGAAGGAAAACAGCGAACGCCAGGTTTTCCATGAAATGGAAACCGATCGCCTCGTTCCAGAACAGGAGAAATTTTGCCCCGAAGTAGAAATTCCACCTGCCCAGCGAAAGGATGGCGCGAGCGCGCCCGGACTGGGACGCGGGGTCTTCCGTAGATCTATTTTCGGTTGTCTGTTTTTCCGACTGGTTCATGAACCGGACTTGCCTTGTTGCCCGGACTGTGGCATGTATTGCTCGAGCACCGTCAGGCGGAAGGTCTTGTGGCGGCGATAAGTCCGCCATGCCTCGAGCCAGACCGGCAACTGGTAACCGGCCAGCATGCCCAGGCAAAACGAGAAGATGATAGAGACGACCAACATGGCGGGAAGCTCCTATGGGTGAACCGTTCGCAGCTTCAACGCATGCTGCATAGCCGAAAAAGGGGGGCGAATCGGAGTCCGGCCTGCCGCGACAGCAGGGCCGTAACCAGCCGATGGTTGCATGGTCGGCGGCGCGCCACTGGCCAATGCTGCCGTGAAGTCTTCGTAGTGCGCTTCCGTGGCGCGCAGGTTGAATTCTGCCAACGCGCCGGTAATATCCTCGGCCGACAGGAAACGCGACTCTGCGGTGAAAAGCACGGAAACCGGCAACCGGAACAGGCGATCCAGCGTCGCGCCGATATCTTGCTCCTCGCAGGCGAACAGGAACACGTAGATGCTTTCGTCGTCCGCCGTGCACAAGTCCCCGGGACGTTTCATGATGCAGTAGCGCAAGGTTTCCAGGATACCCAGCCCGGGCGTCAGGGAGAGGCGCACCAGCGCATTGTGAATACCCAGCACTTGGGCGCGTTCCATCACATTCGACACTGCGCCCATGAAGTTAGCCGGTGCCACATATCCCGCTTGCTCGACGGCCACGACGCTGGTCATGGCTTCCTCGAAGTCGGGCGGCAAGGCACCCGAAAAGGTCTGCCCCTGGATGGATTTCAGCAGGCTTTGCATACGCGCGAAGCCTGTCTCGCTGGGGATAACCAGGTTCGCACCTAGGTTCAACAGCAACTGTTCGTGGCTGTGCCTCAATCGCCCGCCATCCTCCTTGACCGCGATCTTGATCTGGGGGCCGATCGAGCGTCTCACTTCGAAAATCAGGCGAGCCAGCATCTCCAGTGGCGACCCTGCGCTGTAATTGATCACCACGGTAGGGGCGCGCGCCGACGAAAGCGCCTCTTTCATCTGTTCAGCCGTCTCGAATACGCGCCAGCCGTCGGGCGCCGAACGGCCGCCGGGCAAGGCTGCCCGCGTAACGAAAACATCGTCTTCGTCCACCGCGCGTTCTGCAGCTTCGGCATTAAGAGTACCGCGCTGATCGACCCACCAGCTGCCATGACCATCGGTGTCCAGGCGGAACGACTTGTCCGCTATTACTCCTCCATCCGCAAACCAGTAGTAGACGTCCCAATGCACATTGCCGTCCCTCTTGCGCAAGCGCGAAAGGCCTGAGAAGCGGTGCGCCAGACGCAGGAAATCGGCTTCATGGTCAGGCTGGCCCGCGGGTCTGGGACACATCCACAGTACCGTGCATCCGCTACGCTCCGCCCATTGTTGCCAGGCCGCGGCGTCAGTATCCACGCTCTCACTGACAACGAAACTGTCTGCGCCCTCGACGAGAATCAGGCTGCCTTGAGCCACTCCAATGAAATCCAGTTCCTTCAAGATTCTGACGCACACGCCGCGATCGCCAGCCTTAATCCGGAAGATGCGCAGATCACCCTGATGCAGGCACTCCGCCACTTCCCCGCTCAAGACCGCCGGCAAGCCAAGGTAGGAGGACGGATCCTTTGTGATCCACTCGGCATGACCGGATGCACAGGCAGCCACCAGGGTCGTGCAGGCTACATCCAGCCCTAGTTCGGCATCGTGCGTCACGACGTAAACTCGCCCGGTGGCCAACTTACCTGCTACATCGGGCAATTTTTTGATTCCGATCAGATGTTCCCGCACTATTTTTCTACCCGGCAACTGAACTGCGGGTACATAACCACCCGCCTAAATTCTGTGTTCGTATTGGCAATACGCAATAATACGTAGATAATACACCATTGTTTAATTGGGAATTTTGGATTTATATCGAATTCCCCTAGCCATTAACCGATGCGCGACCATTCCGACATTGCCGGACTTTTCTCAAAATTGACCTACGACACGGAACGGTACCAAGAGATTGGAGCCCTCCACAGACTGGAAGCAACCGGTTCACGGTGGGCCTTGCTGCAGGAGATACATTGTTCGATGCCGCTCGCGCGCTCGATGCCGACCGCGGAACATGAAAGGCCTCATCCGGAATGAAGGTTGTTTCGATCACCGGGATAAGCAGCGGTGTCGGTGCCACTACGGTGGCAGCCCAACTGTCCTCGATCCTGGCTACACGCAAATGGCATGTCATCGCTTTCGACTTCTCCCCGCAAAACGCGCTTCGTCTGCACTTCGGCATGAAGTGGGAAGACGGCAATGGCCTCATTCCCAATGTCTTGTCCGGTAAGCCCTGGAACGAGGCCGCCTATCGTTGCGAGAATGGCGTGGATTTCCTGCCTTTCGGCAAATGTGGTGAACAGGAGGTCGCGGGCTTTGAGCACTTGCTGCAACAAGAGCAGGATTGGCTGGAGTCCCGGCTGGGTGAGTTGGAAGCCGACGACAGTACCTGCATCCTGATCGACTGTTCGCACGCCGGACGTGCGTTCCGTTCGCAGGCGCATGCCTTGTCCGACCTGATTTTCGTGGTGCTGGAAGCGGACACCTTGTCCTATGCCGCGCTTGCGGAATCCCCCCCGGTCTTTGCTCCCGACCACGCAGGAAAGGTCATCTACCTCCTCAACGGTTTTGACCCGACGCGAGAACTGGATCGCGATATCGCCGAACTGCTGCGCGTCGACATCGGAGTGCGCATGTGCCCCGTGACGATCCACCGCGACGAATCCGTACGCGAGGCATTGGCCAGCAAGCTCAGTCTTGATGCCTATGCTCCTTACAGTCAGGCGTCAGACGACTTCGCCGCCTTGTCGACATGGCTGGTCGCCAGGCTCGCCCATGAAGAGAGACGCACACCATGATGTCCGCGCTGTTCCAGAGGCTGCACCGTTTCTCCAGTTGGTTCCTGCTGGCATGCGGCGTCGATCCCAACCACTCGCGCGGGCGGCAGCTGCTCTCGCTGCTGTTCGTCCTGCCTCCCCTCAAACCGGCTGGTTATTACGCAAGACTCTTTCCGCATGTCCGCTTCGACCGGCTGCGTCCGGGCGACATCATCCGCATTCCGTTGCAGCTGCTTTGGCTGGCCGTTATCCGCCTGACGTCAGAAGTGAAGTCGCCGCTGCGGCAAGGAGCCTCCTGGCTTGCCCCCTATCATCGCCTGCGCGCCGGAATCAGTAACCGGCTCGACCGGTTGGCGATGCGCCTGCACATCAAGACCGATGCGGACATCCGGCACTTTCAGGAAATCAGCGAGTCCTTCGCCAGACACCGCTACTGGGACCACCCGCTCGTCCGATACCTGGCCTACGGCATTTCGGCGCTGCTGTCCTTCCTGTGCATAACCACCCCGTTCAACACGACCTCGCAACTGGTCTTCGTTTCGCTGTTGCTGGTCACCGCATTGATCATCCGGCGCATTCCCGGCCAGGTGGTCACGCTGCTGCTGATAGTCTTGTCGGTTACCGCCTCGACGCGCTATCTCTGGTGGCGGATCACCTCGACACTGAACTGGGACAATACCTTCGATCTCACTTGGGGCATCCTGCTGCTGCTTGCCGAGATTTACACCTGGATCATCCTGGTGCTTAGCTACATCCAATCAAGTTGGCCTCTTAAACGCTCGCCGGTGCTGCTGCCCACCGACACCAGCCTATGGCCCTCCGTGGATGTGTTCATCCCCACCTACAACGAGCCGCTCAAGGTCGTCAAACCCACTATTTATGCCGCGCAGGGAATGGACTGGCCCGAGGGCAAGCTCAATGTCTACCTGCTCGACGATGGCCGCCGCGAAGAATTTCGCCGTTTTGCCGAACAGGCAGGCGTCAACTATATTGCCCGCCCCACCAACGAACACGCCAAGGCAGGCAACCTCAACCACGCGTTGACCAAGAGCAGCGGCGAATACATCGCCATCTTCGACTGCGACCACATCCCCACCCGTTCCTTCCTGCAATTGTGCATGGGCGGTTTTTTGCGCGATCCCAAACTGGCCCTGGTACAAACTCCGCACCACTTCTACTCGGCAGACCCGTTCGAACGCAATCTGGGCGTGTTCCGCAGCACGCCAAACGAAGGCGAACTATTCTACGGCGTGGTGCAAGACGGCAACGATTTGTGGAACGCCTCTTTCTTCTGCGGATCTTGCGCCATCTTGAAGCGCGCCCCGTTGGAAGAGATCGGCGGTGTTGCAGTGGAAACGGTGACCGAAGATGCCCATACCGCCCTGAAGATGCACCGGCTGGGATACAACTCGGCCTATATCAACATCCCCATGGCAGCCGGCCTCGCCACGGAAAGCCTGTCCGCCCACATCGGCCAGCGCATCCGCTGGGCGCGCGGCACGACGCAGATATTCCGGCTGGACAACGCCCTTCTGGGCAAGGGGCTGAAATGGGCACAGCGCCTCTGCTACTCTAATGCAGCGTTACACTTCTTTAACGGCATCCCGCGGCTCATCTTTCTCACCGCGCCGCTTGCAGTTCTACTATTTCACGCTTACATCATCTACGCCCCTGCCGTTTCGCTGCTGTTATACGTGTTGCCCCACATGGCGCATGCCACCATCGCCAATTCACGGACGCAGGGAAAACACCGCAACTCGTTCTGGGCAGAGGTTTATGAAACGGTACTTGCCTGGTATATCGCCCGCCCGACTTTTGTAGCTCTATTCGCCCCGCACAAGGGCAAATTCAACGTCACCGCAAAGGGGGGCGCAGTCGACAGCGAATACTTCGACTGGTCCATTTCACTGCCTTACCTGTTCCTGATCGGACTGAGCATCGTCGGAATTTTTGCTGGCCTCTGGCGCCTCCATTCAGGCCCGACCGACGAGATCGCCACCATCATAATCAACTTGTTTTGGGTCACCTACAACCTCATCATCTTAGGAGCGGCCGCCGCAACCGCCCTTGAAACAAAACAAGTCAGGATGTCACATCGCGTAGAGATGAAATTATCGGCAGTACTGCACCTCGCTAACGGCAAGCGCATCCGTTGCGAGACCGTGGATTTCTCGGAAGGCGGAATCGCCCTCGTGCCTGCGGCGATGCCCGAAGTCGGTCGTGACGAATCGGTCATGGTTTCGCTGTGGCGCGGCGAAGAAGAGTTGGCTTTTTCAGCGCGTGTCCTCTCCATAGCTCCGCCGCAACTTCGCCTGAGGTGGGAATTGCAGAACCAGGAACAGGAAGCCGCTCTGGTGCAGTGCACCTTCGGGCGGGCGGACGCCTGGATTGAATGGGCCAAAGACCGTCCAGCCGACAAACCGTTCGAGAGCTTGGGTAATGTGCTCTCCATAGGCCTGCTGGGATATCGCCGCATCGTCGAACACTTTTTGCCGCGCATGATTCCTACCATGCACCGCCTTGTCGAATTTCTTGCCTTCTTGGCTAGCTTCCTGCCACGTACCCCCAATTTGGAAAACCACCGATGAAAAAGCCAATCTTCCTCCTGCTTGTCTGCCTGCTGTCTGCCGCTCCTTTTTCTGAGGCCCGGACAACCGAGAAGCCGTCCACTTCCGCCACAAACGATGCTACGCCGCTGCTGACTAAACGCATCACGCTGAAGCAGATCAGTAACCGGGAAGCGCTGACTTTGCGCGGGATCGAGGGCAGCGATGCCTTCACCTTTGGTGGACAAAGCGATGAATTGATCACCCGCGCCGTATTGCATCTGCGTTACACCTATTCGCCCGCCCTGATCCCGGGCGAGTCGCACCTGAAGATCCTGGTCAACGACGAAGTCGTCCACGTATTGCCGGTGACCAAGGAGAACGTGGGACGCAACATCACTCAGGACCTGGAGATCGATCCCCGCCTGTTCACCAACCTCACCCGCATCAAGTTCCAGTTCATCGGGCATTACACCCACGATTGCGAAGAGCCATTCCACTCCAGCCTGTGGATGGAGATCAGCGGTTTCAGCCAATTCGAATTGACGGTGCGCCCGCTGGCACTCAACAACGACTTGGCCCTGCTGCCCGAGCCATTTTTCAATGCCCACGAATTCAGCAACAAGCTGACCGTTCCGTTCGTGTTTTCCTCCGCCCCCGGCAAGGACACGCTCAACGCTGCCGGCATCGTGTCGTCCTGGTTCGGCAAACTGGCGGCTTGGCGCGGCGCCCGTTTCCCGGCGAAACTGGATACGTTGGCTGCAGGGCATGCTGTCGTCTTCGCCAGCAACGAAGACCGTCCGGCCTTCCTCAAGGACTATCCGAAGATCACCGGACCAATGCTCGAGATGATGACCAACCCGGCCGACGGACGCTCGAAACTGCTGCTGATCCTCGGCCGCAACGGCGCGGACCAGAAGATCGCAGCGCAGGCACTGGTGCTGGGCAACGCCGCACTGGCAGGCAGCCGAGCGTCGATCCGGGACGTCAAGCAGGAGTCTCTCCGCAAGCCTTATGATGCTCCCGCCTGGGTGCGCATGGACAGGCCGATGAAGTTCGGCGAACTGGTTGCGTGGCCTCAAGAGCTTCAGGTCGCGGGCTACGCTCCGCAGCCCATCCGTATTCCGCTGCGCGTTCCGCCCGACCTGTTCACATGGCGCAGCCGCGGCGTGCCGATCGACCTGAAATACCGCTATACACCGCCGCTCCACCTCAGCGAATCGCGTTTGCGCATGGGCGTCAACGGTGAACTGGTCAAGTCGTTCACCCTGCTGCCGTCGGGAGAGGTCGAGAAGAACCGCATCCGCCTGCCGCTGATCGACGACATGGTGTTCGGCCAATCGCAGGAATTGATGCTGCCGTCGTTCAAGCTCGGCACTCGCAACGAGTTGCAATTCCAGTTCACCACCGCACCCCAGAAGGAAGGCTTATGCCGCGACTACATCAACGAGAACGTGCGCGACATGATCGACGCGGACTCGAAGATCGACTTCTCCGGCTTCCCGCACTATGCGGAAATGCCCAACCTGAACTACTTCGCCACGGCGGGTTTCCCCTTCACCAAGTATGCCGACCTCTCGCAGACCATCGTCGTTTTGCCCGAGCACCCGACTGCCTACGATATTGAGACCATGCTCACCCTGCTGGGACGCATGGGCGAGTCGACGGGCTATCCCGCCACACAGTTCGGAATCGCCCACGCGAGCGAGGGCAGCCGCCTGAAGGATGCCGACCTGCTGGTGATCGGTGCCGCCCTCAAGCAGGGCTTGCTGACCCAGTGGGGAGACAAGCTGCCAGTCGACATCCGCGATGGCATGTTACGTAACAGTCAGCCCAAGCGCAGCGTCAGCTTTCTGTTCGACTGGCTGAACTTCGATACCCAGCCCGACCCCGATATCCTGGCGCAGCAGCAACTCAGCGAGAACGGTTCGCTGGCGGCCATGCTGGGATTCGAGTCGCCGCTCTCTTCGCAACGCAGCGTCGTCGCCGTCGTGTCCACGCAGCCGGAGAGCCTGACCCAGACACTCGACGCGCTCGAGCGTTCGAGCAACGACATCCACGGCAGCGCGGCATTTATCCATCCCAACAAGGTGGAGAGCTTCCTGGTAGGCCAGACGTACACCATCGGTGAGCTTCCGTTCCTGACATCGATCTGGTACCCGTTCGCGAACCATCCCGTCCTGCTCGCCATCCTGGCAGCGCTCGCCGTGCTGGTGTTCGCGTTCGCGCTCTGGCGCACCCTCAGGGTGATTGCCGCCAAGCGTCTGCGCAACGAGGATTAATGCCTGACGATCTGCCTCGATGAAGATGCGCAAGAGACTCTCTCCCCTGGCGTTGGGCCTCATCCTGAATGCGGCCTGCCTGCCAGCTCACGCGCAAACGGGAGAGGCCCCGGCCGTCACCGCCAAGGCCTTCCGAATCTCGGGGTCGAGAGCGTTCACCGAAACCGAACTGCTGAAACTGGTCGAACATTCCGTCGGCCGGAAACTCAGCCGCAGCGAACTCATCGAACTTGCCGACGGCATCACCGCCTATTACCGCCGGCACGGTTTTCCGCGCGCACACGCCATCATCCCGCCACAAAACTTTAGCGACGGCGTCGTGCGCTTTCTGGTAACGACCGCACCTGCCTCGACCGCACCCGATTCGCTGCAGGCCCCGTCTCCCTTGATCAAGGCGACCGGCTTTCGCATCGTCGGCTCGCGTGCATTCACGGAAGCCCAATTGCTCACGCTCGTGACCGATGTCGTCGGCAAGGAGTTGACGCCCAGCGATCTCGACGCGCTCGCACAACGGATCACCGGCTTCTATCGCGAACGTGGCTTCCGGCGCGCGCGCGCCGTCGTGCGTCCCGGCATCTTCGAGAGAACGGCATCGCAGGTAGTTGAAGGCATTGTTCGCTTCCTGATCACGACCCTGCCGGTGGGCGAATCCGTTCATCCGGATCAGGCCGATGTTTCGTCGCAGCCTCAGGATCACTATGTCTATGTACCCAGCAGCGATGATCCGCTCCAGGAGCTACTGGAGCGCGCGAAATGGTGGGAAGCCAGAGATCGTATCGATCTCGCCCAGGAGTCCCTGGACAAACTCTTCAGCATCGCTCCCGGCCACCCTTCCGGGCTCGCGATGCAGGCGCAAATTGAGATCAGGCGCAACCAGCCGAAGGAGGCGCAAGGTTTCCTCGACAAGTTGCGGCGGTCGCAACCGGATCACCCGGCCATTCCGCGCATCGAAGCCTTGTTGCGCACCTTCGGCCAGGACAAGGCCGAATTGCGCCATGCGCGCTCGCTGGTCAAGGCGTCACGCTATCAAGAAGCCGCCGCCATCTTTCGCAAACTGTATCCAGATGGCCCGCCCAGCGACGACCTGACACTAGAGTACTGGCAGATGGTCGCGAACACGCCCAGAGGGTGGTACCCCGCCCGCGAGGGCATCGCCAAGCTGGTGAAGAACAACCCGTACAACCTGCACTACCGGCTGACATTGGCTGAGCACGAGACTTCGCGCCTGCCGCTCAAGCGCCAGGCACTGGCGGTCATCATCGACATGACCCGGGTACCCGCTTTCTCGCAACAGGCCCGCGACGCGTGGCGCAGCGCGATGCGAAGGCTGGGCGACAATCCATCCAGTCTCCCGCTGTTGCGCCAATACCTGGCGACCGAACCGAACGATTCCGCGATACGCGAAAAACAAACCCAGATCGTTGCGGCGCAGGAAAGGCAGCGCAGGCTGATGGCCGACCCCAACTACCGCGCAGGGGTCGAAGGCATCGCCTTCCTGGAAAAGGGGGAATTGGATACCGCCGAGCCGCTGCTGGAACAGGCATTGCGCGCCCGCCCCACGGACAGCGAACTGACCGGCGGCATGGGGACGTTGCGCCTGCGTCAAGGCCGTCACGCCGAAGCTCGACAATACTTCGCCCAAGCGGAACGTCTGACGCCCGGTGGCAGCAAGAGGTGGAACTCGATGGGCAAGGTCGCGCAATTCTGGCAACTCATGCGCGAGGCCCGCGAAGCGCGCAAGAATCGCGATTTCGCGCTGGCGGAGAACCGGCTGTATGCCGCGCTGCAGGTGGAACACAACGAACCCAACGCCGTCGCGGCGCTTGCGGACATCCTGGCCGACCGTGGCTTGTTTGAAGCCGCCGCAAACACCTACCGGCGCGCGCTGTCAGTCGAACCGTTAAACACCGGCGCGCTGGAAGGCTTGATCGCACTTTACCGCCGTCAGGGCCAGGAACGTGAGGTTCAACAAGTCATTGCGCAACTATCCCCTGCGCAACGCAAGGTGTTGAGCGCGACACTCAATCGGATGAATGCCGCTGTGTTGAAGGAGCAGGCCGACCGTTTGCTCGCGCATGGACAGGAAGATGAGTCAATCCAGCTCTTGGAACAGGCCGTACGGCTGGATGCCGATGACCCCTGGTCGCGTTTTGCGCTAGCCAGGCTCTATGCTCGCCATAACCACCCGGAACAAGGCCAGGCATTGTTCGACGACCTGCTCGCCAGACACCCGGACGATTCTGAAGCCTTGTATGCCTTGGGTGAATATCAGTCCAGCCAGGGGAGATCCGTTCAGGTGTTAACCACCTTGGCCCGTATCCCGGTTGCCAAGCGCTCCACGAAGACATCACACTTGAGAGACAGGAATCTGAGGCAGATCGCGAACACATACATGCAACCGAAACACCGTGACGAAGCTGCGCGCCTGCTGCGGGAGGCGGAGGTTCTCGCAGCGGATGACGAGGAAGCCGGGCTCGCTGTCGCGCTGGCATGGGGCAGGATCGGCGAGTACCCACAGGCCGACCGAGTGTTCGACGCGCTGCGTAGCGCACTGCCTTCTATCCGCTGGCGCCTGCGCCATGCCGAATATCTCGCCATGAAGAATGCCCCGGAGCTGGCTGCCGAGCTGGATTCCCTCGCTGCCCTGCAATTGAATCCCGATGAAAAGCAGGAGCTGTATGCATTGCAGGAATCATTCACCATCCGCACGGCGAATGGGTACCTCGCCTCGAACCAACCCGGCCTGGCGCACCAGACCCTCGCGCCGTTCCTGAAGAACGCTCCCGACCGCATCCCCCTGCTGCTCGCAGAAGCCCAAGCCTACTGGGCCGAGGAACAATGGCCATCGGCGCAATCCACCTTCGCCCATGTATTACGGCTGGAAGCGGACGAGCCCGCCGCAAGGCGGGGCCTGATCGAAACACAGCTCGCCGCCGGCGACCGCGCCGCTGCGCTTGCCCAACTGGCCGCATGGGCCGCCAGCAGCACGAGCCTGTCCAGCCGCCTGCAACTGGTCGACCTGTACCTTACACTAGACGAACCGGAACACGCCCGGGAACAGCTCGATACCTTGCTGGCCCAGTACCCGAACCACCCGGGCGTCCTCAACCAGGCATGGCAACTGGCTCAGCATGAAAGGCGCCTGGACGACGAGATCGTCTACCTGCAGAAATCGCTCGCCGCGGAATATGCCGAACGCACGCCGCCGCAGGCAGTCACTCGGGCCCAAGGGGCTCCCGTCGCATACGAACACATCGGCTTCGACGAACTTGGTGCGCCGGAAAAGATCCAGCGCGACTGGAAGGAAAAGAAACTGGCTGCACTTGTCGACCGCCGTACTGACTGGCTCTCCTCGGCTGTCGACATAAGCAGCCGCAGCGGGACACCCGGCCTGTCGCAATACCGTTCGATCGAAATCCCGATGGAATACAAAACGCCTTGGCATGCCGACGACGAAGTCTTTTTCCGGGCGGACTTGGTCAAGCTGGATGCGGGTAGCGTCGATCCGGCGAACACGAATTTCGGCAGCCAGTTGCTATGTCAGCCGCTTTGCACTTCGAGCTTGGCCGCGCAAACAACCCAAGGGATGGCCTTCGCGGCGGGATACCACAGCGATGAGCTGCGCGCGGATATCGGCATCACGCCGCTCAATTTTGCAGTATCGAACGTCGTCGGCGGGATACGTCATGACGGCGACATCGGACAGTTTTCGTACTCGATCGAGGCGTCGCGCCGTCCGCTGACCGGCAGCGTGCTGTCCTTTGCCGGGACACGCGATCCCAGGACTGGTTTGACCTGGGGAGGGACGGTGGCAACCGGCGGCCGCCTGGGACTCAGCCTCGACAAGGGAGAAGCCCTCGGCTTCTGGTCGTCGCTCGGCCTGTACAGTCTCACCGGGCGCAACGTATCGACCAACAACCGCCTCCAGCTCATGGCCGGCGAGCAATGGCGCATCGTCAACGAAGAGAACCGCCTGTTCTCGCTCGGGCTCACCGGCATGTACTGGCATCACACCCGGAATGCGGGCGAATACACCTTCGGCCACGGCGGCTATTACAGCCCGCAGAACTACCGCTCGCTGTCGTTGCCCGTCACCTACGGCGAACGCTATCCGCGATTCTCCTGGATGCTGCGCGCGGCAGCATCGGTCTCACAGTCGCAGACGCAAGCCGCGGACTACTACCCGACTGATCCGGCGATGCAGGCACAGGCCGTTGCGCTCGCCCCCACCACTTTCGTTACGCCGGTCTATACCGGCGGCCCGAGCAGCGGTAGAGGATATTCGCTGAGGGGCGCATGGGAATACCAGGTCGACCGGCAACTATTCGCCGGCGGTCTGCTCGCGATCGAACGCTCCCAGTATTACGCCCCGAACCGGGCAATGCTCTACCTGCGCTATTCGCTGGATCAGCCCGCAGCCCAGCCGGTATATTTCCCGCCGCTACCGGTCGAGCCAAGTTCGCAGTTCTAACCACGCGGCTTTCATAGGCTGCGCAATCTGCACCTCTATTGTTGCTCACCCAGCAAAGAGCGAAAAAGATGTCTGCAGCGAGACGCTGCGGCCAGGCAAAGGAGAAGTTCAGATGAGCTATGTTCGAAGGACTGAGGAAATCAAACCACTTCAAGCAGCCCGATGTGCCATATCCGAGATATGGTTTTAAAACTGCCAGAGTGAGAGTTTTGCGCGAGTACTAGCCAATATGGCTAATACCCGGCTGATTTGAAATTGCGCCAATCACGCAACTATTTGATGTCTGGTCGGGGCGAGAGGATTTGAACCTCCGACCACTTGCACCCCATGCAAGTACGCTACCAGGCTGCGCTACGCCCCGAGGGCGCGGATTATAGCAGAGCGTCGAGATTACGCGAGTGTTTTTACGCATTCAACAGCGTAATTATTTCGCGAATCTCGTTGCGCAACGCGGCGACATCCAGCGCAGACTTTGGCAGAACAACCGGTGCCGCCGTTTCGCCTGCGCTCAGGCGATTGCGCGCGCCGCTGATGGTGAAACCCTGCTCGTATAGCAATTCGCGTATGCGCCGAATCAACAGCACTTCATGGTGCTGGTAGTAGCGGCGGTTGCCGCTGCGCTTGACGGGTTTGAGTTGGGTGAATTCCTGCTCCCAATAACGCAGCACGTGCGCCTTGACCCCGCACAACTCGCTGACTTCACCGATGGTGAAGTAGCGTTTGGCGGGGATCGGCGGGAGTTCGGAACTAGGCTTGTGGGTTTCCATGATAGGACTTTTCCACCATGGTCTTCAGTTTCTGGCTCGGATGGAATGTCACCACGCGGCGAGCGGTGATGGGGATCTCTTCGCCGGTCTTGGGATTGCGCCCGGGACGCTGCGGCTTGTCGCGCAGCTGGAAATTGCCGAAGCCGGACAGTTTCACGCTCTCACCCTTTTCGAGTTGCGCGCGGATCTCTTCGAAGAATGCTTCCACCATGTCCTTGGCTTCGCGCTTGTTGAGTCCCACTTTTGCAAACAGCAAATCGGCCAGTTCGGCCTTGGTCAATGTAGTAATTGTTGTCATTTTCTCCCCTCACATACGCAGCTGAGCACCGTGCTGTTGCATCGCATTCACCAACAGCGCAATGCTTGGTTCTATTTCAGAATCCGTAAGCGTTTTCTGAGTATCTTGCAATAACACACGGAATGCAAGGCTTTTTTTGCCTTGCTCCACGCCCTTGCCACGGTACACATCGAACAGTGCGACCTCGGCAACGAAAGGTGCGGCTGCCTGTGTCATGGCATCCAGCAGGGACTGCGCCTCGACCTTTTCATCCACCAGCACAGCCAGGTCGCGGCGCACCGGCAGGAACTTGGGAACCTCGCTCATGCTCGGCACCTGCGCCTGGATCACGGTATCGAGTTCGACCTCGAACCAGATCGCGGCTTGCGGCATGTCGTATTGCTGCTGCCACTGCGGGTGCAGTTCGCCGATCCAGCCGATTGCCTTGCCACCGCAGAAGATCTGCGCGGAACGCCCCGGATGCAGCGCCGGATGAGGTGCCGCGACAAAGCGCAGTGCCTGCGGCGGGAACAGGGCTTCGACATCGCCCTTCACGTCGTAGAAATCGACTGCTTTGGAAGTCGCACCCCACTGTTCCGACGTACTGCTGCCGTAAGCGATGGCGGACAGGCGCTGGCTCTGGACATAGCTCTCGTCCTTTTTGCCGAAGCAGGCACCGGTCTCGAACAGACGCACGCGCGTCTGCTTGCGGTTCAGGTTGAAACGCAACGCGCCGACCAGCCCGCCGATCAGGCTGCTGCGCATCACCGCCAGGTTGCTGGCAATGGGGTTCTGCAACGCGACCGGCGCATCGTTGCCGCACAGTTCGCGTTCGACTTGAGCATCCAGGAAGGCGTAGCTGACGATTTCCTGGTAGTCGCGCGCCACCATGTCCTGCTGAACACGCGCCAATGGACGCAGCATTTCGCTGTACGGCAGCATTGTCAGTGCTGCTTGGGGCGCGAGCGCCGGGATGTTGTCGTAGCCGTGCAGGCGCGCCAGTTCTTCGATCAGGTCGGCCTCGATGGACAGGTCGAAACGGAAACTCGGTGGCGTCACGCGGTAATCGTCGCCGTTCGCGCTGAACTCGAATTCCAGGCGCTGGAACAGCGTAGCGATCTGGGCGTTGTCGAGTTCGATGCCGAGCACGCGTGTCACACGCGAGCGGCGCAACGCGATTGCGGGACGGGCCGGCAACTGGCCGCGCACTTCGCCGATCTCGCCGGCCTGGCCGCCGCAGATCTCCAGCAGCAACTGAGTCGCGCGCTCCAGCGCACGGCGGGTCGCCGCGAAATCCACACCGCGCTCGAAGCGGAACGAGGAGTCGGTCGCCAAGCCGAAGCGGCGAGCCCTGCCGGCGATCGCATCGGGATGGAAGAATGCGCTCTCCAGGAACACGTCCTGCGTGGTTGTTTCCACGCCGCTGCCCTGCCCGCCCATGATGCCGGCCAAGGCCAGCGTGCGCGCGTCGTCGGCAATCACCAGCACGTCCTCGTCCAGCGTCACGTTCTGTTCGTTAAGCAAGGTCAGCGTTTCACCCTTGCGTGCCTTGCGCACCGCGATGCTGCCAGTCAGCTTGGCCACATCGAAGGCGTGCATCGGCTGTCCCAATTCCATCATTACGTAGTTGGTGATATCCACTACTGCGTTGATGCCGCGCAGGCCGCTGCGCTCCAGGCGGCGCAGCATCCAGGCCGGCGTGGTTGCCGCGGCATTGACGCCGCGCACCATGCGGCCGCAATACAGCGGGCAGGCCTGTGCATCGGCCACATTGACCGGCAACTGCTCGGACAGGGTGACAGGTTGCGCCGGGATATCCAGCGGCTTGAGTTCGCTGCCGGTAAGCGCTGCCACTTCGCGCGCCACTCCGGCCATGCCGGAACAATCGCTGCGGTTCGGCGTGAGCTTCAACGTGAAAAGTTTATCGTCCAGTTCCAGATACTCGCGCAAGGTCTTGCCCACAGGCGCATCGGCAGGCAGCAGCCACAGGCCGTCGCTCGTTTCGGCCAAGCCCAATTCCACAGCGGAGCACAGCATGCCGAACGATTCGACGTTGCGCACCTTGGCTTGCTTGATCTTGAAGTCGCCCGGCAGCACCGCGCCGATGCGAGCGCACGGCACCTTCACGCCTACCGCCACGTTGGTTGCACCGCACACGATGGTCAGTGGGCTCGCTTCGCCGACATTGACCTGGCACACATTCAGGCGGTCCGCATTGGGATGCTTGACCACTTCCAGCACCTCGGCCACCACCACGTTGTTGAACGCGGGCGCGACGGCTTCCAGCCCTTCGACTTCCAGTCCGGCCATGGTCAGCACATGCCCCAGCTCATCGCTGGACAGTGCCGGATTGACCCAGGTTCGTAACCAATTTTCAGAGAATTTCATGCCTATGCACCTAAACCTAAATGAGCGCGTTCAGTTGAATTGCTTGAGGAAACGCAGATCGCTTTCGTAGAACTGGCGCAGGTCGTTCACGCCGTAGCGCAGCATCGCCAGGCGCTCCACGCCCAAGCCGAAGGCGAAACCGAGATATTTCTCGCTGTCGATGTTGACGTGCTTCAGCACGTTGGGATGCACCATGCCGCAGCCGCCGATCTCCAGCCAGCCGCCGTTCCAGCTCATATCCATTTCGGCGGAGGGTTCGGTGAACGGGAAGAATGAAGGACGGAAACGCACGCGCAAATCGTCGCGCTCGAAGAAGCGCTGCAGGAAATCCTGCACCACGCCCTTGAGGTTGGCGAAGCTGACTTCTTCATCGACCCACAGACCTTCGACCTGGTGGAACATCGGCGAATGGGTGGCATCGGAATCGACACGGTAGACGCGCCCGGCCGAAATGATCTTCAGCGGCGGCTGGTTGGCCTCCATGTAGCGCACCTGCACCGGCGAGGTATGGGTGCGCAGCACATGCTGCGGATCGATGTAGAACGTATCGTGCATCGCGCGCGCCGGATGGTTCTCCGGGATGTTCAGCGCGGTGAAGTTGTAGAAGTCGTGCTCGATCTCCGGGCCAGTGGTGGTGGCGAAACCCAGCGAGTGGAACAGCTGCTCGATGCGCTGCAATGTGCGCGTCACCGGATGCAGGCCGCCGGTGCCCATGCCGCGTCCCGGCAAAGTGACGTCCAGCGATTCGGCCGCCAGTTTCTGTGCCAACTTGTTTTGCTGCAACGTATCGCGACGCTGCTGCAGGGCGGCTTCGATACTTTGTTTGACCTGGTTGATGCGCGCGCCGGCTGCGGGGCGCTCTTCGGCGGATAATTTACCCAGCCCCTTGAGCAGCGCCGTGAGGCTGCCCTCCTTGCCCAGATAGCGCGCCTTGATCTGCTCAAGCTCTGCTTCGTCGCTGGTCGCGGCGAATTGCTGCAGAGCCTGATCGAGAATTTGTTGGAGTTGTTCCATCTATGACACCACTTTGGATACCACAAACAAAAAAGGAGGCGAATCGCCTCCTTTGTTGGCTAAGCTTTCGCTTAAACGCCGAGGCTGGCTTTCGCTTGCACCACGAATTGTGCAAACGCTGCCTTGTCGAACACGGCGATGTCGGCCAGCACCTTGCGATCGATATTGATCGCCGCCTTCTTCAGGCCGTTCATGAACACGCTGTAGCTCATGCCCTGCTCGCGAGCCGCCGCGTTGATACGGGCGATCCACAGGGTACGGAACTGACGCTTCTTCTGGCGACGGTCACGGTAGGCATACTGGCCTGCCTTCATCACCGCCTGCTTGGCGATGCGATATACGTTCTTGCGGCGACCGCGGTAACCCTTGGCCTGGGCGAGAACCTTCTTGTGACTTGCGCGCGCTACTACACCACGTTTAACTCTTGGCATGATCTACTCCTTATGCGTATGGCATCATGGCGCGCACGGACGCCGTGTTGGTTTCATGAACACCGGCAACACCGCGCAGCTGGCGCTTGTTCTTGGTGGTCTTCTTGGTCAGAATGTGGCGCTTGAACGCTTGACCGCGCTTGATGCTGCCACCGGCGCGAACGACAAAACGCTTCTTCGCCCCGCTCTTGGTTTTCATCTTAGGCATGACTGCTCCTTAAGTTATGGTGGGAGGTGTTTTCCGATGGAAAAGCTTGATGACCCATACACCACTTTTTATTCGGGGACTATTTGCTGCTTACCGCTCCGGCCATCCCCTGCTGCCGAAACGATCAAACCTTATTTCTTCTTGGCCTTCGGTGACAGCACCATCACCATCTGGCGGCCTTCCATCTTGGGAAACTGCTCGACTACGCCATGTTCTTCCAGATCCGCCTTGACGCGCTCGATCAGGCGCATGCCGATCTCCTGGTGGGCCATCTCGCGACCGCGGAAACGCAAGGTGATCTTGGTCTTGTCGCCCTCACTCAGGAACTTGATCAGGTTGCGCAACTTGATGTTGTAGTCGCCCTCATCCGTTCCCGGACGGAACTTGATCTCCTTGATCTGAACCTGCTTTTGCTTGAGTTTGGCCTCGTGCTGCTTCTTGCTTTCGGCATACTTGAACTTGCCGAAGTCCATGATGCGGCAGACCGGCGGCTCAGCCAGCGGCGATATCTCCACCAAGTCCAACTCTGCTTCATCCGCCAGACGCAAGGCTTCTGCGATAGGCACGATCCCGAGGGGTTCTTTTTCGGCTCCAATGAGGCGCACCTGCGGTGCGGTAATCATCTCATTCAAGCGCTGCGATTTGTCCTGTGCTATTGCTATCTCCGTTAGGCAAAATTAAACCGTGCTGCCCGATTTCATCTCAGGTTGCAGACGCTGAAGCAAAGCTTCCAATGTCATCTGTCCGAGATCCTCACCACTGCGGGTACGCACGGCCACCAATCCTCCAGCCACTTCCTTATCGCCAACGACGATCTGATAAGGCAGCTTCTGCAAGCTATGTTCGCGTATTTTATAGGTAATCTTTTCGTTGCGCAAATCCAATTGCACGCGCAACCCGGCATCGCGCAACGCCTGCGCGACTTGTGTCGCATATTCCTCCTGCGCCTGAGAGATATTCATCAGCACGACCTGCATCGGCGACAGCCACAGCGGGAACGCGCCGGCGTGGTGCTCGATCAGGATACCGATGAAGCGCTCCATCGAACCGAGGATGGCGCGATGCAGCATCACCGGGGGTTTGCGGCCGTTATCCTCGTCGACGAACTCCGCACCCAAACGTGTCGGCAGGTTGAAGTCCAGCTGGATGGTGCCGCACTGCCACAGACGCCCGAGGCTATCCTTCAGGGTGAATTCGACCTTGGGGCCATAGAACGCGCCCTCTCCCGGCTGAATCTCATACTCCAGCCCATTCTGCTTCAGTGCGGAAGCCAGCCCGGCCTCAGCCTTGTCCCACGTTTCGTCGGAACCAACGCGCTTTTCCGGACGGGTCGAGAGCTTGACCAGCACCTCGTTGAAGCCGAAATCGCGATACACCTCGTTCAGCATCACGATGAAACGCGACACTTCGGGTTGCACCTGATCCTCGGTACAGAAGATGTGCGCATCGTCCTGAGTGAAGCCGCGCACGCGCATCAGGCCGTGCAGCGAACCGGAGGTTTCGTTGCGGTGGCAGGAACCGAATTCTGCGAGGCGCAACGGCAGATCGCGATAACTATGCAGGCCGTGGTTGAAAATCTGCACATGGCCAGGACAGTTCATCGGCTTCACCGCGTAGTCGCGATTCTCCGAACAGGTCGTGAACATGTTGTCGTGATAGTTTTCCCAGTGACCGGATTTCTCCCACAGGGAGCGATCCATGATGGTCGGCGTGCGCACTTCCTGATAGTCGTGCTCGCGGAACTTGCGGCGCATGTACTGCTCGACTTCCTGCCACAGCGTCCAACCCTTGGGATGCCAGAACACCATGCCCGGGGACTCGTCCTGCATATGGAACAGATCCAGCTGCTTGGCGAGCTTGCGGTGGTCGCGCTTCTCGGCCTCTTCGAGCTGGTGCAGGTAGGCGTCCAGCTCCTCCTTCTTTGCCCACGCCGTGCCGTAGATACGCTGCAGCATCTCGTTCTTCGAATCGCCGCGCCAATAGGCCCCTGCCAGCTTCATCAGCTTGAACGCCTTCAGCTTGCCGGTGGAGGGAACATGCGGCCCGCGACAGAGATCGGTGAATTCGCCTTCGCTGTACAACGAAACATCCTGATCCGACGGGATCGACTCGATGATCTCGGCCTTGTATTGCTCGCCGATATGCTTGAAGAATGAAACCGCCTCATCGCGCGGCAACACGCGACGTGCCACCGGCAGATCCAGCTTGGCGATCTCGCCCATGCGCTTCTCGATCGCTGCCAGGTCTTCCGGCGTGAAGGGACGCTTGTAGGAGAAGTCGTAATAGAAGCCGTTCTCGATCACGGGGCCGATGGTCACCTGCGCATCGGGAAACAACTCCTTCACCGCATGGGCCAGCAAGTGCGCGGTGGAGTGGCGAATGATCTCCACACCGTCGGCATCCTTGTCGGTGATGATGGCCAGCGCAGCATCCTGCTCGATGAGATGAGAGGTATCCACCAGCCTGCCGTCCACCTTGCCAGCCAGGGCTGCTCGCGCCAACCCTGCCCCTATGCTCATCGCGACATCGGCGACGGTGACAGGTTGTGCGAAGCTGCGCTGCGAACCATCCGGCAGTGTGATGACTGGCATGTTTTTGTTTCCTGAAAATACAAAGTGCGGCAAAAGCCGCACTCGAGATGTTGGTAGGCACGATTGGACTCGAACCAACGACCCCTACCATGTCAAGGTAGTGCTCTAACCAACTGAGCTACGCGCCTAAGAGGGTGCGCATTATATCGAAAAGATCGCGCGCTTCAAACAATTTTCTTTCGTGCGGGCACAAATTGCACGTTTAAGCCGCCTCCACGAATTCCGGCGTCTTGTGGAAATACATGAAACTGTCGCGCAACTTGCGGGTTGCCTCATCCGACAGGTCATCAAAAGCGATGCCGCACTGCCACTTCCCGCCCTCCGATCGCTGCCATGTGACCCGCCCGCGTAGTTTGAGCGGACTCTGGTGCTCATACTGATCCAGTTCCTGTTGCGGCAGATAGACCGCCAGTTCCACCAATTGCCTTTCATCCAGTTTTTCCTGCAATGCCAGCCGCATTCCGGCCAAACTGAAATCGAGGCTGGAACATTCGATGGCAGCCTTACCTTGGGACGCCTGCACCAGCAACCGGTTCGTGATGCGCGGATAAGTGCGCTTCTCATGCTGTGCAGGCTCAATCACGTGGACGCTTTCGAAATGAAAGCCGGCCATCAGGCGATTCAGTGTGCCGGTCACATTGTGAAGGCTATCGCCAATGGCAGCCGTCGTTTCCACCTTGGCCGAGCTTTCGCTCAGGGTGGCAAACAATTCCGTCAGCGTGTCACGAAGCAGATTGACGTTCCGGATCTGCTCGCCGCTGGCGCTGGAAATGCCACTATTGGCCTTCGCCGTTTCTGCCACCTCGCCTGCCATGTGCTCGATCACGGCAGCCGTTTCGCCAGCCACCTTCTGATTGTCGTGGACCTTCCCTACGACAATGTTCATGGAAGCAGTGACCTCGTGAACCTTGCCGCCCAATTGGTCGATGATCCTTGACACCTCGCCTGCCGAATTCGACGAGCGCTCGGCCAGTTTGCGCACTTCGTCGGCCACCACCGCAAATCCGCGCCCCTGCTCGCCGGCACGCGCGGCCTCGATCGCCGCATTGAGCGCCAGCAGGTTGGTCTGTTCAGCGATCGCCTGGATCGTCGAAATAATGTTGTGAATCTGACTGGCGGATTGTTCCAGTTCGGAAATCTTCACGGCCGCCAGGTGCACTTCCTGCGTCGTTCCCTCCATTTCCTGGATGTTTTTCTGCACCATACGGATGCCTTCACGCGCCCGTTCCTCGGTCTGCTTGGCCCGATCGGTGGCCTCCGTTGCCTGCGCCTGGACGTTTCCGGAAATCTGCTGCAGTTGCTCCGTAACGCTATTCACCTCAGCGGAACGACTCTGTTCCTTGTGCCCCACTTCGGCGATCTCGTGAGAGATCTTGGCGATCTGGAAGGCCGACTGCTCCATTTCCCTGCCACTCTCGTCGACTTTGCGCATGATGTGGTTGAGCTTGGACAGAACGTCATTGAAGCTCTTTTCCAGCAAACCGATCTCGTCGCGCGAACGGTTCTCCACCCCTTTGGTCAGGTCGCCGTTTTCCACCGCCTTGAGCGCTTGGCACAACGCCTGGATAGGCCTGACGAACAGGCTTGCAACCAGACCGATGATGAAAAATTGAAGGAGGAACTCCAGGCCGGATTCCCAGAACGAGTTGAAGATATAGGCACTGTGGCTGGCTTCCAGCTGGCTGACGACTTGTGCGCTGACACCGTTGTTTTGCGCGATCTCGACCATCTTGCCCAGCTCATGCGAAGCGAGCATGCGGTTGTATACCGTGGTGATCATCGTCACCAGGAAAAAACCGAATTGCAGTTTCCAGCGTATGCTTAGCGATCGATACCAATTGCCCATCACAACTCCCCGTTTATTTATAGTTGATCAGCGCCAATATGTCTGGCGCTCGAACCCCATTCCGGATTGCTAGATTACAGACTGGACGATTATCTGAAACTGCGAATAGCGTGCGTATTCCCCCTGATTTTCCCTTTTTGCATCAGGGTCTACCTTGGGAAGCAGATGAGACGGGAAAGAAATGTGCGCAGCACAGGAGGATCAATAGGCATCGGGGACGTAGCCTTCTCCCATGGCAAGGTTTTCGAACCGCGTATATTCGCCGCGGAATGCTAACGCGACAGCGCCGATCGGACCGTTACGCTGCTTGCCGATGATGATCTCGGCCTTGCCCTTGTCGGGCGAATCGCTGTTGTAGACCTCGTCGCGGTAGATGAACAGGATCAGGTCGGCATCCTGCTCGATGGCGCCGGATTCGCGCAGATCGGACATCACCGGCCGTTTGTTGGGACGCTGCTCCAGGCTGCGGTTCAACTGCGAAAGTGCGATCACCGGCACGTGAAGCTCCTTGGCCAATGCCTTCAGCGCACGCGAGATTTCCGAGATCTCGGTGGCGCGGTTTTCACTCGCCTTGCCCGCATTCCCGCTCATCAACTGCAGATAGTCCACCACGATCAGACCCAGTGAGCCATGTTGCCGATGGAGGCGGCGCGAACGGGCACGAAGCTCCAGTGCGGACAGCCCCGGGGTTTCGTCGATGAAGATCGGTGCGTCATTGAGCTTGCCCAGCGCATGAGTCAGACGTCCCCAGTCGTCATCCTCCAGGCGCCCGGTGCGCAGGCTATGCTGGTTGAGCCTGCCGACCGAGCCCAGCATACGCATCACCAGCTGGGCCGCGCCCATTTCCATACTGTAGATCGCGACCGGTTTTCCATCCAGTGCCACGTTCTCGGCGATGTTGATCGAGAATGCGGTCTTGCCCATACTCGGGCGACCCGCCACGATGATCAGATCGCCGGGTTGCAAACCGGAAGTCATACGATCCAGGTCTGTATAACCGGTCGCGGTGCCGGTCACCTCGCTGTGATTCTCGCGGCTGTACAGGGTCTCGATGCGCTCGACCACCTCGGTCAGCAAGGGCGGCATCGAAAAGAAGCCCTGCTTGCCTTTCGACCCGGCCTCGGCGATCTCGAACACCTTGCTTTCCGCCTCGTCGAGCAACTGCGCGGCATCACGCCCCGTCGGATTGTAGGCGCTGCTGGCGATGTCGCTACCGACCTCTACCAGCTTGCGCATGATGGAACGCTCGCGCACGATCTCGCCATAGCGGCGGATGTTGGCGGCAGACGGCACGTTCTGTGCCAGACTGCCCAGATAAGGCAGGCCGCCCACCTTGTCCAGTTCCCCGAGGTTTTCCAGCGCCTCTGCCACAGTGATCACATCCACCGGCTTGGCCTGTTCGCTCAGGCGCACGATCTGGCGGTAAATCAGGCGGTGTTCCTGGCGATAGAAATCATCGGCGGTCATCAGGTCGGCGATCTTGTCCAGCGCGCCCGACTCGAGCAACAGCCCGCCCAGCACCGACTGCTCCGCCTCTACGGAATGGGGCGGCAGTTTGATCTGTTCGAGTTGCGTATCGACATTGGAGAAGGTGTTCATCTGGTGACTTGCGCCTGACGTGAGCGGGGGTGCATTTTACCCCGTCCGGAAAAAACTTATGACAACAAAAACGGGGGGCAACAGACGAAAAAAAAGAAGACGAACTTGCGTTCGTCTTCTTGATTTGGCGGAGTGGACGGGACTCGAACCCGCGACCCCCGGCGTGACAGGCCGGTATTCTAACCAACTGAACTACCACTCCAAAACTACAGGATAGTCGCCTATCCTTTTGTGCAGCCTGACGGCTGCGGCAAATTTATTATTCGCCGGCAACCGAAACGGTGACGTCCACGACCACATCGGTGTGCAGCGCGATGCTGACCGGATGGTCGCCGATTTGCTTCAGGTGGCCGTTAGGCAGGCGCACTTGCGCCTTTTCCACGGCGAAGCCTTGAGCGGTCAGAGCAGCAGCGATGTCGGCGTTGGTGACGGAACCGAACAGCTTGCCGTCCACACCGGCCTTTTGAGCGATCTGAACGGTCACGCCGGCCAGCTTCTCGCCGCGAGCCTGGGCATCGGCCAGCTTGGCCTTGTCGGCCGCTTCGATCTCGGCGCGGCGAGCTTCGAATTCAGCCATGTTGGCAGCAGTTGCACGCTTGGCCTTGCCTTGCGGGATCAGGAAGTTACGGGCATAGCCGTTCTTGACCTTGACCACATCGCCCAGTTGACCCACGTTGGTCACTTTTTCCATCAGAATGATTTGCATGTTCTGCTCCTTAATGCAGGTCGGTGTACGGCAGCAAAGCCAGGAAACGCGCGCGCTTCACGGCGGTGCTCAATTGACGCTGGTAGCGTGTCTTGGTGCCGGTGATGCGGGCCGGGATCAGCTTGCCGTTTTCGGTGATGAATTCCTTGAGGATGTTCACATCCTTGTAATCCACTTCCGCGATCTTCTCGACTGTGAAGCGGCAGAACTTGCGGCGCTTGAACAGGTTGTTGCGGGAAGAACGCTTGTTCTTGTCATCTTTCTTTTTGTCTGGACGGGCCATGATGTTTCCTTATTCCAAAATTATGTCGTTGATGTGCAAAACCAGTTGCCGGCTGCGCATGCTCCGCTGGGCGAGGAATCCTCTAACCTTTACGGACTGTCCTATCGCGAACCGGGTGACTTTCTCCGCCACCCCGGCAAATGCCAGCGCATCGACTTCGCACTGCACCTGCCGCACACCGTCCGCTTCGGACTGCTGGGAGCTGTGGCGCAACGTCAACGCCACTCTCGCCACCCCTGCCGGGGTATATCGCAAACCTTCCAGCGCGATCAACTCGCCGCTGATGACAACCTGGTTACGCACTAATCCTTAAGCTGCAGCGCCTTCAGCCGGAGCAGCGGCACCTTCGGTCGGCACGGAACGGGACTTCTCTTCCTTCATCATTGCGGACGGTTCGGTGACAGCAGCCTTGGTCTTGACGGTCAGATGACGCAGAACGGCGTCATTGAAGCGGAACGCGTGCTCCAGCTCGTCCAGAGTTTCCTGGTTGCTTTCGATATTCATCAGCACGTAATGTGCCTTGTGAATCTTTTGGATCGGGTAAGCCAACTGGCGGCGACCCCAGTCTTCCAGACGGTGGATTTGACCACCCTTGGATGTGACCAGTGTGCGGTAACGCTCGATCATCGCGGGCACTTGCTCGCTCTGATCGGGATGCACGATAAACACGATTTCGTAGTGTCGCATTACATCTCCTTACGGTTAAAGCCCCCCGCCATGCGGTGCGGTGGAGCAAGGTATGCAAGGCTGCCTATCAGCCTTACAGAGGGCGCGCATTATAGCGAAATCGGTTAGCACGTCAAGGAAAATGCCTGTCTCCCGATAAAAATATCGCCAAACCGGCTTTACCCCGCCTTTTTCGCCTGCTCGCTGAGATGCAACCAGGTCTGCACCACCGTGTCCGGATTCAGCGAGATCGCCTCGATGTCCTGCTCCATCAGCCACTGCGCCAGGTCGGGATGGTCGGACGGCCCCTGCCCGCAGATGCCGATGTACTTGCCGCGCCTGCGGCAGGCCTGGATCGCCATGCCGATCAGCGCCAGCACCGCGGGGTTGCGTTCGTCGAACGAGCCCGCCACGATGCCGGAATCGCGGTCTATGCCCAGCGTCAGTTGCGTCAGGTCGTTGGAGCCGATGGAGAAGCCGTCGAAGATATCGAGGAACTGATCCGCCAGCAGCGGGTTGGAAGGGATCTCGCACATCATGATCACGCGCAGCCCGTTCTCGCCGCGTTTCAAGCCGTTCTTCTCCAGCTCGGCGATCACGCCCCGCCCTTCTTCCAGCGTGCGTACGAAGGGGATCATCACCTCGAGGTTGGTCAGTCCCATCTCGTCGCGCACCTTGCGCACCGCGCGGCATTCCAGCGCGAAGCATGCACGGAAACTGTCAGCGATGTAGCGCGACGCGCCGCGGAAGCCGATCATCGGATTCTCCTCGGTCGGCTCGTACTGCGAACCACCAAGCAGGCTGGAATATTCGTTCGACTTGAAATCGGAGAAGCGCAGGATCACCGGTTTGGGCGCGAACGCCGCGGCCAGCGTGGCGATGCCCTCGGCCATCTTCTCTACGTAGAAATCCACCGGGCCGGCATAGCCCGCGCACTTGGCCTCGACCTGCACCTTCAGCTCCGCGGGCAGGTTCGGGTAATCGAGCACCGCCTTGGGATGCACGCCGATCATGCGCGCGATGATGAACTCCAGCCGCGCCAGGCCAACGCCCGCATTGGGCAATCGACTGAACTCGAACGCCAGTTCCGGGTTGGCCACATTGAGCGAGATCTTGAGCGGCGGTACGGGCATCTTGTCCAGCGCCAGGTCCTGCACCTCGATATCCAGCTTGCCCTGGTACACCTTGCCGATGTCGCCCTCGGCACAGCTGACGGTGACATCGTTGCCGTGCGTGAGCACGTCGGTCGCATCGTTGGTGCCGACCACCGCCGGGATGCCCAGTTCGCGCGCCACGATCGCCGCATGGCAGGTGCGCCCGCCGCGATTGGTGACGATGGCGGAGGCGCGCTTCATCACCGGCTCCCAGTCCGGGTCGGTCATGTCCGTCACCAGCACGTCGCCGGGCTGCACGCGCTCCATCTGGCTAGCGTCCGGCACCAGGCACACGCGGCCCGCGCCGATCTTCTGGCCGATGGCGCGACCGCTGACCAGCACATCGGACTTCTGCTTCAGGCTGTAGCGCCGCAGGCTATCCACCTTGCCGTGTACCTGCACCGTCTCCGGACGCGCCTGCACGATGTACAGCTTGCCGTCCGCGCCGTCCTTACCCCACTCGATATCCATGGCACGGCCGTAATGCTGCTCGATGGTCAGCGCATAACGTGCCAGCTCTTCCGCA